>DGEY01000010.1 GCA_002391385.1 Firmicutes bacterium UBA3914 | reverse complement strand
GGACCTAACGAAGTACAGTGTTGGTATTGTGTCGCAGTTCTACGAACGGCGGTAGATTCTTCAGGAGCGGTGTACGCGGCCCGTACGCACCGTTCTGTGAGAGGAAAGCCGCTAGGCTGATCACCTAGCGGCTACCTACTCGATGTATGGTGCGGCGCCTAGATAACCGCCATGATGATGAAGTTGAGGATGAACAGTATCGTGGAGACGGCCAATATGGGATGGATCTCCTTGGCTTCGCCCTTCACCAATTTGATCAAGGTGTAGGTGATAAAGCCCCCGGCAATTCCGTAGGAGATGCTGTAGCAGAGGGCCATGAACACACCGGCGAAGAAGGCAGGTACCGCCTCTTCGAAGTTGGTCCACTTCACTTCCGCAAAGGAAGCCAGCATCATGATCCCCACGATGATCAAAGCCGGCGCCGTGGCCGCGGAGGGAATGGCGCTGATGGCCGGGGCAAAAAAGGCGCTCAGGAAGAAGAGGACGGCCACAACAACGCTGGTGAGGCCGGTTCTTCCGCCGGCACCGATGCCCGCCGCGCTTTCCACGTAGGTGGTGGTGTTGGAAGTTCCAAACAGGGCACCGATGGAAGTGGCTGTGGCATCGGCAAAGAGGGCCCGGTCCATCTTGGACTTAAAGCCGGAGCTGGTCTCCAGGGCCTTCATATCCTCAGCGGAGAAGATGCCAGCCCTCCGCCCTGTGCCGATGAAGGTGCCGATGGTGTCAAAGGTGTCGGACAAACTGAAGGCAAAGATGGTCATGAGAACCAAAGGCAGCTTGCTGGGATCGCTGAACAGGGAGAGCAGCCCCGGATTGCCGAAGGCGGCTCCGAAGGTTGTGCCCAGCTCCGAAAAGGCCTGGGACAGGCTGACCGTCTGGCCCACCTGGGTTACGCCAAAGGGGATGCCCAAAAGCGTGGTGATGATAATCCCGATGAAGATGGCGCCCCGCACGCCCCTGATCAGCATGATGATGGTGATGGCCAGGCCAAAGAGGGTGAGCAGCACCGAAGCGTTGTTTAGGGGTACCAGTTCAGGTATGCCGGCTGCGAAGCTCAACAGCCCCGCGTTTTGCAGGCCGATGTAGGCGATGAAGATACCGATACCGCCGCCGATGGCGTTTTGCAGCCCTTCGGGGATGCAGCGGATGATCAGCTTGCGGATCCTGGTTACGGTGATGAAGATGTTGATCAGCCCGCAGATAAAGACCATGGCCAAGGCTTCCTGCCAGGTAAAGCCGAGGCTGAACACTACGGTGAACGTGAAGAAAGCGTTGAGCCCCATCCCCGGCGCCTGGGCGTAGGGGACGTTGGCAAACAGGCCCATAACTAAAGTGCCGATGATGGCCGCAGCAATGGTGGCCAAAAAGACTGCTCCCCAGGGCATGCCCGTCTGGGACAGGATGTCCGGATTAACCATGATGATGTAGGCCATGGCAAAGAACGTGGTTAATCCCGCCAGAATCTCAGTGCGAACATTAGTGCCGTTTTCCTTCAGCTTGAAAAAACTCTCCATTGACTTCTCATTCCTCCGCCTCTAGATTGGATTTGCCTTTATCTTATGGAAAGGGTGAACCTTTCCATACAGCCCTGGAAAAACAAAAAAACTCATCGAGTGCTCGACAAGCTGCAGGAAAGATCAGCAAGGGGAAAGCCCTTACTGACAAGCGCTTATAGGTCACTCATAGCGTAGGCGGTATAGGCCGCCACGTAGAAACTCCTGCACCAAATTTGCAGGCTTATATGAGTTATGTGCAATGATAGTTCTAAAATATCACAGGTCTTGTCCCCTGTAAAGAAGAGTTCTCCATCCCCGGTGAAAAACCTGCCGGATAGCCTTAAGAACTTGTTAAGAGGAAGGAATGGAGGGGGTGGAGAATAGGATAGGAAACACCTTGAGGGGGGCAAGGCCATGAAATTCGGGTATTTTGACGATGCGCAGCGGGAGTATGTGATCACAACTCCCTTAACTCCCTATCCCTGGATCAACTACCTGGGCTGTGAGGACTTTTTCAGCCTGATCTCCCATACCGGCGGCGGCTATTCCTTCTACCGGGATGCGCGCCTGAGGCGCCTGACCCGCTACCGGTACAACAACATACCCCTAGATGAGGGCGGCCGCTGCTTTTACATCAAAGACGGGGAAGATATCTGGTCACCCAGCTTTAGACCCATGAAAAAAGAGCTCTCCTTTTACGAGTGCCGCCACGGCCTGGGTTACACCAAGATCACTGGGGTGAGGGGCGATATCCGGGCCGAGCAGCTCTTTTTTGTGCCCCTGGATGCCAATTGCGAAGTGATCCAGCTTCGCCTGAGCAATGAAAGCGGGGAAGTTAAGGAGCTTGCCCTTTTTTCCTTCCTGGAGTTTTGCCTCTGGGATGCCTGGGACGATCAGACCAACTTCCAGCGCAACCTTTCCACCGGGGAGGTGGAAGTGGAAGGCTCCGCCATCTACCACAAAACCGAATACCGGGAGCGGCGGAACCACTATGCCTTTTTCTCGGTAAATGCGGAGCTGGCTGGCTTTGACACCGACCGGGAAAGCTTTTTGGGCCTCTACAGGGGCCTGCACGAACCCCAGGTGGTGCTGGAGGGCAGGTCCCGCAATTCTCTTGCCAGCGGCTGGGCACCCATCGCCTCCCACCACCTCAGGCTGAACCTATCTCCCGGTGAAAGCAAAACCTATATCTTCCTCCTGGGCTATGTGGAAAACCCCAAGGAGGAAAAATGGGCCGCGCCCGGGGTGATCAATAAGGAGCGGGCGCATCGGATGCAGGCCCGCTTTGAGCGGGAAGAGCAGGTTGCGGAGGCTTTTCAGGAGCTTAAGGCCTACTGGGACGGGCTTTTAGGGAAATACCAGGTGGAAAGCGGCGAGGAAAAGCTGGACAGGATGGTCAATATCTGGAACCCCTACCAGTGCATGGTCACCTTTAACCTTTCCCGCAGCGCCTCCTATTTTGAATCGGGCATCGGCCGGGGGATCGGCTTTCGCGATTCCAACCAGGATCTTTTGGGCTTTGTGCACCAGGTGCCGGAGCGGGCCAGACAGAGAATTCTCGATCTGGCCTCCACCCAGTTCCCCGATGGCAGCGCCTACCACCAGTACCAGCCCCTGACCAAGCGGGGCAACCACGCCATCGGCTCCGGCTTCAACGACGATCCCCTCTGGCTGATTGTGGGCACCGCCGCCTACATCAAGGAAACGGGTGACTTTTCGATCCTGGATGAAGAAGTGCCCTTCGACAGCGATCCCGAAAACGCCGCGAGTCTCTTCGAGCATCTGAAGCGCTCCTTTTACCATACGGTGAACAACCTAGGTCCCCACGGTCTGCCCCTGATCGGAAGGGCGGACTGGAACGACTGCCTGAACCTCAACTGCTTTTCCCAAGAGCCCGGGGAATCCTTCCAGACCACCGGGCCCTCGGAAGGTCCGGTGGCGGAGTCGGTCTTCATCGCCGCGCTCTTTGTCTATGCCGCCGCGGACTTCATCGAGCTCTGCCGAAGGCGCGGTTTGGCAGAGGAGGCGGAGGAAGCTGCCCGGCACCGGGAGCGGATGGTCCAGGCCGTTTTAGAGCACGGCTGGGATGGGGAGTGGTTCCTCCGGGCGTACGATGCCTTTGGGGAAAAGGTGGGAAGCAGAGAGTGCCAAGAAGGCCAGATCTTCATCGAACCCCAGGGCTTTTGCGTGATGGCCGGGATCGGTGTGGAGGGCGGCCTAGCCCAGAAGGCCCTTGATTCAGTGGCGAGGCTCTTGGAAACCGAGCACGGGATCATCCTGCAAACCCCCGCCTATTCCCGCTACTACCTGAACCTGGGGGAGATCTCTTCCTACCCGCCGGGCTACAAAGAAAACGCGGGCATCTTCTGTCACAATAATCCCTGGGTGATGATCGCGGAAACGGTGATCGGCCGGGGCGGGCGCGCCTTTGAGCTGTACAAAAAGATCTGCCCCGCCTACCGGGAGGAAATCTCCGAGCTGCATCGGCTGGAGCCCTACGTCTACGCCCAGATGATCGCAGGGCGGGATGCCCCCAACCACGGCCAGGCCAAAAACTCCTGGCTCACGGGCACGGCTGCCTGGAACTACGCGGCCATCTCCCAGGCTATCCTGGGCATCAAACCGGACTACGATGGACTGCGCATCGACCCCTGCATCCCCCCGGAGTGGGAAGGCTACAAGGTGCGCCGGGAGTTTAGGGGCGCAGTTTACCATATCACCGTGCGCAATCCCCACGGGGTGAGCAGGGGTGTGGCCCAAATCACGGTGGATGGCCGGGAAATTGAGGGTAACCTTGTGCCCGCCTTTCCCGGCGGGGAGCATCAGGTGGAAGTGGTTTTGGGTTGAGCGGGCTTCCCATCGGGTGGAAATTGCCCCCGGACCTGGGGAGGATGCTGGGGGTTGATGTGGAACTAAGGGAAGAGGGTAAGAGCTTAGTTTGCTGTTGAGAGGAGCTGCGCGATGGCGGGGAAGATCCTGATCTTAGGAGAGTGTCTGGAGGAGGTAAAAAGGGCCGGTGTGCTGGGAGGTTACCCGGTTTTGGCCTGCAGCAGCTGGGCTGAAGCCGCTTCTCAGCTCCAGACCCACTCCGACATCCAGCTGATTGTCCTCTGCCGGGAGCAGCGGGACCAGGACAGCTTTGACCTGGTCAGGCAGCTGGAGGCTGCCCAGCCGGGGCGGAAGATCCCCATTGTGATCGCCTATGACGAGGAAGGTCTGCTGCAGGTGCTCACCAGCGCCAGTCCCCACCACGCGGGGTTGCTCCACGCCATCTTCAACCAGAGCTCCCTGGGAATTGCCGTGGGTCTGGCCCTGGAGCCGGGGGAGTATGGGGGCGGGTTATATCCCATGGTCAATGACGCCTTCCTCAGGATCACCGGCCGTACCCGCGGGGAGCTTGTGGAGCTGGGCTGGGAGCAGATCGTCCATCCCCAGGATGCGCTTGTAGCCAGGGAGCAGCGGCAGCTTTTGGAAAAGGGAGCCATCTCCAGCTACAGCCTGGAGCAGCGCCTGCTGCGCCCCGATGGAACAGAGGTCTGGGTAGAGCTCACCGCCGCCCCCTTTGAACAGCCGGGGGTGGAGCGCCCCCGGATCATCTACATGATCAAGGACATCTCCGACCGCAAGGCGGTGGAAGGGCGCCTTTCGGAAAGCGAGCGCAGCAAGGCGGTCCTGTTGAAGAACCTGCCGGGCATGGCTTACCGCTGCCTGGTGGACCGGGATTGGACCATGCAGTTTGTCTCCGAGGGCTGCGAGGAGCTCACCGGCTACACGGCAGAGAGCCTCCTCGATAGCCGCGATCTTTCCTTCAACGATCTCATCGCCCCTGAATACCGGGAGGTGCTCTGGCAGAAGTGGCATGAAGTCCTCCCCGAGCGGCGCTCCTTTGAGTTTGAATACGAGATCATCACCGCCAGCGGGGAGCGCAAATGGGTTTTGGAGATGGGGCAGGGGGTGTATAACGACGCGGGGGAAGTGGAGGCCCTAGAGGGCATCATCATCGATATTACCCAGCGTAAGGAGAGCGAGCTGCAGCTTAAGCGCATCAGCGAGCTGGATCTGCTCACGGGCCTTCCCAACCGCCGGGCCCTGCGGGCGGTGATGGCCGCGGACAGCGAAAGTGGGCACTATCCTAAGCGGGCTGTGGTCTTGTTCAATCTGCGCCGGATCAACACCATCAACGCCATTTACGGATTTGGTTTCTGCGAGTTTTTGCTGCGGGCGGTGGCCCAGCGCCTTGCGGCCCATACCACAGCCACCCGCCGTTTGTATCTGGCTGCCTACGGGCGCTTCGCCTTTTACATCCAAGAAGCCCTCACTAGGGAAGAGCTCATCCAGTTCTGCACCGAAGTGGTGGAGACCCTAAAGGAGATCGATATTGTCAACACCTACGGCTGCGGAATCGGCATCCGCCAGCTGGAGGGGGAAGTGCTGGAACCGGAAGACTGCATCCATGATGCCGCCATCGCCGCGCAGCGGGCCGACCGCAGCCGGCCCTTTGCCTACCGCTTCTTCGATCAAGATCTGGCCGCGGAGCTGAACCGGCTGAGTGAGATCGAAGAGCTGCTCTTCCGGGTGGCCTACGGGGAGTGGGAAGAGGCACTCTTTTTAGAATACCAGCCCATCATCGATGCGGCCACGGGGCGCATCTACGCCTTTGAGGCCTTGGCCCGGCTGGACGGCGGTCCTTTAGGTGTGATTCCCCCTGGGGAGTTTATCCCCCTCGCGGAAGAGAACCAGCTCATTGTGCCCTTAGGCAAGATCATCGCCCGCAAGGCCCTGGGCTTTCTCCGCAGCCTGGCGGAGCTGGGCTATAGAGGTTTTCGCATTTCCATCAACGTCTCCGCCATCCAGCTGGCCCAGGATGGTTTTGAGGAGGAGGTCTTTGCCCTGATCGAGGAAGCGGGTATCCAGCCGGAGCAGCTCTGCCTGGAGATCACCGAATCGGTCTTTGCCCAAAACTACGCCTCCCTCAACGAGAAGCTGGCCAGGTTCAGGCAGGCGGGGATCGTTGTGGCCATCGACGATTTCGGCACTGGTTATTCCTCTTTAGCCCGGGAGCAGGAGCTCAACGTGAACTGCCTGAAGATCCACAAGGCCTTCATCGACCGGGTCACGGAGGTGAGCGAAGATCAGGTGATCGCCGGGGACATCATCTCCATGGCCCACCGCCTGGGCCACCTGGTGGTGGCGGAAGGGGTGGAGCAGGAAGCCCAGAAGGAGTACCTGGTTAAGCACGGCTGCGATTTCCTCCAGGGGTTCCTCTTTTCCCGGCCGGTGGGGGAAGCGGAGGCGGTGGCTTTACTGGCGCGCCTGAACCGCTAGGGCCGGGCAGGAGTTGACTGGTGGGTGCCGAAGGTAGTTGGGGCGTTATTGACGCGCGCTTTTTCTTAAGGAGGGGTTTTGTGGAACCGATCAAGGAATTCGCCCTCACCTATCTGGGCAGGGCAGTCTTGGGAGTTGCCATCTGGATTATCGGGAGGAAACTGATTGGGCTGGTGCTGACGCTCCTGGAGCGGCGCTTGGCCAAGGTGCACATTGATGAATCTTTACGTACTTTCCTTGGCACCATGGCCCAGGTGGCCCTGCAGGTCCTGCTGGTCATTACGGTGGCCGCCACCTTTGGCATTGAGATCACCACCTTCGCGGCCATTGTGGGCGCGGCCTCCCTGGCGGTGGGCCTGGCCTTCCAGGGCAGCCTGGCCAACTTCGCCGGTGGGGTTTTGATCCTGCTGCTAAAACCCTTTAAAGTGGGGGATTATATTGAAGCGGCGGGCTACAGCGGCACGGTGCGGGAGATCCAGGTTTTCCACACCGTTTTGCAGACCCCGGATAACCAAAAGGTGATCATCCCCAATTCAGATCTATCCAACGCCAGCGCGATCAACTACTCGGCCTACGACACCCGCCGGGCCACAGTCAAAGTGCCCATCTCTTTTGACTCCGACTTTAAGCGGGCTAAAGAGGTGGTGCGCCAGGTGGCGGAAAACCATCCCCTGATCCTCCAGGAACCGGCCCCCGCGGTGGTCATGGGGGAACTGGGGGATCACGGGCCTGTTCTTTACGCCCGGGTGTGGGCGCAGCGCTCCGATTACTGGTCCATGTACTTTGACTTCCTGGAACAGGTGAAAGATGCCTTAGAGGAGGCGGATATCGAGATCCCCTACAACCAGCTGGATGTGCACGTTAAAACCCAGGCTTAAGCCTAATCGTCATCATCTTCAGCGGGGTCCCCATCAACTTCCAGCTCGATCCGGCGCGCATAGCCATCCTTCAGCTCATACTCTAACTCAAACTCTTTAACCTCCAGCTCATCGAGGTCTAAATGCTCCAGGGCCGCCTGGATGATGGCCAAGGGCCGTCCTTCCTCCAGGTGAGGCAGCGCTTCCACAAAGAGCCGCACTGCTTCCTCTGGGTCAGCACCCCGGGTGCTGAAGGCTCGGCCTCCGCTGGAGTAGCTCATCTCCAGCTCCTCCGGGGCCCGGAGTTCGATTTCCAGTTCTAGGCTCTCCACCGTTTCCAGGGAGTTCTCCGCCGCGGTGACCTGGGACTGCAGCAGTTCCGGCTGGGCCGCCTGCCGGCGCAGCCCCTGCACCGCCGCGGCCGCGAGCAAGATCACAAAGACCAGGAGTGGAATGCAGCGTTTGATGTTCATGGCTTACCCCTTCCCCTTATTTACTAAAAAGTCTGCCCCAATTCCCCTCCGCAGTTGCATTCTGCCCCGGAGCTGCCGGGGACAGCACTTATCATCGTTGTTGGAAAGGTAGGGTAGTTCGTTGAACATCCTCGTTGGTTATCTTAAGAATAATACGCAAGCGGTACTTCCCATCGCCCTCATCGTTTTGGCTTTACACTTCACCTTAGTGCCCCTGGCCTTTCCAGTGGTGGTCAGGTTCCTGGTGGGTGCCGTCGCTTTGATTGTGGGCCTTTCCATCTTCTTCGTGGGGGTGGATATCGGCATCTCACCCTTTGGCCAGGTGACCGGAACTTCCCTGGTGAAAACGGACAAGCTCTGGCTGTTCCTTTTGGCCGGCGGCCTTTTGGGGTTTTTCGTCTCCGTGGCCGAGCCGGGGCTGGTGGTTTTGGTCAACCAGATTGAGTTCGTCACCGCAGGCGGCATTGCCGCCCGTACTTTGCTGGCGGTGATCCCCACGGGCTTTGGCCTCATGATTGCCCTGGGCTTTGCCCGGGTATTCCTGCATGTACCCATGCGCAGTTTTTTCACCGTCGGCTACGGACTCATTTTGGTTTTAGCCTGGATCACCTCCCGCACCTCGCCGGAGTTTTTGGCCATCGCCTTTGACTCCTCCGGCTCGGTCACCGGGATCTTGGTTGTACCCTTCATCATGGCCTTGGCGGTGGGCATCTCCAGGCTGCGCAAAGACAGCAAGCAGGCCGAGGAAGACAGCTTTGGCCTGGTGGGCGCGGGTGCAGTTGGACCTATTCTCGCCGTGATGCTCATGAACCTGATCAGGCCCATTAAGGAATACCCCTTGATCAGTTTGGAGCCTGTCCAGGCGGAGGTGGGCCCGGTCATGGGCCAGTTTTGGGGAGTTTTGCCCGGGGCTATCCGGGACAGCGTCATCGCCCTTTTGCCCCTGGCCATCTCTTTCCTCTTGCTGCAGAGATTTCTCCTGAAGCTGGAGAAGAGGCAGTTTCGGCGCATGGCCAAGGGCTTTGCCTACACCCTCGTGGGGACGCTCCTCTTCTTTTTGGGGGTGAACGGCGGCTTTATGGAGGTGGGGAGCCAACTGGGGTACCTTTTGGCCTCCCTAGATAACAAGCTTTGGCTTTTGCTCACTTCCTTTGTCCTGGGTTTTGTGACCATCGTGGCTGAACCTTCCGTGTATGTACTCACCCGCCAGATTGAAGATGTGACCAGCGGTTACGTGAAGCGTTCCGCGGTGGTGGGGGCCCTGGCCCTGGGGGTGGGGACAGCGATTTTGCTCTCCTCCATCCGCATCTTGGTCCCCGGGCTCACCCTCTGGCACATTCTCCTGCCCGGCTATCTAGCCGCCCTGGTTTTGGCCCGTTTTGTCCCCAAGCTTTTTGTGGGCATCGGCTTTGATGCGGGCAGCGTGGCCACGGGGCCCCTGACCACCACCTTCATCCTGGCCTTCGCCCAGGGAGCCGCGGGGGCCTTTGAGGGGGCGGACCTTCTCCGGGACGGGCTGGGCATGATCGCCCTTGTGGCCATGGCGGGGATTGTCACCCTCCTGGCCTTGGGCGCGGTCTTCCGGGTGAAGTCTAGGTAACAAGGAGTTGAGGTGGATGCAGCAGACCAGGTCTGGGGAGCAGGAGTACGAACTGCTTTGCGTGATCGTGGATTTTGGCCTGGGGAGCAAAGTGGTGAGCATGGCCAAGAAAAACGGGATCAGCGGCGGCACCATCGCCCTGGGGCGGGGCACGGTGAGCGGACGTTTGGCAGAGCTTTTGGGCCTGACCGACACCCGCAAGGAGATCGTGTTTCTAGCTGCCAAGAAGCTTTTGGGACGCAACGCCCTGAAGATGTTCGCCGATGAGCTCCACTTGAACAAGCCCAAAGGCGGCATCGCCTTTGCCATGCCTTTAGGGGCCTTTCTGGGCACAGGCAGCTACGCATACGAGTTTAGAACCCAAAGGGGAGGTGCAGGCGGCATGTACCGCGCTGTCTTCGTTGTGGTGGACAAGGGCCGGGGGGAAGAGGTGATGGATGTGGCCCGGGCCGCGGGAGCCAAGGGCGGCACCATCATCAACGCCCGGGGGTCCAGCATCCATGAAACCAGGAGGTTCCTCAATTTGGAGATCGAACCGGAAAAGGAGATGGTGCTCATCTTGGCCCGCCCGGAGCTGGCCGATGCCATCGTGGTGGCGGTGCGGGATGAGCTGAAGATCCACGAACCGGGCAGGGGCATCATCTTCGTGCAGGATGTGAGTGAGGTCTATGGTGTGGTGGAGGATTAGGGGGCAGGGCCTGCTCGGGGTGTGGATAGTGGCGGTGCTGCTCCTTTGCTTGGAGTCAGTTCCCTGCTTGGCTGCGGAAACTGTGCAGCGGGCCCAGGTGGTGGCCAGCTATCCCCATGATCCCGCGGCCTTTACCCAGGGGCTGGTTTTCGCCGGGGGCCTGCTCTACGAGGGCACGGGACTGTACGGGGAGTCCTCCCTGCGCAGGGTGCGCCTGGCAGATGGAGAGGTGCTGCAGCAGGTGGACCTGGAGAGCCGCTTTTTTGGTGAAGGGATTGCCCTGCTTAGAGGTAGGATCTTCCAGCTGACCTGGCGGGAGGGCACGGGGTTCATCTACGATCTGGAGAGCCTGGAGAAGATCGGTGAATTTACCTACCCCGGTGAAGGCTGGGGCCTGACCACAGACGGGACTTATTTGATCATGAGTGACGGGAGCAGTTTGCTCCGTTTTTTGGATCCAGAAACCTTGGAGCCCGTGGGCACACTGCAGGTTAGATCAAGCCGCGGTGAAGTTACCCTCCTGAACGAGCTGGAGTACATCAACGGCGAGATCTGGGCCAACATCTGGCTGAGCAGCGTGATCTGCCGCATCGATCCCCAGAGCGGCCAGGTTCTGGGCTGGATCGATCTGCAGCAGCTCAGCGCCGCGGAGCGGGAGGGCAATCCCGGCGCGGATGTGCTCAACGGAATTGCCTGGGATGCTGAAGCCGAGAGGATCTTCGTCACCGGCAAGCTCTGGTCCAGGGTTTATGAAATCCGGTTGGTGCCTGCAGATTAGCTATGGAAAAAGCAGGGAAAGCGCCGCCCCACGGTGAATAGAGTGCAGCAGAAAAGCTGAGTAGAGGGAGTTTGCCATGGGGCTAAGGCGGCGCTGGAGAGCTATGGTGGACAAGCACACCCAAGGAACAGTCCTGGGGGTTTTGGTGCTCTTGATCTGTATCGCCAGCGGCTGCGCCTTCTGGCTGTCCTTCCAGCGCGTGGCCGGCATCTACTTGCACGAGATGGAACGCATCGTCCGGGAGATGCAGGAGGACTTCCTCCAGGTGAGCGTGGATAACCTGGTACTGGAAATCCAGGGGTTGAAGGAAGCGGAGCTCCAGCGCTTGGCGAACCTTGCCGCCGGGCGCAGGCAGCTTTTCGAGTTAGAGCTTGCCCTTGACCCCGCAAGGCTGCCCAGCTCCTTCCGGGAACTTATGGAAGGGACGCCGGAGCTAACCGGGGTGCTCTGGAACAGGGCCACAGGTGAGCTCCTCTATGGCGCCGGCGAGCTGCGGGGTGGGGATCCCGCGGTTTTCTTCGCCTTCTACGAAGAGCTGGTGCATGGGGATCTGGAGGCCCTGTGGGGGGTGAGCCGCAGCTTTCTAGAAGCCCGCCTCAGGGAAGCCGTGCGGGAGCAGCTGGCCCGGCAGCAGCTTGGGCGGGGCATGTGGCTTTCCATCAGCAAAGGGCCGGGAGGCGCAGAGCCAGACCAAGGCCTCAGCTATTCCCGCTGGTACGAGGAGTTTGGCTGGCGGATCACCATGGGGGTGCACCCGGCGGAGCTCCAGGGTTACCTCTCCCCGGGGGAGGCTGCGGGGGGAAAGCTCCTGGTGCTCCTTTCCCTGCGCCTGGTGCTGATCCTGGTCCTTGTGGTGGTGGCCGCCCTGGGCCTGGTGGTCTTGGTGGAATACCTCTTCTTCCGCCGGCACACCGACCAGCTGGAGCTGGCGGTGAGCGAGGATCTGCTCACGGGGGCGAAAAGCCGTCGGGCCGGTGTGGAGGCTTTGAGCAGTGCCTTCGCCGCCTTTCAAGGGGGGGAGGAGAGCCCCGATCTTTTCATGTTCGATCTGGACCGCCTCAAGCAGATCAATGATTCCTACGGGCACTCCGCGGGCGATCAGGTGCTCCAGATGGTGGCCGCCGCGGTGCGGCGGGCTTTGGGGGGCGCCGGCGAGATCATCCGCTGGGGTGGAGATGAGTTTGTGGTGCTGGCCTGGGGCCAGGGTCCACAGCTGGGCGAGAGCATGGTCCAGGCCGTTTCCGCCCTATCCTTCAGCTTTGACGGGGAGCTTGTGCAGATCTCCATTTCCCTGGGAGCGGCCCGCTTTGAGCCCGGTGATCAGAGCTTCCAGGAGGCCCTGGAGCGGGCGGATCAGGCTTTGTATGTGGTTAAGCGGGCCAAAAGAGAGGCCCTGGAACGCTGAGTAAAGGAGGATCAGTATGTCCAGTTCTTTTTTGGAGCTAGTGGCCAGGCGCCATTCGGTGCGCACCTTCAGCCCTAAGCCGGTGGAAAGGGAGAAGATCCTTAAGGTTCTGGAGGCGGCGAGGCTCGCCCCCAGCGCGGTGAACTACCAGCCCTGGCACTTTATCGTGGCCACCGATGATGCTTTACGGGCGGAACTCTGCGGGGCCTACCGCGGGGAGTGGCTGCAGGCGGCCTCGGTACTTATTGTGGCCTGCGGGGATCACCAGAAATCCTGGAAGCGCCGGGACGGGAAGGATCACTGCGATGTGGATGTGGCCATCGCCGTGGACCACCTGATCCTGGCCGCTGCAGAGCTGGGCCTGGGCACCTGCTGGGTATGTGCCTTCGATGCCCAGCGGGTGCGGGAAGTTTTGGACCTCCCGGAACATCTGGAACCCATTGTCCTCATCCCCCTGGGCTACCCTGGGGAGGGTCCTGTGCCCCAGAAAAAGCGCCAGGCCTTGGAGGAGATGGTGACCTGGAACCGGGGCTAGAGCCCTTGAGGGAAGGGGTGGAGAAGATGGCTGGCTACCTTAGTGATAGCTGTGCCCACTGCCGGGGGGCGGTGGAGCCCGGCAAACCCATTGTGGTCTGTCCCAGCTGTGGGGCGGTCCTTCACGAGGGGTGCTGGCGGGGCCACGGCGGCTGCTCCAGCTGCGGCTGGCGGGAAAGCCCCGAGCCCACCAAACGCTGCCCCTACTGTCGGGAACTGATCCACGGGGAAGCGGTGATCTGCAAGCACTGCCGCAGCAGCCTCCAGGCTGCCCCGGGATCCGGGCAAGGCCAGGAGGGCCTTGTTGCCGCGGCCCTGCGGGCCGGCTGGCGGGGTTTCACCTCCCGGGCGGGGCTGCATGTGGGGATCTTTCTCTTCGGGGTGGCGATGGTTCTTCTGGCTGCCCTTTTGGCCTACGGTCTGTTCGGCAGCTACCGGTATTACCCCTTGAGGCGCGGCGTAGGCTACTTCCTGAGGATGGCGCCTGGCTCGGCTTTGCTTTTTGGCCTCGGGGTTTATCTGGCGCTGCAGTGGCTCTTGGTGGGGCTGGTGAAGATCCACAGCGCCCTGGCGGCAGGTCAGCCCGCCACCTTCGGACAGCTGTTCAGCGGCGGCGATCGCCTGCTCCCCTTCGTGGGCGCTTCGCTGTTCACGGGCCTCCTGGCGGATCTGGCCTGGGACCTGTGGCCTGGGGTGGGCATTGCGGTCATGATCTTTTTGGTTTTTGTGCCCTATCTCGTGGTGGCCCACGGCTTGGGCCCCCTGCGGGCCATGAATGTCAGCGTGCAGCTGGTGCTGAACAACTTCGGCTCCGTGCTGGGCTTTGTAGTTGTGGGGGCGGTGCTGATCGCGGTGGGGGTGTTCCTGGCCGGTTTGGGAACCATCGTCACCGGGCCCATCGTCGGCATCGGCACAGCGCATCTCTGCCGCAACCTGTTGGCACGTTGGGATGGATAGAAAAAAGCCGGGCAGCCCACTTAGCCCGGCTTTATGATCTACTTTGGCGGCGGGCAGCCCCCGGCAGCCGCCGCCATGCTTTTTGCTGCTTGTCCTTGGGGGTTGGCGCCTTTTTCTCCCGCCTGCTCCCGGCGGTCCTCGATCCTGCCTCCTGGAGCTTGCCTGCAGCTTCCAGTTCATAGATGTTGTGGTCGTAGTGGAAAAACAAGTTCTGCACCTCCCTTGACCGGTTCTACCCCTAGTTTAGCTCCTGGCTTGGGCGTAGTCCCCGGTCAAGGGATGGTTTTTGCAGCAGGCCTTGCGGCTGAGATAGGCTCCGCCTAGAGCAGTTCCTTGACTGCCTTCAGCGCCGCCGCGTAGTCGGGATGGGAGGAGATCTCTTCCAGGTACTCGGTGTAGCGGATAATGTTGTCCTGATCCAAGACCAAAACAGCCCGGGCCAACAGGCGCAGCTCCTCAATGAGCACACCGTAGGCCTCGCCGAAGGAGACATCGTAGTGGTCGGAGAGGGTAACCGCCTGCTCCAGACCTGCCGCACCGCACCAGCGCTTCTGGGCAAAGGGCAGATCGACGCTCACGGTGATGGCCACCGCGCCCGGAAGTCCACTGAGCTCTTCGTTGAAGCGCCTGGTCTGGGCATCGCACACCCCCGTGTCCAGGGAGGGGACGATGCTCACGAGTTTCACCTGCCGGCCGAAATCCCCCAGGGTCTTGGGGTTGAACTCGTTATCCACCAACCGAAAGTCCGGCGCCTGCTGGCCCACGTTCAGCCTGGGGCCCCGTACACTTAGTTCTTGACCTTTCATTTTCACCTTACGCTTTTCCATGGTTTGGCCTCCTTTCGCCAATTAATCCTTACTTCGCCGCTAAGGAATGGTTTTCCTCCTTGGTTTGGAAAAATGTGCAAGATCCTACTCCAGGCGGAGGAGAAGTCCTCTCGCAGCCCCTGGGCAGGGGAAGCGGGGGTGGGTAGACTGGAGGCAGGACCAAGAAGGGAAGTGAACAGCATGCTCTTTTCCACAAAGCAGCCGGCGGGGGAGTTTCCCCTGGACCCGGAGATCAAGAGCCTCGCGCTGCGGGGGTATAACGGTGGGATTCTCTGGGAACCCCTGGCTGGCGGAAAGCCCCGGGTGGTGGCGGAAAAGTCAGCCGGGGGGCTGAGCCGGGGGAGTGTAGAAAGGATCTTGGCCGAGATCAAAGTGGTGGAAGAGCGCCAAGGGGAGCGCCTCCTGCTGCGGGCGGAGGGGCCCCAGGGAGCCTGGGGAGTGTTCAGCAGCCAGGTGCGCTTCACCATCTACGCGCCTGGGGAGTAGCCTAAGGAGCTGGCGGCCAAAACTTCCAACGGAGGCATCCGCATCCGCACTCCTTTCCGGGGCCGGCTCCAGCTTAGCACCGGCAACGGCGGGATCGCTTTAGGGGAAGCCGCCGGGCAGCTGGATCTGCGCACCTCCAACGGCCCCATCCAGTTTGCTAAGCTGGTCTTCAGCGGCCCCAGCACCCTGACCACCAGCAACGGACGGGTGGAAGGCCAGCTGGAGCTGGCTGGGGCAGGGGAGCACCGCATCAGAACCAGCAACGGGTCCATCAGTTTGCGCATGCCCCACAGCACCCAGGGCCTGCTGTGGGCGGTCACCTCCAACGGCAGGGTGGAGGTGCTTTTAGGTGAGCACCGCATCGCCGGACAAAAAGAGGTGGTGCTCCACAGCGGAGCAGGTCCCCGCCTGGAGCTCACCACCAGCAATGGTTCCATCACTGTTTTAGGCTACTAGAGCTTCCACTCCGCCGCCTGCTCTTCCACTTCCTTCAGCAGGTCGGGGTCCTCTTCCAGCTTGGGATTGGCCCTGATTTCCTGGAGGAGTTTTCTTCCTTCCTCCTTCTGGCCGTTGTGATCCAGGGCCCGGGCCAGCTGCAGCTGGAACTCCAGCTCATCTGGGGCCAGTTCCACAGCACGCTGGGCGTTTTCCAGAGCCAGCTTCTTGTTGCCGATGCTCAGGGGAAAGCCCGGTGCCTGCTGGTAGAGCTGGCTGAGCACCCAGTAGGCCGGGGCGTAGTTGGGATCAAGCTCCAACACCCGATCCAGCGCATCTTTCATGGGGCGGACCATAAACAAGCTGCTGAGGATACCCCTGGTCTGGCCGATCCGGCCGATCAGGGCGGAGAGCCAGTAGTGGGCATCGGGGGAGTTGGGGACCAGCTCCACGGCCCGATCCGCGTACTCCTTCCCCTTTTCGAAAACCTGCAGCCTACCTTCCTCGGTGCGGTCGCCCAGGTACAGATAGGCCTTGCCCGCGAGCCAGAGCGCCTCTCCATCATCGGGCTGGGCTGCCAGGTGCTCTTCCAGAAGCTCAACCGCCCTTTGGATCTTGGCCAAGTCCTTGCTCACGATGAGGGCATCAACCTCTGCGTAGTCCACCGCCTGCACAGGTGCGGCCAGCAGCGCCAAAACCAGGAGCACCGCCAGGTGCAGGCCTAGTTTTTTGGGCAAGCCTCTCACCTCCTTCCCCAGAGTTTACTTGTATTTTCCAGCCCCCGGAGCATTTCCCTTCACACCTGGGGGGCCAATCGGTACGAATTTCACCGCCCGGCAGGATTAGCGGGGTGGGGAGGCGAAGAAACAGGGTATCCACTTTGCAGCTGAGGGGCGGTTGTGTGCGCAAGATCCAAAACCTCATCTTTGACCTAGGGAATGTGCTTTTGAAGTTCAACCCCGGTGAATACCTGGCAGGCCTGTTTGAAGATCCGGAGCTGGTGAGGCGCCTGCACAGAGCGGTTTTCTCCAGCCCTGAATGGTACATGCTGGATCGGGGCGTACTCACCCAGGAAGAAGCTGTGGCCAGGTTAACCAGGCAGTATCCGGATCTGGCCCCGGAGATCCGCCTCACCTTCGCTGACGCGTTCAGCATCCTCAAACCCATCCCCTCCAACGTGGAGGTGGTGCGCAGCCTGAAAAAGTCGGGCTACCGCCTCTACATCCTCTCCAACTTCCACCGGGCAGCTTTTGAGCATGTGTATGGTAAATACCAGTGGTTCAGCCTCTTTGACGGGATGGTCATCTCCTACCAGCACCAGGCCCTCAAACCGGAACCGGCCATCTACCAGATCCTCCTGGCCAGCTACGCCCTGCTCCCGGAGGAGTGTGTCTTTATCGATGATTCCCTGGCCAATTTGGCTGCCGCCAGTGAATTTGGGATCAGGGGCATCCACTACCAAAGCTCGGACCAGCTCAGGCTGGAGCTCAATTATATCTTGCAGGAATAGGAGAACCGGGGAGAAGCTCCCCGGTTTTTGTTATCCCTGCTGCAGGAAGCGGTTGAACCAGCCCGTGATTTCTTCCAGGCGGCGGATGCGGGCCTTGGGCTTGCCGCTGCGGCTCAGTTCGTGGTTTTCCCCCTTGAACAGGCAGAGCCTGGCTTCCACGCCGTGGTACTTGAGGGCGGTGAAGATCTGCAGCGCCTCCGGCAGCCAGCAGCGGTAGTCCTGATCGGAGTGGATGAACAGGGTGGGGGTCTTAGCCCGATGGGCATACTTCAGGGGAGAGTGCTCCCAGAGCTTTTCCGGATCGCTCCAGGGGGTGGCCCCGATCTGATCCGGGGTGAAGAAAAAGCCGATATCGGTGGTGCCGCCCATGGAAAACCAGTTGGAGATGCTGCGCTGGGAGGCCGCGGCCTTAAAGCGCTGGGTCTGGCCGATGATCCAGTTGGTCATAAAGCCGCCGTAGGAGCCGCCGGTAACCCCCAGACGCTCAGGGTCGATACCTGGATAGCGCTCCAGGACCAGGTCGGTGAAGCGCATCAGATCATCGTAGTCCACGGTACCGTATTTACCCCGCAGATCGGCAAACTCATTGCCCTTGCCGTCGCTTCCCCGGGGGTTGCAGAAAAAGACGAAGTAGCCTGCGTTGGCCCAGTACTGCATTTCATGGAAGAACACCGTGCCGTAAACTGTCTTGGGTCCGCCGTGGATATCCAGGATGGCCGGGTATTTTTGCCCCTGAACATAATCCACGGGCCTGAGCACCCAGCCGTCAATGGTTACTCCAGGGGCAGTTTGGAAGGAGAGGTGCTCCGGCCGGGAGAGCTTGCGCTCCCTTGGCACCCAGGCATTGAAGCTTGTAAGCTGGCGCTCCGTGCCCGCTTCCAGGGAGTAGAGCTCCTGGAGGCGCAGCTCCCGCAGGCCGATCAGGAGAATGCTTTCCCCCTGGACGCTGAAGCTGTCCACGGAGCCTTCTGCCGCGGTAAGCCTTTCAATCCGGCCGCTGCGGTCGATGCGGTTGAGATAGGAGCTGTGGCCTTCGGTGGTGGTGAAATAGAGGTAGCCCCCGTGGAGCTGGCTGCTTCGGCCTCCGCCGTAGCGGCAGTCGGAGCCCACGGAACTGCCGATGCTGCAGTCCAGATCCGGTGTTAAGGGCGTCTTCTCGCCGCTTTCCAGATTCACCAGGTAGAAGCGGGGGTTTTCATTGAGGCCGAAGCGCTGGCGGTCGGTGCCGTAGCAGATGAGTTCCTCTTGGTTCAGGAAGTACGCCTGGAACCAGGCGAAAGTCCCTTCGGGGGTGAGGCGCCGCACCTCTTTCGTTTTGAGATCGGCAAGGTAGATTTCACTTGTGAGCTTGGCTTTGCCCTGGTACTCCGAGGCGATGAACACCGCCTGGTCCCGGGCTTCGTTCAATTGGAAGCTGCTCACCTGCACAAGTTCCCTGGTGAGGGGTTCCAGGGCGTTGGTTTTAAGATCGAAAAGATAGAGGCGCACCCGGCAGCCGCTCACAAAGCCCCGGCCGTTGCTCCAGAAGGGGATTTCCTCCAGTACTTCGCAATTGCGCTCTTCTTCGAGCTGCCCAAGCTTTTCCGCCCGCTCCCCTTCGGGGAGGCTGCTCAAATCAGGGAGCCTGGGGTTATACAGGGCGGTGAGGAGAAAGCGCTCTTCAGGGAGGGGTTTGATCTCCAACACCTTCAGGGGGATGCGGAAGGCTTCCACCGCTTCGCCGCCCTCTGTGCGGATCTTATAGAACACTGTAAACTGCTCGCCCTTTTTCTGGCGCTTCAGATCTTTGGGGTTCCTCACGGAGGCAAAGAGGATCTCGTCGGGGCTGAGCCAGGTGAAGGCCTGCTCTTTGCCCAGCCCGGTGAGCTGGAAGCAGCTCTCCTTTTCCAAGTCGTAGAGCCAAAGATGGGAGCGGTAGCCGTTTTCCTCCAGGTCCGCCTGGTGCACGGCAAAGCAGGCCAGGCGCCCAGCGGGGCTGTGCTTGATGCCAGAGAGGAACTTGTAGCGGGTAAAATCGTCAAGGCGCAGGTTTTCCAAAAGCAATCATCCCTTCATGGTTGTGAACTGGTTACCCTAATCTTCCCGCCGCCTGGGCCCTTCTCCTGCCGCAGGGCTTTGTTAGGGCTCCGTGATCTTTTTGTCAAAGTATGCTTGGCTTGAGAAAATGAGCACAAACGCTATTGACGCCCCGGGCTGGGGAACGTATAATAAGGCATGTACACATCAAATGCACTTGATGAAGTGCAGAAAAAACAAGTAGGAAGAGGTAGGTAGATGAGAAGAACACTTGTAGTCGCACTTGTCCTGGTATCCCTTCTGGCGCTGGCCGGTTCCAGCCTGGCTGCGGAGATCAAGCTCGGTAAAGCTGACTTTGCCGCCCATGGAACCAAGTGCTTCACAGTTGCCGTTGTGGCTCTGCAGGGTGACACCATCGTTGCCGCTTACATCGACGAGTATCAGATGCTGAGCAAGTCCGAGACCATCGGCGTGCCCAACGCTGACCCCACCTTCACCATTGGCGAGACCTGGCTGGCCTCCAAGAAGGTCAACAACGACTTCTACAGCAACAACATGGCCCGGGCCGGTTCCACAGTGACCATCGCCAACAACTTCAAGGCCATCGAAGAGTTCGTGGTGGGCATGACCATCAGCGAACTGGAGGCTTTCCTGGCTTCCGCTGAGCCTGCGGAGTTTGTAGACATGGTTACCGGTGCAACCCTGGTTGACAACTACGGTTACCTGTCGGCTCTCCTGGCCGCGGCCAAGGATGCGCTGAACAACTAATCAGCACTTATTATCCATAATAAACGCTCCCCCTGTGCTGGCCAGTGCCCGCAGGGGGAGCGCTGTTTACAGCTCCGCCGCCCGCCGGCGGAGTTTGCGTTCCAGCCGGGCTAAGCGGTGCTCGAAATCAGAGGCTTTAGGGGATCTGGCTGCCCAGGCCAAAGCCAGGGCCCGGCGGGTGATCTGCCTGGCCGCCTCCAGGTCTTTAGCCCGGTGCTCATAGTATTTGGCCAGCTCTTCGGCGCTCTGCAGATCCGCCTCTTCCCGGGCTAAAATCCTCTGCCAGAGGGCCGCGGCCTGGGCGTGCCGGCCGAGGCGCTTGAGGTGGGCTGCCCCTTGGCGGAGGATCCTCAGCTGCAGCTCTTCTTCACTGGCCAGCTCCCCCGCGGCCTGGAGGTAGTCCAGGGCCAGGGGCAGATCTTCTTCTTCCGCGGCCAAGCGGGCCAGGGCTTCCGCCTCATAGGGGCAGCGGCAGCTATGGGGCTCCAGCTCCAGCACCCGCTGGAGCCGGTGGAGCAGGGCAGCCAGGGAAACAATATCCAAGAAGTTGTGCTCCACGATGTCCCGCAGGAGGTGGCCCTGGCCCGTATTCAAGAAGTCGAAATAGCGCTGGGGGATGGCCCAGCCTGGAATGTCGCCGCTTCTCCTTACGCCTAAGATGTTCTCTTCTAAGCTGTCCAAACTGCAGCTGGCCAGCTTATACCTCCACAGGCGCCGGGAGAGGGGGAGCAGGTCCAAGTGGACCTTGCCCGCGGCCCCCTGGAAACCCAGGCGGGCCAGGGCAAACCGCGTCTGCAAGAGGGGCAGATCAAAAGTGCGGCCGTTAAAGGTCACCACGGTCTCCTTGGAGAGAAGCTCCTGCTGCACCAAGTGCAAAAGGGCCAGCTCCTCGTTGTAATCCCGCATGAGCACCTGCTTGACCACAAAGCTTTCCGGGGTGAAGTAGCCAAGGCCCACCAAAAAGGCGTAGGTCCCGGTACCGCCGGCCAGCCCCGTGGTTTCCGTATCCAAAAAGAGGGTGCTTTCCAGGTTCAGCTCACCCCTGGGCTGGCCGAAGCGGGCGAGTTTGTGGTAAGAGGCCTGGAAAACCTCCCCCAATTTCCAGCCGCCGTGGCGGCGGTCCAGGGGGAGTTCTTTGGTGATCAGATAGCAGGGGCCGTAGGGCGTTACCACCTCGGCGCCGCCCAGGTAAGGGTCTAGATCGAGCTTGGGCTGTGGGGGGGCGGGGCTAGTTTTCTGGGGCAGCAGCTGCCGCAGCTTGCTGGCGAGGTCCATGGCCCAATGCCCCCTTCAAAAGCCATAAGGTGTGTTCTTTGCCACCGGGGCCCACTTCTTCCACCGGGCCCACGCAGGAAGGGCAGCCCCCCTGGCAGGGGCAGCTTTCGATGATGGAGATGGCCCTGCGAAGGAGCCTTCCGTGGGCGGCAAAGAGCTGCTCGCTGAAGCCCACCCCACCCGGGTATTTTTCATAAATGAACACCGTGGGCTCCTGGGTGAAGGGCGATTTGAGCTGGGCGGCAACCCCCAAGTCGCTGGGCTCGCACATCAGCTCCAGGGAGGCGATGTTCCCCAGGAGGTTGGCTGCACCCAAGAGCGCGCTCTGCAGGGCCCCCTGATCCAGCCCGCCGGCAAAGCCCTGGGGCAGGCTGAACCAGTAGGCGGTGGTGTGCATCTCCAGCTCCGGCAGGGAGATCTGGCCCCAGCCGATGTTTTCGTGGGTGTAGAACTTGATCTTCTTGTACATGTGGGTCTTGGCGGCAACCAGCACTTCACCCCAGCTGCGCCGCACCTGGGGCAGTTCTTCCTGGGCGAAGACGTCCAGCACCTTAAGATCCACATCCAAGTTGGCATCGGTGTAGTAGTCCGTCTCCACTTCCCGGGCGTAGGCCTTTTGGCCTTCCCAGTCTAGGTGATCGATCTGGTAGGTCCGGCTCTCGTGGATGTAGATGGCCCCTTCATGGATGAGCATGGGCGCGCTGAAGCGTTCTACTTCGCCGATGACCTGGGTTTTGCCGTCGGTGGTGTCGATCACCGCGAAGTTCTCCGTGGAGGCGCTGCGCAGGGACACATGGGCCGCGGGGTAGTGCTCGCTCATCCAGTACCAGCGGCCCTCCACTTTGCGCAGGACCATCTCTTCTGTGAGGTAGTCCAAAAGCTCCGCCGGATCGATTTCGCCGAAGCGTTCCCCTTCTGTGAAGGGCAGCTCAAAGGCCGCGCATTTCAGGTGGGAGATCAGGATCAGTAGGTTGTTAGGGTTGATCCGGGCATACTCCACGCCCCGGTCTAGGAAGTAGTCGGGGTTTTGGATCATGAACTGGTTCAAAGGGCTGGAGGTGGCCACCAACACCGCCAGGGACGGTTCATGGCTGCGGCCGGCCCGGCCCAGCTGCTGCCAGGTGCTGGCGATGGTGCCGGGATAGCCGGTGAGCACCGCCGCCTGCAGCGTGCCGATATCGATTCCCAGCTCCAGGGCGTTGGTGCTCACCACGCCCAAGACCTTGCCCTCCCGCAGCTCCCGCTCGATCTGCCGGCGCTGCTTGGGCAGGTATCCTCCCCGGTAAGCCCGGACCGTCTCCTGGGGCTCCCCCAGGCGGTGGAAGGCCTTGCGCAGGTAGGTGAGGAGCACCTCCGTATCCAGGCGGCTGCGGGCAAAGATAATGGTGGGGATCTTGTGGGAGATGAGCTCCCGGGCGATCCCTTCCGCTTCCAGAAGCGAGCTGCGGCGGATGCCCAGGGGCTGGTTCACCACGGGGGGATTGTAGAAGAAGATGTCCTTGCGGCCCCGGGGCGCGCCGTTTTGGTCGATCACCCTCACCGGCCGGCCCAAGAGCCTTTCCCCGTGCTCCTGGGGATTGGCGATGGTGGCTGAGGTGCAGATATAGAGGGGATCGGCGCCGTAGAAGCGGCAGATCCTGTCCAGCCGGCGCAGCACGTTGGCCACGTGGGAGCCGAATACGCCCCGGTAGATGTGCAGCTCGTCGATGACCACGTACTTCAGGTTCTCAAAGAGCCGCATCCACTTGGTGTGGTGGGGCAGGATGCCCGAGTGGAGCATGTCCGGGTTGGTCACCACGATGCTGCCCGCGGCGCGGATGGCTATGCGGGCATCGCCCGGCGTATCGCCGTCGTAGGTATAGGTCTTGATTCTATTCCCCAGCTCCTCGCTCCAGGCCACAAGTTCCGCCACCTGGTCCTGGGCCAGGGCCTTGGTGGGGAAAAGGTAGAGGGCCCTGGCCTCTTCGTCCTCCAAGAGGGTCTGGAGCACAGGCAGGTTGTAGCAGAGGGTCTTGCCTGAGGCGGTGGGGGTGACCACCACCAGATCTTCCCCGGCCTGGACAGCCCGGAGGGCCGCGGCCTGGTGGGAGTAGAGCTTTGCAATGCCCCGGCGGCGCAGAAGCGCCTGCAGATCCGGGTGGACAAACTCGGGGATGGGCTCATACACTCCTTCCTGGGCCTCGACCGTCAGCCGAAAGGTGACATTGCTCATAAAGCGGGGGTTATTTTCTAGCTTCTTGAGGACTTCTTCCACGCCCACTGCCCACACCTTCCCTTCTGCTTCCATCATAAGCGAACGGGCGTTTGCAGTCAATCGTTTTGCTTGAGGGGCCTGGGAAGAGATGGTATACTGGGCACAAAAAAAGACAAAGGAAGATGCCCATGCGCCGTTTCGTTCCCCTGATCCTTGTTCTTTTGCTGCTCTCCGGTGGAGCCTTGGCCTTTTCCGGCCAGGGCACGAGGCTTGACCCAGCTTCCCTGCCGGAGGGGTGGGTGGTGACCGGTGATTGGCTGGCTTCCCCAGGCGATCTGGAGGTCTTTTCTGAGCGCCTGGGCGTCCAGGTGGAGCTGCTCCGTAACTACGTGCTGAAAGCTCCCCAGGGGACGATCCAGGTGAACCTGGTGCTCACTGCAACCGAAGAGGAAGCGGAGGATTTGTATGAGCTGTTTTTGAGCTTCCACAGCCCGGAAGAGGTGGCCAGGCAGGGCCGCCGGGTTGTGGAGATGGTAACGCAGCAGCCGGGGCTGCTTGAGCCGGCCCGGGCGGCCCTGCGCTTTCTGCCGGAGGAGGTGGACCCGGCCAAGGGGGCGGCCCTTAAGGAGTATCTGGCTCGCTGGAGCTGGCCGGTTATGGACTGGGGCGATCTCACGGCCCGCCTTAGCCAGGAGCTTGGACGCTATCGCCTGTTTTTGGTGGGGGAGTCCCACGGCACCGCCTTTAACCAGGAGCTGGAAGGGGCTCTCCTGGAGTTTTTCGTCCGGGAAGGGGGAGTGCGCTGGCTGCTTCTGGAGCTTCCCCCCAGTATTGCCGGGTTTTTGCAGAAGTATCTGGAAACAGGCGATGAAGAGCTTTTGAAGCTCGCCTTCGCCGAGACCAGGCACACTTACTTTTACACCCAGGAACGCTACAATCTCTGGCGGAGGCTGCGGGCCCTGCAGGAGTCCCTGCCGGAAGGGGAAAGGCTGCATCTGGTGGGCCTGGATGTGGAGCAGCAGCCCATTTTAGCCCTGCGCTATCTGCAGCATCTTTTGGACCAGGTGGAAAGGGGCAGCTTGTCTGAAACGGGGTTTTCCCAGATTCAGCAGGTGCTGCGGGGAGAGGTCAGCTATCCCGACCTTTTCGCCGCGGCCGAGTTTGTCTGGGGGCTCCTCCTGGAGCTGGAAGAGGAGCAGGTCCAAAGGGAGCTGGGGGATCTCACCTTCCGCTTTGAGCTGGTGCTTTCCAGTTTGCTGGCGGGGCTGAGGCTGAAGACCATGGAGGATCCCCTGGAGTACTATGCCTATCGGGATCGGACCATGTACAGCAACTTCCTGAAGCAGGTGCCCCTAGGTGGCGGCACTGCGTTCTTCGGCCAGTGGGGCCTCAACCACGTCTTTCAAGGCCCGCAGCTGGGGGTGGAGTGGCTGGCGGCCCGGATCAACTCCCGGGATGAGTTTGCCGGAACGGTGTGCAGCCTGGTTTTGGTCTACGCCGACAGCCAGCGGCTCAGCCAGGATGGAACTGCGGTTGAGCTTCTTTCCACCTACGCCAGCGGGATGCAGATCCTAGCCGAGCTGGCGGGAGGTAAGCCCCTTTTGGTCAGGCTTGATGGGGAAGGCTCGCCTTTTAGCCAGGAGCTCATCTGGAAGCTGGCCACGCCCCAGCCGGCCTCCGGCGTCACCACCGATTATTTCCAATACCTCCTCTACGTGCCGGGGGCCCAGGCCGCGCAGCCCCTGAATTGGTAAGGAAGGGGAATTGCACCCTGCCTTTTGGATAACCTATCCTTGGAAAGGCAGGGACGGATGTGGATCGATTTTACCGAGGGTTCTACGGGGGGATCATCGCCGCCCTTCCCCTTAACGCCTGGAGTCTCTTCTCCTACTACATCCTGCAGTTCACCCAGCGGCGGATGCTGGATTGGGCGGGGATGCTGGTCTTCGGAAGCCTGCCCCAGACCCGCCTGCAAGTTTCCATGGCCCTGGTGATGCAGCTGGTCTGGTCGGGGTTTAGGGGGATCGTGTTTGCCTTTCTGCTGCCGGTTATCGGCGGCAGGGGGCTGGTGGGTAAAGCGGTGATCTTCAGCCTGATCCTGAGCTTTTTCGAGGAGTTTATCGTGGTTCTCTTCAAGGTTCCCCACTTGGTGCAAACAACCCCCACCACCTTAATCAGCACCTTCATCGGGGCGGTTTTGTGGGGGGTGGTTTTGGCTTTCCTCCTGCGCAGGTGGGAGGCGCAGGCGGCATGAAAAAGCTGGGTAGGGAACAAATTCTTCCCCCCAGCCTTTAGGTGCCCCTTGCTCAGCTGCGCAGTCTTTGCAGGAGGCTTTCCAGCTCGGGAACGGCCTCCAGCAGCTGATTGGTCAAGCGGTCAGCTACCCCTTCGTCCAGTTCTAGTTCACTCAAGGCTCGCCTGAGGCGGGGAAAGATATCTGCGGCCCGGTCAAAGGCCTCCCGCAGATCTTCCCTCAACTGCCTGAGCAGAGGCGCGAGCACTGGGTAGCTTGTGAGGGCAAAGGCACAGATCTGCAGGATGGAATCCGCCACACTTGGGGCTTCTTGCCGCTGTTCACTGGTCATGGCCACGCGCTGCCTCCTTTTTCTTGATTTCCAAGACTTCAAGTCACCGTCTAGGCCGTGGGTCATATACATAGAGCAGGAAGGGGAGGATGGGGTTGCCCCCATCCTCGGCAGCCGCTAGGCCAGCAGGATTACGGCCAGCACGACGATGAGAATCAAGGCGACGAAGACGATGAAGGTCTCCTGGTCCTGGTTCACGAACCTGCACCTCCCCGGTGAGAGAATTAAGAAGTTGGCCTTCTCGCTCTTACACTATGAAGCTGGAGCGGGACGGTGCTCATGCCCGGTTCCCGTTTTCCGCTTGGGGGAGGTGTCTCTTTTGGGGCCGAGGATCGATCGCGCGCTGCTCATGAACACTGTGCAGACCGTACCCTACTACAGCGACCACTGGCGGGAGCTTGCCGGGGAGCTCCTCTTTTTCGATCCCCGGGGCATCGACTGGGAGCGGGACCGCATCCACGGGCTGCAGCTGCGCCGGGGGGTGTGGCGGCGGGGTGAATTTGCCTTTCCCCGCACCATCTACAACCGCTGTTTCCCCGAACCCCGGGCGGTTTTGGCCCGGCTGAAGGAGCGGGTGGGGGAGGGAAACATCTTCAACCTCCGCACCCAGCTAGACAAGTGGGAAGTATACCAGCTACTGCGGGCCTCCCCGGTCGGGGGGAGCCTGCCGGCCACCTACCTCTTCGATCCCACGGAGCTGCCGCAGCTTTTGGCGGAGCACCGTTCGCTCATTCTCAAACCCCGCCGGGGGCACGGCGGGGCCGGGGTGTTCAGGCTCACCCTACTTGAGCCGGAGCTTGTGCTCGCAAGCTCCCAGGGGCTTTCCTTGCCCCTTTGGGGAGAGGCGGTGTACCCGGCGCTGCTGGCTGCCGCTGCTCCCCAGGGCGTCTACCTGGCCCAAGCCTACATTGACACCCCGGTCAAAGGTGGCCTGAAGTTCGATGTGCGCCTCTTGCTGCAAAAAGATGGGGAAGGGAAGTGGCAGAAAACAGGTGAGCTGAGCCGCGTCGCGCCTGCGGGAAGGCTGCTGACCAACGGCTATCTGGCGGTGCTCCCAGCCCAGGAGGTTGTTTCTGGAGAGATCTTGGAGCAGCTGGCCGCCTTAAGCCGCCTGGCCGCGCAGGCTCTAGATCAGGGGATGGGGGGCCTGGGGGAGCTGGGAATTGACTTCCTTCTAGACAGGGAGGGCCGGCCCTGGATCTTGGAGGTGAACGGCAAACCCGATAAGGGCCTGTTCTGGAAGGTGGGGGATGGCCAGATGCTGAAAAGCGTCTACCTTACCCCCCTGCACTACCAAGAGTATCTTCTGGAGTCAAGGCAAGTGCCCTAGGCGCTATCCTAGGGCACTGCCGGCGGCTTGCGGTTTACTCACGCATTCCCTTGCTTCAAGAGCTTTTCCAGCTCCGGGAAAAAGCGGAGCAGTTCCTTCACCAGTTCTTCCTTTTTGGCTTGGTCCATCTCGGCCAAACTTTGGGTAATTTTGGGTACCGCTTCCTGCAGAGAAACCTTAGTGTCCTGGGGCTGCCCGGTAAACTGGCTCACCAGGGAAGTGATGGCCGGGTAGCTCAGGGCCAGGGCCGGCAGCAGCTTGAGCAGGGCATCGAGGGAGGAGCTTCCCTCGGCTTCTTTTTTCTTCACTCCTTACACCCCCGATTTCGGCTAGAGGTTGGCGGCGATGATGACCAGGGCAACCAAAAAGAGGATGAAGATGGCCGTGGTCGGGTCAATCCCGCAGCAGATGGGTCTGCCCATTTCCTTCACTCCTTTGCTTGTTCTACCCTTCCAGGTCCGGCATGTTACCCGTGAAGCGCTGGATCAGGGCGCGGAGCGCCTGGGGATCCAACTCCTTGAGGAGGGAGGATAAGCGGCCGGATGGCGATCCCTCTTCCGTTGGTTTGAGGATCGAGGTCAGCATAGGGATGGCTTCCAGAAAGGCCGGGAGCAGCTCCGCGAGGGGATCTTGCCGCTGCCCCAGTCCCGTGCTGGCGGAAAACAGATTTCCCACTGAACACCCCCCTTTCTGGGATATAGTATTCAGGGAGGGGAAAACGGAATTGGCTTTGCCTTCCTATTTTACAGCAAAAAAGGTGCTGAACGGATGTTCAGCACCTTGGAAGGGTTGGCCCGGCTAGGCCTCGAGGTACATCTCAGCAACTTTGCTCCAGTCGATCACCTTGAAGATGGCCTGGAGGTAGTCGGCACGCATGTTCCTGTATTTGAGGTAATAGGCGTGCTCCCAGACATCGATGCCTAAAATGGGGGTTAGCTGGCCTCCATGGGTCATGAGGGGATTGTCCTGATTGGGCGTGCTGGTAATCACCAGTTTGCCGGAGGGGTCTTTGGAGAGCCAGGCCCAGCCTGAACCAAACACGGAAGCTGCGGTTGCAGTAAGCTTTTGCACCAGGTTCTCGAAGGAACCAAAGTCAGAGTCGATCTGCTCCGCCAGTTTGCCCTGGGGAGGCTGGCCCCCTTGGGGGCTGAGGATCTGGAAATAGAGGTTGTGGTTGTAGTAGCCTCCACCGTTGTTGCGCACCGCGGTGCGCAGGGCGGCATCTTCGATAGCTTCGAGGTTCTTGAGGATCTCTTCAATGGTCTTCCCCTGCAGCTGCGGCAGCTGCTCCAGGGCCTTGTTCAAGTTATTGGTATACCCGGCGTGATGCTTGCCGTAATGGGTTTCCATGGTTAGCTGGTCAATGTGGGGTTCAAGGGCGGCAAAGTCGTAGCCTAGTTTCACCTGCTCAAACATCTTGTCAGCTCCTTGCTAATCCTAACTGATTTAGTAAGGATTGGTTTTGCCTTAAGTGTAGCACAGGTTGGGGATAAGTGCAAGTGATTCTCATTATCAAAGGTAAAGTTTTGGCAAAAAAACGGGCCCTGGGGCCCGCTCATTCTTCCTCCCGCAGCTCTTTGGTTTTACCCCAGATGTCCTCCCGCCGGTGGCGGTTTTTCTCTTCCAGTTCCCGGCGGCGCTGGGGGGACATCTCCTCGTGTTCCAGGGCAAACTCCGCATCCCGGAGGCGATCCTTGGTGTGGCGGATCTGCTGCTGCAGGTTCTTTTTGCTCTTTTCCTGTTCGTCGAGCTTTTTCTCCATAGACTCATCCTTTCCTGGTTGTGTTTTTCCTAGCGTCGGTGATCGGAGCTTCGTTTATGCTAGAACCAGGCGGTCAACCAGTATTTCTCAAAAAGGGTTTTCACAAGGAAGGCCAGGCAGGTGGGGCGGGACACGGTCATCTCGGGAGGGTTGGCGTAGGTGCTCAGGGAAACAAAGACGCCCCGCCTGAGCCCCGTGAGCATGGAGGCGCCCGCCGCGCCTCCCCGGAAGCGGAGGTTGGGCTTTTGGCCCGTAAGCTGCAGGGCCAAATTGCGGCCCACCACCTCCGCCTGGTAGTGGGCGAAAAAGCCCACCTTGGGCAGGGGCTGCCCCGTGGGGGTGAAAAGGCCCAGCACATCGCCCGCGGCATAGACGCCCCGCACGGGGGTCTCCAGGGTGTGGGGATGGGCGGTGAGCCAGCCGTTTGGCCCCACCAGCCCTGTGGCCCGCAGGCAGGGGGGCAGGCTGTGCGTGGGGAGGCCTAAGATCAGATCGGCGGCTAAGGCTCCGCGCTCCAGGATCAGCTCACCGCCTTTGGTGATGGCGGTTACGGTCTGGCCTGTGAGCAGCTCAATGCCCGCGGCCCGCAGGAGCTCTTCCGTTTGGGTGCTGACCTCCGGCGGAGCGAAACTGAAGGGGCGCTCCTCCGGGGTGACTAGGATCAGCTCCACCTGGCGGCGCCGGCCCAGGCGGCGGAAGTAGTCGTGGACAAGGAGCATGATCTCATAGGGGGCCACGGCACCTGTAAAGGGCAGGCTGGGGATGAAAAGCACCAGGCGGCCCCCGGGAAAGCGGGCTAATCTTCCCCGGAGCTCCTGAACTTCCCCAAGATCGTAAGGGTTGAAGGACCACTGCTCCTGGCCGGGGATTTGGGCTTGGCGCTTGGCACCCAGGGCGATGATCAGGTAATCGTAGGTCAGCTCTCCGGTCTGGATTAAGACCCTTTTCCCCTGGAGATCCAGGCCTTCCACCTCAGTTTGGATGAAGCGCAGGCCCCGCTCCTCCAGCCTGGTGAGCTCCCGGGTGAGCTGCCCAGGGCGGCGGCGCCCCACCAGCAAAAGGGGCAGGGCGGCCAAAAAAAGGTGGACCGGGCTGCGGTCCACCACTACTAAGTCGTTTCCAGGAGGCAGAACGTCAGCCAGCACATTGGCGGCGGCAACCCCCGCCGTGCCTCCTCCGAGGATGAGGATGGTCTTGCCCAAGATCAACTCTCCTTAAGCGGCGTCTATCTTGGATACCATGCCCATCTTCCGCCGGTTTATCCATCCTGCCTATTTATCCAGATCCTGCTTGGGATTCCACTCTTTCCAGACGTTGCCCACCAGCTCCGGGCCGGGCTTTAGGGTCTTCTTACCCGGCTGCCAGCCCGCGGGGGTGACCTGGGTACCTTTGGCTTCCCGCACCAGCTGGAAGGCTTTGATCTGCCTGAGGACCTCGTTCACGTTGCGGCCCACAGGCGGTGTCATTACTTCGAAGGCTTGGACTATGCCGTCGGGGTCGATCAGGAAGCGTCCCCGGGTTTCCGTTCCCGATTCTTCATCATAGACCCCGTAGAGCCGCCCGATATTACCGTTTTGGTCGGACAGCATGGGGAAGGGGATATCCTTTCCGTCCAGCATCTTGCTGAGCTCGTGGTCATTCCACATCTTGTGCACAAAGACGCTGTCTACGCTCACGGAAAAGACTTTTACGCCAAGTTCGACAAACTCAGGGTATTTTTCAGCAACTGCTGAAACCTCCGTTGCTCAGACGAAGGTGAAGTCACCTGGATAGAAACAGAGCATCACCCAATCGCCCTTGTACTCCTCCAGATCCACCTCCACAAACTTACCTTGATAAAAAGCGGGGGCACTGAACATGGGTGCCGGTTTGCCCACTTGGATCATTTTCCTTTCCTCTCCCTTCTGAACTTCCTGTACCACTGCGGGTTCCGCTGCGGCGGGCTTGGGCTGTCCTTTGGGACGCTGACAGCCAGCCTCAAACTCTTTCATAGCCCCAGTCCTCCTTCGTAATGAGATTGATTACCATCTTCGCCAAGGCGGGGGAAAATCCTTCTTTTCCCAATACCTTTCCTTTAGCAGGGAATTGCTGGTAAACGGCGAAAAAGAGAGCAAATAGTCATTGCCAAAAGGAGGGGCTCCTGAGTGAGACTGAATTACCGCAGGACGTTTTTCATCGGTTTAGCGTTCATGTCCATTTCTGCTTTCTGGCAGCTCTACGACAGCATCATTCCCTTGATCCTCAAGAACACCTTCGGCGTGGCCCACACGCCCGCGGGCGTGATTATGGCCCTGGACAACGTTTTGGCCTTGTTCATGCTTCCTCTGTTTGGGGCCCTGTCGGATAGGGTGGATACCCCCATCGGCAGGCGCATGCCCTTTATTCTCGGGGGCACGGCGGCGGCTGTGGTGTCCATGCTGATCATCCCCGTGGCGGATAATGCGGCACGGTTTCCCCTGTTTATGGTGGCACTTTTGGTGGCCTTGGTGGCCATGAGCACCTACCGCTCCCCTGCGGTGGCCCTCATGCCCGATGTGACGCCTAAGCCCCTCCGCTCACAGGCCAACGGAATCATCAACCTCATGGGCGCCTTGGGAGTGATCTATTCCCTGGGCCTGATCTCCGCCCTGGTGCCCGCGGAAGGAAAACCGAACTACCTGCCCATTTTTGCGTTCGTAGCTGCTTTCATGGTGCTGGCGGTGGTGATCCTCTTTTTCACCGTGAAGGAGAAGAAGCTGGCCGCGGCCATGCGGGCGTACGAAGAAAAGGTGGGGGAGCAGGGAGCCTCCCGGGCCGCGGAGATGGATCCCGCGGTGAAGCGCAGTTTCTACTTCATTCTGGCTTCCATCTTCCTTTGGTTTTTCGCCTACAACGCGGTGACCACCGCCTTTTCCAAATACGCGCAGGATTACTTAGGTATTGCCGGCGGCGGCTTTGCCAACAGTCTGATGCTGGCCACCGGAGCGGCGGTTGTGGCCTTTATCCCCGCGGGACTGATTGCCGCCAAGATCGGCCGGAAAAGGACGATCATGGCCGGGATCACCATCTTGGGCCTGTGCTTTTTCATCGCCGCCTTCTTCAAGAGTTTCAACCCGCTCTTGAACATCCTTCTGGTCTTGATCGGCTTTGGCTGGGCGGCCATCAACGTCAACTCCTACCCCATGGTGGTGGAGATGGCCAAGGGCGCGGATATCGGGAAATACACAGGGTACTATTACACCGCCTCCATGTCCGCGCAGATCCTCACGCCCATCCTCTCCGGGGTGTTCCTGGATGAGCTGGGTTACTGGACGCTGTTTCCCTACGCCACGCTCTTTTCGATCTTGGCCTTTATCACCATGAGCCAGGTGCGCCACGGCGACAGCAAAGCGGTGGCCACCGGGAGCAAGCTGGAGATGTTGGACGTGGATTAAGCTGGAATATCAGCTCACTAGATTACAAGAGAAGGGGAGTTGCACTTGGAAGTTCGTGCTCTGCCGTTTAATTCTGAAGTACCCGGAGATCTGCTCCTGCTCCTCAGCGAAGAGGAGCTTAAGGATTACCCCTGGCCCAAGGCCTCCCTTAAGGAGCTTTTTGAGGCCCAGGGCTTCACCGCTAAGCTTGGCGAAACCGCTTCCTGTGTGTATCTACCGGAAGGGGCGGAAAAGACCGTGAAGGTTGTGGCCGCGGGCTTAGGTAAGGGAGAAAAGCTCACCCTGGAGGAAGTGCGCCGGGCCTTGGGCGCGGGGCTCAAGGAAGCGGACAGGCTCAAAAGTGAAGTTTTGACCGTGCTGCCCTGGCAAAACGCCCAGCTTCCCGCGGGCCAGGCCGCCAGGGCCATCACCGAGGCGTACTTCCTGGCCGCGTACCGCTTCAACCGCTATCTCAAGGAGCAAAGGGAGTGCTCCGTGCGCACCCTGCAGGTGGGTTATCTGCCGGAGCAGGAGGTGGAGGTGATCGCCGCCCTCAAGGTGGGGCAGACCTTGGGTGAAGCCACCAACTTGGCCCGGGACCTGGTGAACGAACCGGCCAATGTTCTGACGCCGGAGCGGCTGGCCCAGGAAGCCCAGAGGGCCGGGGAGAAGTACGGCTTCGCCGTGGAGGTTTTGGGGGAGGAAGAGATTGAAAAGCTTGGCATGGAGGCCTTCCTGGCCGTGGGCAGGGCCAGTGCCAACGGGCCCCGGCTGATCATCATGCGCCATCTGGGGGATCCCGCCAATCCCGAACAGGTGCTGGGGCTGGTGGGCAAGGGCCTGACCTTTGACAGCGGCGGCCTTTCCCTCAAGCAGGCCAAGGGCATGGAGACCATGAAGTTCGACATGGCGGGCGCGGCCGCGGTGATCGGGGCCATGGGCGCCCTGGCCAGGGAAAAGGTGCGTGTGAATGTGGTGGCGGTGGTGGCCGCCTGTGAAAACCTCATCTCCGGTAAAGGCTTCCGGCCCGGGGATATCATCGGCTCCCGGGCGGGGAAGAGCATCTTAGTGGAAACCACCGATGCGGAAGGGCGGTTGACCCTCGCGGATGCGGTGCACTACATGGTAAGTGCAGAGAAGGCTTCGGTGGTGGTGGATGTGGCCACCCTCACGGGTGCTGTCATCGTGGCCCTGGGGAATCTCACCACAGGCGTGCTCACCAACGATCAGAGCCTCTTTGAGCGCCTGCAGCGGGCTTCCCAGCAGTCGGGTGAGCGGGTCTGGCAGTTGCCCAGTTTCCCGGAGTACAGGGAGCAGAACAAAACCCCCTACGCGGATCTGCGCAACGTGGGGGGCCGGGAAGCGGGGACCATCACCGCTGGTCTGTTCATCGGCGAGTTCGTGGAGGATACTCCCTGGCTGCATCTGGATATTGCCGGAACCGCCTTCCGGGAGAAGGACGGGGATTACCTGCAGAAGGGTGCAACCGGCGTGGGGGTGCGCCTGCTCTACCACTTCGCCGAAACGTATCTATAGTTAGAGAAAGGAAGGGGCCTACCCGCGGGCAGGCCCCTTTTTGGTGTGCAGAACTAGACATTTCCCCCTGCCAGCTGGTCCAAGGCGTACAGGGCGGCACCGATCACCCCGCCCTCTCCAGCCAGGGGCGAGATGACTATGGGGGTATCCTGCAACTCTGTCATGGCGCTGGCGCGAAAACCGCGGCGGGCAGCTGCTTCCAGCAGGGGATACCACTGCATGATGCTCCCGCCCAGTACAAAAAGCTCCGGGTTGAACATGTTGGCCATGGCCCCCAGGCCTCTGCCCAGGGCCGTGGCCATTTCTTCCAGTACCGCCAGGGCCTTCTCCTCGCCGTCTCGGGCCCGCTGGAACACCTCCGGTGAGGTGAGCTCCCGGCCGTAGGCGCGGCTTGCCAGCCTGGCCACCGCGGTGCCGGAGGCGTAGAGCTCCAAACAGCCCCGGTTGCCGCAGGGGCAGGGTGGACCCTGGGGATCGATGCTGATGTGGCCCATGTGGCCGGCGATGCCCTTGGCCCCGTGCACGAGCCGGCCGCCGGCGATGATGCCGCCCCCCAGGCCCGTGCCCAAGGTGAGGGAGATGAAATCCCGGCGGCCCCGGCCAGCGCCCACCTTCAGCTCGGCGTAGGCATGGATTTTGCAGTCATTGTCCACAAAGGCGGGAAGCTCCGCCGTTTGGGCTAGAATGTCCCGCAGGGGCACACCAACCCACGGGGCCTGGGGGTACAGGCCGGGAAGGTACTTCCCCGTGGCCCGGTGGATCTGCCCCGCGGTGCCGGCACCCATCGCCACTGCTTTATGGCGGCGGGCTAGGGCCGCGGCCCTGCGGCCCACCTCTTCAAAAAAGGGGGCCCCCGCGGCCATGTTGGAGGGGAGGTGTTGGCTCTCCAGGATGTTCCCCTGGTCATCCACCACGGCGATCCTGGTGTTGGTCGCGCCGATATCTATTCCTAAAGCACATCTTGTCATCTTCGCATCTCCATTTCAACGTGAACTCTTGCGCCTTGCAGCCTAGCTGGTCAGAAGCGATCCCAGGCGCCCCACCAAACCCCGCTGCACTTCCAGGTAGTCCTGCCAGGGCACAGGGCGGCTGAACAGGTACCCTTGGGCCTTGAGGCAGCCCATGTGCCGCAAAAGCTGCAGCTGGTTGGGGCGTTCCACCCCTTCCGCCACAACTTCCATGCTGAGATTGCGGCCCATACCGATAATGGAGCGGACCAGACCGGCCATGCGGGAACTGGTGTCCACATGGTCGATGAACCCCTTATCGATCTTCAGGGCCTGCATGGGGAAGCGGGCCAGGTACTGCAGGGAGGAATAGGCGGTGCCGAAATCGTCGATGGCGATGTGGATGCCCATGGCTTTCAAGGCCTGGAAGTTCTCCAGGACATCTGGTGTGGGCCGCAGCATCGCCTCTTCGGTGATCTCAATGTGCAGCATGCCCTTGGGCAGGTCATAGCGGCTGAGGATGGACCGCAGCTGGGCGGCGAAATGGGGTGAACGGAAGTGATGGGCGGAAATATTCACCGACACCCAGCCCGGGTCACAGCCCGCCTTCAGCCACTCTTCGTGCTGGGCGCACACCTGCTCCAGCATGAACTCTCCGATCTGCTCCACCAGGCCCCCCTGCTCAGCCGCGGGGAGGAACTGCCCCGGCAGGAGCAGGCCCCTGGTGGGGTGGTTCCAGCGGATCAACGCTTCCTTACCGGCGATGGTCTGGGTGGCCAGATCCACCACCGGCTGGTAGTAGACGGTGAACTGGCCCTGCTCCAGGCCGGTGCGGATCTCGGTTTGAAAGCGCATGCGCTCCACCAGGGCATGGTGGACGCTGGGGTTATAAAGCTTCAGGGCCTCGGCATCGCCGTGCTCAGCTTCGTAGAGCGCGGCCTGGGCCTGCTGGTAGAAAAGGTCAGCCCCCACATCCTGCTCCACGCTGATGCTGATCCCGCCGCAGAGCCGCACGGAGAGATCGCCTTCCTCATAGGTCAAAGGGTGGGCCAGGAGCTGATCCAGCCGGTCGATGATCTGCAGCACCCCGTTGGATCCGGCCGGAATGATCAAACCGAACTCGCCCTCGGAAAGGCGGCCGATGACCAGATTCCCCGCGGTGACCTCCCGCAGGGTGTGGGCCAGGTGGATGAGGAGGCGGTCGAAGATGGCCCTGTCCAGAAACGTTTTGATCTCCGCCAAATCCCTGATGGACACCAGGGCTAAAATCACGGTTCCGCCGCTTTCCAAGGCGCTTTCCAGGCTGTTCATGAACTGGTGCCGGTTGGGCAGCCCCGTTAAGGGATCGTAGAAGGTCATGGTACCGATGGTTTCCATCATGCGGTTGAAGGACTGGCCCGTCTCACCGATTTCATCCCTGGTGGTCACCGCCGCCCGCACCGTGAGATCGCCTTCGGCCCCCCGGCGGAAGATCTGGTTCAGTTCCACAATGGGCCGGGAGATGGTGGAGGCAAACCAGGAACCCAGCCAGAGAACCAGGACGAGACTGCCCACCGCCACCCCGGACAAATGCCAGATCAGGCGGTGCACAGGGGCGGTGAAATACGAGGTGGGGACCTTCACCGCCACAGTCCAGCCGCTGGAGCCGGGGAGTTTTTGGTAATAGGCGTGGTAGCCCACGCCGTTTTCCGTGCCGGAAAAGGAGCCCGCTTCCCTGGGGAGCTGGTCCCACCCGGGGAAGATGTCCTGGATGCGGCTGTTCATGATCATGTCAGGATCCGGATGGATGATGAAATAGCCGTGTTCATCCACCAGATAAAGGGAGTCCTGCTGCGCCGAGACCATCAGGTCCCGGGAAACCCTGAGGAGTTCCTCCAGGTCCATGGAAAGCCCCAAAACGCCCTGCACCGCCGTGCGATCCTGGTTCCAGATGGGGGTGGCCACGATAATCACCCGCTGGTCGGTGGAGCGGGAGAGCAGCGGCCCCGTGATCACGGTCTGTCCCTCCATGACCTGGCCGAAATACTCCCGATCCGCGATATTACCGGCATCCCGGGTGAGGGTGGTGTTGTAGTTACCCTCCGGATCGGCCACGAAGAAGATCAGGTAATAGGGGAAGGCTTCTTCGATCTGCCGGAGCAGGTACGGTTCGATCTGCTCCCAGTCCATGGTCTCCAGCAAGTCGTTATTGGCCAGCTGCTGGAGATCGGCCATGCGCTCGCGCTGCCAAAGGGCGAGGATGTGGCTCTGGTGGTGGGCCAGCGCCCGGGCATTTTCCACCACCAGCTGGTGCACCAAAGAACGGGTGAGCACGCCGGTAATCAGCATCACTATCCCCATGAGGGTCAACACCACAAGCAGAAACAGGGCCAGAACGCGATCACGAATTCTGCCAAACTTCCATCTAGACATGGCCAATACCCCCAGCGGGCGGGAAATATACCGTGGCTATTCGACATTAATCGAGGAAATCCTTTTCAAGTTGGTTATAAAAGCGGGGCCAAGAGCCGCAAAAGGGCCCACTTAGCCCGCTGCAGGGGCGGGATCTGCCGGTAGTGGTCCAGCTGCACCTCCCGGCAGACCTTGAGCGTTTCCAGGAAGTCATCCCGGATCTGGAGCACGCTCTCGGTATGGTAGAGCCACACCGCGTTTTCAAAGGCCATGTACAAACTGCGGTAATCCAGGTTCACGGTGCCCACCACCGCCACCTGGTCATCGGCCACCATGGCCTTGCCGTGCATGAACCCTGGAGTATACTCGAAGATCCTTACACCGCTTTCCAACAGGGGCTGGTAGTAGGAGCGGGTGACGGCAAAAACCAGGGGCTTGTCCGGAATGCCGGGCGTCATCAGGCGCACATCTACCCCGGTTTTGGCCGCGGCGCAGATCGCGGCCACCATTTCGCTGTCCAGGACCAGGTACGGCGTGTAGATGTAGAGGTACTCTTCCGCCCGGTTGATCAAGTTGAAGTACACCGTTTCGCTCACCGTCTCATCATCCAGGGGGTTGTCGGCAAAGGGCTGGATAAAGCCCTGATCTGGCGGCAGATCAGAAAGCTGCGGCGGGCGGAAGTCCTCCAGGCTTTCCTGCTCCCCCCGGAGGTATTCCCACATGGCCAGGAACATCACGGTCAGGGACCACACTGCTTCACCTTTGAAGAGGAAGGCAAAATCCTTCCAGTGGCCGAACCTTTCGATCACGTTGATGTACTCATCCGCGAGGTTGATGCCGCCGGTTAGGCCGGTGTGCCCGTCGATGATGATGAACTTGCGGTGATCCCGGTAGTTGAGCTTGGCGGTGAGCAGCGGCGTCAAAGGATGAAAGCGCTCTGTTTTGATCCCTTGGGCTTCCAGTCTGGCGGGGTAATCCTTGGGCAGCCGGAACATGCAGCCCAGATCATCGTAGATCAGGCGCACATCCACCCCTTCCTGGGCCTTGCGCCGCAGGATTTCCAGGATGCTGTTCCACATGAGGCCCTCTTCGATGATGAAGAACTCCAAGAAGATGAACCTTTCCGCCTTTTCCAGCTCCGCCAAAATGTCCGGGAAGGCCAGATCCCCCACGGGATAGAACTTGGAGTACTGGTGCCGGTAGAGGGGATAGGCGGCATGGTTTTGGATGTAGCGGGCCTGGCCCGCGGCCCGGGGGTCCCTGCCCTCCAGCTCGGAGAGGATCGGTTGGCTGGTTTCCAGGGATTTTTCCCCGATCAGCCGGGTCCGTTCCATCTTCCGCCGCATCCCGGCGCTGAGCCTGGTCCGGCCCAACATCAGATAAAAGAGGCCGCCGAAAATGGGAAAGAGCAGGATCAAGATGATCCAGGAGATCTTGTAGGCCGATTTGGACCGGCCCGTGGCGATCAGGATCACCACCACGGCGCTGAGTCCGGTGCAGAAGGCGTAGAAGAGGGGAAGGTACCCGCTGAAGCGCACGATCATGAGGATCAAGGCGCCCAGCTGGGCAAAAATGGCTGCTCCTGCAATGGTGGCCCGGTGGGTTGCGATTTTCAGGTATTTTTTCATGGCCAGCTTCACACCTCGGGGCTGCATTGTGCCGACATACCTTGATCTTCCTCAAAGGGCGGGGCTTTGTCAAGGGAAGGGGGGCCTGCATTTGTGGGCACAATCTTTTTCCTTGTTCGCCATACCCTCCTGTGGTATATTTTACTCAGCAAAACCACGCCCTAGGTGGTGAAATACCGCTTGGCCCCCTAGGCGCGTGAATACTGTGCACGGAGGTCTGATTCTAGATGAAAAGGAGAGCTGTGCAGCTGCTGTTTGTGAGTTTCCTCCTTGTCCTGGCCTTGGGCGCTGGGCTATGGGCGGAAGAGGCGCAGGAGGTACCGGAAGTACAAGAAGAAGAGGAAAAGATCCTCGTGCCGGATTTCGCCCTGCAGAGCGCCGAGGGGGAAATTGTCCGCCTCAGCGACTTTAGGGGGAAGGTTGTGGTTTTGAACTTCTGGGCCACCTGGTGCCCCTACTGCGTGATGGAACTGCCTGAACTGCAGGCGCTCCATGAGGAGCTGCAGGAGCGGGGCGATGCGGTGATTCTCCTTCTGGACCAGATCGATGGGGAATGGGAGACGGTGGAAAGCGGCACAGCCTACCTGGCTGAACAGGGCATCACCATCCCCAACCTCATGGACTATGGCCTGGTGGCCTATGGAATCTTCCAGATTCCTGGCCTGCCCACCACGGTGGTCATCGATGCCGAGGGGTATCTCTGCGACTACGCCATCGGGATGGTGACCAAGGACATGGTGCTCAAGATGATCGAGGGGGCCAAATAATGCTGCAGCAGTTGGCGCCCCAAGTAACGCCGTCGCTGTTCGGCTTGATCTTTGTCGAGGGTTTGCTGGCCTTTCTCTCACCGTGCATTCTCCCCATGATCCCCATCTACCTTCTCTACCTTGGGGGCGAGGAAGCCGCGGGGGAAAGGGCCGGAGTGCGCCTTTTCCTGAACACCCTGGGCTTTATCGCCGGCTTCACCGTAGTGTTTGTGGCCCTGGGCGCAACTGCCTCCGCCCTAGGTCGGCTGATTGCGGGTAACCGCCTGCTGCTGCAGCGCCTGGGAGGCCTGGTGATCATCCTGATCGGCCTCAATTACCTGGGGGTGATCAGGATCGGCCTGCTCAACCGCGGCCGGACCCTGCGGGCGGACACCAGCAATCTGCGCTTCTGGTCCAGCCTGCTCTTTGGGGCGGCCTTCTCTCTGGGCTGGACGCCCTGCCTAGGGGCGTTTTTGGGCACCGCGCTCATCCTAGCCTCCAACCTGAACACCTTGTTCCAGGGGATGGCGCTGCTTTTCACCTTTTCCCTGGGACTGGGGGTGCCCTTTCTCCTCACCGCCCTGCTTTGGGGTAAGCTCCAGAACGCCCTTGGGGTGATCAAGCGCAATTTGCCCCGCATTCAGGCCGTCTCGGGTTTGCTCCTCATCGCGGTGGGGCTGCTCATGCTCTTTGACCTCTTCCGGTTTTACGCTAACCTCTTTATATGACAAAACCCCGGCTTAGCCGGGGTTTAAGTCTATACCTTGCTACTGGATGGGCTCGAAGCGGGCGGTGAAGAAGCGCAAAACCGGGGGTTCGTACACAAAGCGCAGGCCCTTTACGTTTTGCCTGTTGTTCCAGGCGGCCTGCACCGCATCCACCACATAGTCGAAGTGGGCGTAGGTGTAGACCCGCCGGGGGATGGTCAGGCGCACCAGCTCCAGCTTGGGGTAGTAGTGGTTGCCCTGGGCATCCCGGCCCGCGGAGATGATGCCCCGTTCCATGGTGCGCACGCCCGATTCTAAGTAGATCTGGGCCGCCAGCATCTGGGCGGGGAACTCATCTTGGGGGATATGGGGATAGAAGCGGCGGGCATCCAAAAAGACCGCGTGGCCGCCGATGGGCTTGACGATGGGAATGCCGGCTTCCAGAAGCTTCTCCCCTAAGTAGCGCACCTGGTCCAGGCGGTGGGCCACGAAGTCGTAATCAGCCGCTTCATAGAGACCCCGAGCCAGGGCTTCCATGTCCCGGCCGGACATGCCGCCGTAGGAGGGCATCCCTTCATAGACCACCACCAGGGCGGTGGCCTTCTGGTAGAGTTCCTGGTCGTTGAGGGCCAAAAAGCCCCCGATATTCACGATGCCGTCTTTCTTGCCGCTCATGGTGCAGCCGTCGGCGTAGCTGAACATCTCCCGCAGGATCTCCCTGATGGTCTTGTTCTCATAGCCGGGCTCCCGGTGCTTGATAAAACAGGCGTTTTCCACGCAGCGGGTGGCATCGAACATGACCTTGATCCCGTACTTCTGCGCCAGCTCGTATACGGCCTTGAGGTTGGCCATGGAAACGGGCTGGCCCCCGGCCATGTTCACGGTGACGGCCAGGGAGATGTAGGGGATGCGCTCCGGTCCCACTTCGTCGATGAGGGCCTGCAATTTGGCCAGATCCACATTGCCCTTGAAGGGGTGCTCGTTTTCCGGATCGTGGGCTTCATCGATGATCACATCCCGGAAGGTGGCGCCCGCCAGCTCCTGGTGGGCCCGGGTGGTGGTGAAGTACATGTTACCTGGCACATAGTCGCCTGGCTTGATCATGATCTTGGAGAGGATGTTCTCCGCGCCCCGCCCCTGGTGGGTGGGGACCACATATTTGAACCCGTAGAGGTCCCGCACTGCTTCTTCCAGATGTTTGAAGTTCTTGCTGCCGGCGTAGGCTTCATCACCCAGCATGAGACCTGCCCACTGATTGTCGCTCATGGCGTTGGTGCCGCTGTCAGTAAGCAGGTCAATGTAGACATCTTCAGAATTGAGCAGGAAGGTATTGTAGCCAGCACGCTTGATTGCTTCTTCCCGCTGCTCCCTGGTGGGGATGCGCATGGGTTCTACCATTTTGATGCGGTAAGGTTCCGGTCGATACTTATACTTGTAGGAATCCACTGGCGACACTCCAATCTTTAGTAGTTGTTTGCTCAAGATCAAGTATAACGCAAGGTTAATGAAAAGTAAAATATTAATGGATCATTGTAGAATGAAATGCAGCACGAAGAGATGAATCTGTCTCTTATACACATCT
>DGEY01000042.1:35506-36285 GCA_002391385.1 Firmicutes bacterium UBA3914 | reverse complement strand
CCTACAGCCGCAGTCAAAGCTCCATGAATCGTCCCTGGTTATTCCCTTCCTGCCAAACCCTGTGGCAGAAGCCTAGATTGGCTTTTCCTCAAAACTTCGACGTTTTGACGTGAAGTCCTTCTCCTTGCCCAACTTTAAGTGCAAAAACTACCATCTTATTCACCGGCCTCCGCTGCTTCCTGCAGCCGGGCCTTGCTCTGCTCGTAAACCTCGCCCCGGACGATCTTCACCGACTCGGGAGCCTTGATGGCCAGGCGCAGATCCCCCTTGCTGCTGCGAACCACCTTGACCATGATCTCATCGCCAATCATCACATACTCTCCAGGTTTCCGTCCCAAAACCAGCAATGATCCTCCACCTCCATGTAGAATCCAGCGCGGCTGGTGAAACACCTGCGGGGGACAACTCGCGCCGACTGGCCCCTACCGTCTCCTACGGCGGAAGCACAGCCGAGTGAACTATCGTTGACCAGCAGAGCCGGCCTGGACTCCTGCCAGAACAGACTCGCTGCCTGCTTGGCAGAATCTTTCGCCATATTTCCACCAATTCCTTCTTGCCCTCCGCAATTTCTAGCCCAGAACGGGCTGGTGGAGACTTCGCTCCACCTAGGGGCGTTTTAGTGTCTTCCGCACCCCTTTCTTAAGCTAACGCCCAGCTACTGAATGGTAACTGTTTACTGTATTACCACGTTCGTCCCAAACCTCCTGCTTGCGCAGGAGATTTTCTCTACTTTCCGCTCAAATCCTGCCGGGGATCGAAGGCATCCCGGAGGCCATCCC
>DGEY01000042.1:15091-35291 GCA_002391385.1 Firmicutes bacterium UBA3914 | reverse complement strand
GGCGGCACCCACATCCACGGCATATTTGCCAGGATATGCAAAGGCCGCGCCCTGTTCAGCATGTTCCCCCAGGAAGGGGCCGGGGGCGGAACGCCCAGGCCCAAAAAGCTCAATCCCGCCTCCGAGAGGATGGAGGAAGCCACGCCTAAGGTGGCCGAGACCAAAAGGGGCGAAAAGGCGTTGGGCAGGATATGGCGGAACATGATCCGGGCGGGGCTGGCCCCGATCCCCGTTGCTGCTGTAACGAAGTCTGTGGTTTTGAGCTTGAGGAACTCCGCCCGCAGGAGCCTCGCGGGCCCCGGCCAGGAAAGCACACCGAGAATGATCATGGTGTTGTAGATGGAAGGGCCGAAGATGGCCGCGATGGTGATGGCTAGAATCAAGAAGGGGAAGCTGTAGAAGATATCCGCCAGGCGCATGATCAAGGTATCCACCATCCCGCCGAAAAACCCGGCCAAAGAGCCCAAGATGAGGCCGATGCTCAGGGAAATCCCCACGGAAACCAGGCCCACCGTCAGGGAGATCCGCCCCCCGTAGAGGGTGCGGGCGAGAATATCCCTACCCATATCATCCGTCCCCAGGGGATGCTCCCGGGAGGGGGGCTGGTTGCGCTCCCTTAAGTTGTTGCGGTTGGGATCGTGCTTGGCGAGCCAGGGCGCGAAGATGGCGCTGAGCACAAAGAGGATCAGGACCACCAAGCCCGCCACCGCCAGCCTGTTGCGGCGAAAACGCCGCCAGATCTTCTTCCCCGAGGAGAGCTGTTCCCGGTAAAGTGCTGCTTCCATGTTCTCCCCCCTAGTCATACCGGATGCGGGGATCGGCAAAGGCATAGGAGATATCCGCGATGATGCTGCCTAAAAAGATCAGCACAGCAAACATCATGTTGATCCCCATGATCACCGGGTAATTGCGCTCGTTCACCGCTTGGATGGCCAAAGATCCCAGCCCCGGCCAGGCGAAGATGCTCTCCACGATCACCGCCCCCGAGAAGATGCTGGGGATCATAAAGCCCAAAAGGGTGAGGATAGGCAGAAGGGCGTTGCGCAGGGCGTGCTTGTAGATCACAATGCGCTCGGCAAGGCCCTTGGCCCGGGCCGTGCGCAGGTAATCCTGGTTGATCACTTCCAAAAGGCTCGCCCGCATGTATCTCGCCACCCCGGCGATGCTGCCCAGCCCCAGGGTGAGCGCGGGCAGACAGAGGTAGGAGATGTAACCCGCCAGGGTTTTTACCTCCCCCGCGAGGAAGAAGCCGCCCGCGGGCAAAACGTTCAGCTTCAAGGCGAAAACATAAAGCAGGATTAAGCCGAAAAAGAAACTCGGGATGGAAATCCCCACGAAGGCGAAGAAGGTGATCAGGTAATCCAAGATGGAATACTGGTAGCGCGCCGAGAGGATGCCCACGGGAATACCGATCCCCCAGCCCAGGATGATGGAGGCCAAAGATAGGGTGATGGTCGCGGGCATTCTTTCCTTAATTAGGTCGGCAACTGGGCGCCGGGCGGAATCAAAGGACAGGCCCAGATCGCCCCGGACGATCCTTCCCAGCCACTGCAGGTACTGCACCAAAAAGGGCTGATCGATGCCCAGCTGCGCTTTGCGCTGCTCGATCACCGCACTGTCCAGATTGGGCACCCCCCGCAGGTGGGTCACAGGGCTGCCGGGAGCTAAGGTCACAACCAAATAGAGGAAAAAGCTGAATCCCAGCAGCACCGGGATTCCCTGCACGAAGATCCTTCTTAAGATATAACGCCACATCTTAAAACCTCCTAGAAGGGAACAGCAGAAAACCTGCTGTTCCCTTACCCCTAAACCTTAAACTGCACTAATCCTCAAGCCAAATGGTGCGCACCAGCTCCCGGCCCACCAGGGGACCTAAAGGCCCAGGGTCAGTATCGATCCCCTTGACCCGCTGGTTGACGGCGCTGATGGTCACGCCGTAGCTGAGGAACATGGTGGGCAGCTCCCGGTTGATCAACCGCTGCCACTCCCCGTAGATCTCCTTGCGCTTGGCGGGATCCGTTTCCCGGCGCCCCGCCTCCAGCAGGCGATCCGATTCGTCGTTGTAAAAGCCGGGGTCGTTCCAAAGGGATGTGGAGTGCCAGATCCCGTAGGGGTCGGGATCCACGCCCAAGCTCCAGCCCATGGTGAAGGTGTCAAACTCCCGGGCATCCACCCGGTCCACCGCGGCGCTGAACTCCATGAAGACCAGGTTCACCTTGATGCCCAGATCCTCCATGTTCTGCTGGAAGAGCAGGGCCATCTGCTCCGTCTGCCGGCTGCCCTCGGGCACCAGGAACTCAAACTCCAAGCGCATGCCATCCTTTTCTAAAACGCCATCCGGGCCGGGCTGCCAGCCAGCTTCCGCCAGGAGCTCAGCCGCCCGCTCGGGGTTGTAGTCGTAGGTGTCGATGCCCTCGGAGGTGTAAGCCCAGGAAGCGGTGGGCATGGGGGCGTTGGCCACAATCCCGAAGCCTTCCCGGATGATATCCACATAGGTCTGGCGGTCAAAGCCGTAGGTGATGGCCTGGCGCACCGCCCGGTCTGCGAACCTTTCCTGGCGCATGTTGAAGCAGATGTAGTTGTAGCTCAGTTCCTCGTAGACGTAAGTGTCAATCCCTTCCATGGCGTCCACCTGAGCGAACTGATCCGCGGAGATGGCCACATAGTCCACCCTGTTTTGCTGCAGATAGATGGGGATGGCATCCTGGGCCACCTTCTGGTAGACCAGGGTGTCGATGTTGGGCCGCCCTAAAAAGTAATCCTCGTTGGCCTCCAAGATCACGTGCTGGTCCGTCAAAAACTCCACGAACTTGAAGGGGCCGCTGCCGATGGGGTTGAGGTTGAAGGGCGCCTGCTCCAGCTCGCCCACGGGGATATCTTCCAAAAGGTGGGCGGGGAGAATCCCGTAGCCAAAGGAAACCAGCAGGGGCGCGTGGGGCTCTTCCACCTTGAACTTGATGGTGTAATCATCGATGACCTCAATGCCCGGCACCGTATCGGTCTTGCCTTCCTTGTAGTCTTTGGCCCCCACCAACATGTTGAAGTTGCTGTAGCGCACACCGGTGTACTCGGGGTGCAGGATGGTCATGTAGGTAAAGGCCACATCTTTGGCGGTGAGCTCCACCCCGTCGTGGAACTTAATGCCCTCGTGGAGGTAGAAGGTGATCTCTGTGCCGTCTTCAGAGATCTCCCAGGACTTGGCGATCCTGGGCTGGGGCTGCAAATTGCGGTCGATGTAGATCAGGCCGTCGTAAACCACATCGATCACCAGCCCATCGTACACCTCAGTGTAGAGGATGGGGTTAAACATGCCCCGGGGGTTCACCGTGATCCCGTAGCGGAACGTCCCACCCTGTTTAGGGGCTTCCTGGGCCGCGGCCGCAACGGATAGACACAACAGCAAAAGCACAACCATCAGCCATCTGCGCAAGGTGTAACCCTCCCTTGTTTGGTAGTAACTTCCTTCCTTTATTCTACCTCTAGGGGCACATTCCTTGTGAAAAATCTCCTTTTCAGGCACTTTTCCCACGAAATTGGGAGCTGTCAAAATTGTAAGAGCCCTTTGAGCTGGAAAAACCCCAGGGGAGAAGTCTCCACCTGGGGTGAATCGAAAGCTTTTCTTCATTCGCTGTGTTTTCTGGCCAGATACTCCTTTACCGCCTGGACGCTCTCCGCGGCCGCTGTCCAGGTGCCCACTTCAATCATGAGCACGCCCGAGAAATCATCCGCGAGCAAAAGGTCCAGGGCCTCGTCTACGGGGAATACGCTGCGGCCCACCGCCTGGTGATCCTGGAGGGCTGCCCGGCCGTCCTTTTGGGTGCGCTCCACCACTCCGTGGAAGTGGAACTCCCGGATCAGCTCCCGGTAGTCCTCCACCACCCGCCTGGGATCGGCACCCTCCAGGAGGAGATGCCCCACATCACAGCAGATCCCAAGTTCCAGCTCCCTGGCGAGGGCAAAGGGCTTTTGGTAGCCGCTTTTGATGTTTTCCACCAGGAGCTTCTCCCTAGGAGCGGTCTCCAAAAGAAGCTCCAGGCCCTTTTTGGCCCTGGCGTAGAGGGCCTCAACCAGCTTTCCCTGAAGCTCTGTGCCCCAGTGAGCCTTAGCTTCCACCTGCTTGAGCAAAGCTTCCGTAAGGTGCAGCACGTAGTGTTCCACCTTTAGCTCTTCTTCTAAGCGGTGGATGATCTCCCGGTAGCTCTCTACGCTGGCTTCCCAGATGGGCTGGGCCAGGGAGGAAAGATCCAAACCCCGAAAGGGTAGATGCACCGTGTAACCCACCCCGGATCTGGCCTGGTAATCCGCGAGAGCCTTGATAGTCCGCTCCGTGAACAGCTGCGGGCAGATCACCAGCATATTGGCGGGGAGCTCCACCAGATCCACCCCCAGCTCCCCGTGGAGGCGCTGCACCTGTTCCACCAGGCTGAGATCGTCCAGGTCAGCAAGGACATTGAGGACCAGGTGGTCGCCACTGAAAAGCTCCACCGTGTTGACGCCCAACTTCACTTCCGCCACTTCCCTTCTGCCGGGGCCGGTGCCGCGCCCTCCCGGGGCATCCCCAGCAAGACCAGGGCGAAACCGGCCGCGGTAATCAAGCTCAGTAAAATCCACAGGAGGTTGTAGGATAGAGCCGCCACGCCCCCCAGGAGCATGGCTCCCCCGGACATCCCCAGGTCGATGCAGTTGTTGTAAAAAGTAACCGCCTGGGCCCGCTCCCTTTCTTTCGTCTTGTCGGTGACCAAAACCAAAAGCGCGGTGCTGGCCGCCCCAAAGCCAAACCCGATGCAAAGCCCGCAGCCCGCAAGGGGAAGATACCCGCCGAGCCGCACCAAGCCCACCAGGCCCAAGCTGAGCAGGGGCAGGGACCAGAGCACCACCGCCCTGCGCCCAAAGCGATCCGACAGCACCCCGGCCCCGTAACCCCCCAGGGTATAGGCCAGGGAAAAGGCGGCGAAGTAAATGCCGAACTGGGTGAGCCCAAGCTTCTGGGTGTAGAGGGGCAGAAAAGAGGAAAGCCCGCCCAAAGCCGCGGCGGCCGCGGCCACCCCCAAACTGGCGCTCACCACCCAGCGGTTGGCTAAAACCTCCCGCCAGGGCACGGCGGCCTGCCCCTGCCCTGCGGCGCCCTGGGGCTCTTTCAGGAGCACCTGCCCCGGCACCATGGCCAGGCCCAAAAGGCCCGTCCCCACAAAGAAGGCGGCATAGCCCCACTTCGCGGAAACCCACTGCCCCAGGCTCGGCGCCCCCGCCATGGCCAGGCCCGTCACCACGCCATAGAGCCCGAAAAGCCGCCCCCGCTTTTCCGGAGGGGCAGAGGCAGCCAGGACAGTCTGGCTGGCGGTGATAAAGGCGGCCAGGCTCACCGCATGGTAGATGCGCACCGCCGCCAGATACCAAAGGCCCAGGTCAAGGAGGTAGAGCAGGGGCGCCGTGCCCGCGGAAAGGACCGCCGCGGCCAAAAGCCACTTCTGTCCCCTGCGCTCCGCGGCTTTGGTGAGGAAGAAGCGGAGCACTACGGCGCTGAGGGAAAAGAGGCCCACCAAAAGGCCCACTACCCCCTCCCCCCCTCCCCGGTAAACCACATAGAGGGGAAAAACCGCCACCATGGCGTTATAACCCGCGAAAAACAAAGCCGTGTTAATTAGGATAAGTGCAGCATTTCTCTTCCCTGGGCTCAACGCATTAACTCCTTCGTGGCAGCGTAAAGTGCCTTGTACTTAGCATACAGCTCTTCATACACAGCCTGCCTGCGGGGTGTGAAAACCTGCTTGGTGCGCACATATTCCCGGGCCAGGTCTCCTTCGGATCGCTTTTCCACCGCCAGGGCGCAGAGCAAAGCGCCGCCTAAAAGCGCACCATCGGCCAGTTCCAGCTGCTCATAGGTCAGGCCCGTAACATCCGCCTTGATCTGGTTCCACAGCCCAAGCCGGGAACCTCCCCCGGTGGCCCGGGCCGAGTGGGGGGTTAAACCCATAGCTTCTAGATGCTCCACATTGTGCCGGATAGCCAGGGCGCACCCTTCCAGAACAGCCCGGAGGAAGTGGGCCCTGGTGTGCTCAGCGGTGATCCCGAAAAAGACCCCTTTGGCCCCCTCATCCCAGAGGGGGCTGCGCTCTCCCGTAAGATAAGGAAGGAAAAGCAGGCCATCTGCCCCGGGAGGAACTGCGCGTAAGGCTTCCTCCAGCTCATGGTAACGTACCCCGCCGCCCAGCTGCCTGAGGGCCCAGGCCAAAGTGCCTCCCCCGGAAGAGAGCGGCAGGATGCAAAGCTCCCGCTCCGGAATCACATGGGGCACCGCCCCTTCCACCCCGCTCCCTTCCCCGAGGCAGCAGCTGAGGCAGGTGGAAGTTCCGGTGGCATCCCCGAACTGCCCCTCCTCCACCAGGCCTGCCCCCAGGGCCTCCACGTAGGCATCGATGCCCCCCGCCACTACGGGGATCCCCGGGGCGAGGCCCAGCTCCTGGGCCCGCTTTTGGGTCTTTCCCACCACTTCCCAGCTGGGGCAGGGGCGGGGCAGCTTGCCGCTCTCCAGTTCCCCGATGGCCTGGGCCCGGCTGAAGCGGGCCGCGGGCAGATCGATCACAAACTCCCCTGTGAGCCAGGCGATGAGAAAATCCTTGGGCTGGAGAAAAGCCCTGGTTTGGGCGTAGATCTCCGGCCGTTCCTCCTTCAGCCAGAGCATTTTCGGCTCAAAAAAAGAGGGATCGAAAAACTCGCCCGTCTGCTCCCTGAGCTTTTCCGCCTGGCGCACCGCCCGGCGGTCCCGCCAGGTGAGACAGGGAAAGAGGGGGCGGCAGTGGGAGTCCACCGGCACCAGGGAAGGGGAATGGCTGCTCAGGCCCACCGCTTGGATCCGCTCCGGGCTGGCCCCCGCCCGCTGCAAGAGGCGGGGCAGCAAAACCGCCAGGCCCTCGAGCCACTCCCGGGGGTCCTGCTCCGCGCAGGGGTCCGCCTGGGTCAGCTGCAGGGGGAGCTGCTCCACCCAAAAGGAACCTCCCTCACAGAGGGCCGCCTTTAAGCTGCTGGTTCCAATATCCACCGCCAGGTACACAGCTATCCCCCATTCACCAGCATGACCTTGAGGGCCCGCTGCTCCGCGGAGAGGTTGATGCCCCGCTCCGCCTCTTCCAGGGGCAGGGTATGGGTGATCAGGCGCTCCGCATCCAGGCGCCCACCGGCCATGAGCTGCACCGCCCGGCGGTACTGGATATGAGTAAAGCCGAAACTGCCCACCAGGGAAACCTGCTGGTAATGGATGAGTCCCGCATCGATGCTCACCGCGGTGCCTGAGGGCAGACCGCCGAACATGTTGATCACCCCGCCCGGCGCCACATAGCGCTGGGCCTCTTCCACCGCTTCCCGGGTGCCCACACAGACCAAGACCGCCTGGGCCAGCGCGCCCCCGGTGGCTTGCTTGATCACTTCCAGCAGATCTTCCTTCTCCGGATGCACAGCCCGGGCCCCGATTTCCGCGGCCTTGGCCAGCCGCGCTTCATTGTACTCGCTGACGATCACCTGGCCCGCGCCCTGCGCGAGCGTGGCCTGGGCCGCGAGAAGGCCCATGGGCCCCGCCCCCATAATCAAAAGGGTTGCCCCCAGTTCCAACCGGCAGTCCTCCAGGCCGTTGAGCACGCAGGCCACCGGTTCAGCCAAGGCTCCCGCGGCAAAGCTCATCCCCTTCGGCAGGCGCACCGTACCCCGCTGGATCACTTCTTTGGGCACCGCCACAAACTCGGTGAAGGCGCCGCTGGCCACCCCGCTCTTGTTTTGGCAGAGCTCGTAGTGGCCCGCCTGGCACAGGGGGCAAAACCCGCAGGGGACGTAGGGGGCAACCGCAACTCTATCGCCCACCTGGAAGCCCTCTACCTGGGAACCTACCTCGGCAACCACCCCGGCAAACTCATGCCCTAAGATGCAGGGGGGCTGGAAAAAGCGGTGACCCCGCAGATAGGTCTTCACATCGGTGCCGCAGATCCCGCTGGCCTTAACCTCCACCAAGATCTCCTCAGGCCCGATGGTGGGCCTGGGCACTTCCTCAATGGTCATCTGTTTTGGTCCGTGGTAAACCGCAGCCTTCACTTCCCATCACCCGTTCCGCCGTGCACCAGCTCCACGATCTTTTTGGTATACCCTTCCGGATCCGGCGCCTGGAAGATGTTACGCCCGATGGCCACGCCCGCGGCCCCCGCCTGCAGGGCCTTTTCGATGTTGGTGAAGATATCAGCGCTCTTAGGCCCGCCGGCCATGACGATGGGGATGGGGCAGCTTTTCACCACATCGGCGAAGGCGTCGCCGCAGTAATAGGTTTTGATCACATCCGCGCCCAGTTCAAACCCGAGTCGGGCGCACACACCCACCCACTGCGGATCGTAGCTGTGGTCAAACTGGGGAAGGAGCTCCGCCACAACGGGGATGCCCAGCCGCGCCGCTTCCTCCGCTGTTTTGCCCAGGGTGGCCAGCATGGCATGCTCCTGGGGTGCACCCATGATCACCATCACGCAGACCGCATCGGCCCCCAGGCGCACCGCTTCCTCTACGGAGCAGGTGGGCAGGTGGTAACTGGCATCCGGTGCAAAGGGGCTGCATCCGCCGGTGATGCGCATGATCAGCCCAGCCTTCCCCCCGTAGGCCTCCTGGGCCTCCCGGGCAAAGCCGGGATGGGCGATGATGGCATCCGCGCCTCCCCGCACCACCTTGGCCGTGATTTCCTTCGGCACCTCCAGCCCGGGCACGGGGCCCATGAAGCCCGCGAAATCCAGGGCGCTGATCACAGCCCGGCCATCTTCCTTAAAGATCCGCCTGAGGCGAACTGCTTTTCCGCTCATGCCTGCATCCTCCTATCTGCTGTGCACTGCCACACTCGGTGGGCATACTCTTGCAAGTCGATTCCGTTCACTGCCTCGATTTCTTTCCACATTTCCTTAGGAAACACTTCCACGCCGTAGTGGGCCCCCAGCAGGGCGCCGAGCATGGAGGCGATGGTATCCGTATCTCCCCCGATATTCACCGCAGCCAGCAAACGCTCCATGGGCTCTTCCGGCCGGGCAAAGAGGGCCAGGACCACCGGTACGATCTCGTGGGGCACCATATCTACCCCCACTAGGTCATAAAGCTCCCGCCCCGCGCCGGGAAGATCCGGCGCCGCCAGGGACAGCTCCACTGCCCAGCGGATCCGCTTGGCAAGGGAAGGGCCAGGATAAGGCTTGCCAAAGGCCCGCCCCCGTTCCGCCCCCCAGCAGGCGGCCTCCAGGATCGAGTCCCGGTGGGCATCCGGCTCGAAGCTTTCCACCAGGGCGCAGGCGAAGGCTGCCGCTCCGGAAATGGCCTGGCTGGTGCCGTGGGTGGGCATGCTCACTTCAGCAGCTGTGCGCACCGCCCTTTCCCGATCTCCCAGGCAGGCCAGGGCCACGGGGAGCATGCGCATGGCGCCGCCGATGGTGGTGCCAAAAAACCCTGTCTGCCGCGGGTCTTCCCCGTCCAGCAAGCGCTGCAGGGCCTTTTTGGAGCTGGGCCCTAGATAAGTGGAACCAAAGACGTTTTTCTCGCGGGCCCACTCCATCAGAGACTCCGCCGCGACCTCCGCATCCAGCCGGCCGTGGCGGAAAAAGGCATCAAGCAGGGCCAGGGTCTGTTCTGTATCGTCGGTGATCTGTCCCTTAACCAGATGAGTGCTGTGATAGTGCTGTGGGTGGGGGGCCCGCAGCTCCCGGACCATCCCGTAAACTTCCCGGATGGCCTCCTGGGTCATGAACTCCGTGGGCATGCCCAGGGCATCGCCTAGGGCCACCCCCACCAATGAACCGAGGATTTTGTCCTTCATATACTCTTCTCCCTTCCCTGCCCTGGTGAAGACAGGCTCCGCCAGAGGGATCCGACGGAGCCTGCCGCAAGTGTACTACCTGTTGCGCTCAATCTCCTCTGCCATCAATCTCACCAGCTCGTCCGCGGCCTCTTGGGGAGTTTGGGCTTTGTACTCCACCTGGGAAATCAAGTTAACCAGGTATTCGTCCAAAGCGCCCAGCTCCCAAAAGTGCTCCATGGAGACCACGTATTCCAGCTGTTCAAAGGCTGCCCGGTAGTAGGGCTGTTCCTCAAAGAGCTGCTGGATCTCAGGGCTTTCCAGCACGCTCTTGCGCACGGGCACATAGCCTGTTTGCACGGTCCACTTAGCCACGTTTTCCGGCTGCAAGAGCCAGGTGAGGAACTCCCAGGTGGCATCCTGCCTCTCCGGAGTGGAGGGGAACATGGTCAGGGCCGCGCCCCCCAGGGTGACCGCCCTCTGCTTGTTGCCGGGGAGCATGGCGGTGTCAAAGTCGAATTCCACGGTCTGGGCAATGGTACCGATACCCGCGGTCGAGTCGAAGAGGAATGCCTGGTTGCCGGCGATGAAGTGGTCCCGGGCCCGGTCATGCAGTCCAGCGGGCATGAGGCCCTGGTCAACCAAGGAGACCCAGAACTCGATGGCTTCCACCGCTTCCGGCTCATTGATCAGGGCTGCGCTGTAGTCTTCATTCATGAGCTGGCCGCCGTTTTGCAGGATGAAGCCCTTGAGCATCCAGTCTTGGTTGCGCATGTTGATAGGTACGAAGTTGCGCAGACGCTCCTGGGCAGCCCAATCCCGGAGATGAATGGCCATTTCCACCAGCTCATCCCAGGTCTCGGGGGCCTTGGGCTCCAGGCCAGCCTGGCGCAGGATGTCTTTGTTGTAGAAAAGGACGGGAGTGCTGTTGTTGAAGGGCAGGCTGGCGATGCACCCATCGTATTTGTTGTAGTTCCAGAACTCTTCGTAGAAGTCGTCCATATCCAGACCCTTGGGGCCCCGCAGGTACTCATCGATCAGGTAGTTGCCCACCCGGCCGGTGAAGAGCGGCGCCGCAGGGATCACTCCCCCGTCGGGCAGAGTGTTCGCCGCGAGGCTCGCGGTCACCTTCTGCGCCGTTTCGCCGTAGCCGCCTGTGTACACGGCATCCACAAAGATCTCATCCTGGGAAGCGTTGAACTCCGCCACCATCTCCTGGAAGACCCGGCCGGCGTTCCCGCCCAGGGAGTACCAGAAGGTGATGGTGGTCTTGGCCAGGGCAGTGGACACTCCGGCCAAAAGCAGTGCTAGAGCCAGCACCAATACAGCCGCTTTTTTCATTGAACAGTCCCTCCTTAAGATTGCTAACCTTTAATCCCGCTTTTTGCTATACCCTCAATAAACTGCTTCTGGGCTAAGAAGAAGACAATCAGCACCGGCAGCATCACAATGAGCGAGGCCGCCATGAGGTAATGCCACTCACTCCCCCCTCCCTGTTGTGATACGAAGTAGCGCAGACCAATGGGCAGCGTGCGCATCTGATTGGAGTTGATCACAATCAGAGGCCACAGGTAAGAGTTCCAGGAACCGAGAAAGCCAAACAGGGCCACACTGGAGATGGCTGGTTTAGATAGGGGCATGATCACCGCGAAGATGAAGCGCAGTTTAGAGCAGCCATCCATAATGGACGCTTCCTCCAGTTCCTTGGGAATGGTCAGGAAAAACTGCCGGAGGAGGAAGACGGAAAAGGCGGTGGCCAAAAAGGGAACGATCAGGGATTTATAGGAATCGATCCAGCCCATGCGGCTCATGACGATGTAGGTTGGGATCAGGGTGACCTGGGTGGGCACCATCAACGTCGCCAGAAAGAGCATGAAGATCTGATCCCGGCCCGCGAATTCCATCCGGGCAAAGGCATAGGCGGCCAAAACGCCGGTGAGCACCTGGCCCGCGGTGGTGATCACCGCCACGATGGTGCTGTTCACATAGAAACGCCCAAAGGGAGCCAGCTTCCACACTTCCAGGTAGTTGCGCCACTGGGGCTCGTCCGGAATCCAGCGTGGTGGATAGCGAAACACCTCGTGGTAGCCCTTAAGGGAAGTGGAGACCATCCACAGGAAAGGCAGAACCATGGCTGCGCCCAGGGTAAGGAGCACCAGATGAATGATGAGCTTCTTCACAAGCGTTCTCCGCATGGCCTGACCTTCTTTCTAGTTGTAGTGGACGCGCTTTTCCAAGAAAAGGCGCTGCAGCAAGGTGAGCAGTAAGATGAACAAGGAGAGAAGCACCGAAAGGGCGCTGGCTTCCCCGAAGCGGAAGGAGTTAAAGGCCTGCTGGTAGATGAGGTAGACAATGACCAAGGTGCTCTTTAAGGGCCCTCCTCCGGGGGTCATCACATCGATCTGGGTGAACACCTTAAAGGAGTTGATCACCCCCATGATCAAGACGAAATACATGGTGGGGGAAAGCTGCGGCAGGGTGATGTACCAAAACTGCTGCCTGGGCGTGGCACCGTCGATGGCCGCCGCTTCATAGAGGCTGGGATCGATGTTCTGCAAACCCGCCAAGAAGAGGACCACGTTGTAGCCCAAACCCTTCCAGACGCTCATGATGATCACCGAGAGCATGGCCATCTTGGGATCGTTGAGCCAGCGGTAGGGTCCCAAGCCCACAAAGCTTAGTAGGTAGTTCAAAAGCCCGTCAAAGGGGTCATACAGCCACATCCAGACCGCACTCACCGCCACAGTGGCGGTCACCACCGGCGTGAAAAAGACGGTGCGGTAAAAGGAAAGTCCCCGGATCTTTTGGTTGAGCAGCAGGGCCACCCCCAAGGAGATGCAGAAATCCAGGGGCAGCTGCACCCCTACGAAGTAAAAGGTGTTGCGCACCGCGATGAAAAAGTCTTGGGACTTGAAGATCCTGGCGTAGTTTTTGAGCCCCACAAAGCGCATGGGATTGATCAGATCCCACTCAAAGAGGCTGAGGTAAAACGCCATGGCCACCGGGATAAAGATAAAAAAGATCATGATGGCGGAGGCCGGGGTCAAAAAGGTGTAGCCCACCAGCGCCCTTTGCACCGCCTTTTTCCGCGCCCTCCGGCGCTTGGCCTTAGCCTCCAGCGTATAAGCATCCTGCACGGCTCGTACCCTCCCTTTCCCCTCAACCGTTGTGCTTCAGGTAGAACTTGGCTTTATCGCCGCGAATCAAGGAGAAGCAGATTTCCACAATATCGTTGTCCGCAGTGTAGGCGTGGCGCTCCACCAAAAGCGCTGGGCTGCCCGCCGCTGTACCCAAGACCTCCGCTTCCGCCTGGGAGAGGATAACCGGCTCGATGAAGTCCTCACCCCAGCTGGGGGTAACCCCGTATTTCTCCACCAAAACCAAGTAAAGGGAGTCGGTGAGCTCTTCCCGCTCCAAACCTGGGAACAGGTGGGCCGGTAGATAGGAGGTGGCCAGCAGAATCGGCTCCCCGTCCAGATAGCGGAGGCGCTTGAGCCTAACCACAGGCTCCCCCGGCTCTAGGCCCAGCTTTTGGGCGAGCTCCCGCTCTGCTTCGCTCAGCAGCTTGCTTTCCAGCACCACCGTGGAAGGGGCAAAACCCAGGGCCCGCATGTTGGCGGTGAAGGAATCCAAGGTGATCCGCTGGCGGTCCTTGGGGTCGGCCACGAAAGTACCTTTACCGTGGCGGCGGTAAACCAGCCCTTCCCGCACCAAACCGTCGATGGCCTTGCGGATGGTGGCCCGGCTCAACCCGTACATCCTCTGCAGCTCCGGTTCCGAGGGAATCTGCTGATGGGGTTTGTAGGTGCGGTTGGCGATCTGTTCCCGCAGAATCTCCTTGAGTTGATGGTACAAAGGGATCACGCTGTCCTTGCTGACACTGCGCATGGCTGTTTACAACCCTCCTGAGGCGCCACATACACACATGGGCACATCCTGTTGTCTACTTGTGCGTACAAGTTGTATCTTCATTATTCGTGCCCCCCGCTTCAAGTCCTTCTTACCCAACGAATATTTTTCACACCTACTTTGCACCCACCTGCCTGGACAAAAAAAGCCACCCTGGGCTGTGTTGCCCAAGGTGGCACTTAGGTAAGCTACGCCGGTTCATGATCGCTGCAGGCCCGCAGCCCCTCCGGCGGGCCGGTAAGGGCCAGCCCCGTTTGGGGGTCAAAGATGTGCAGATGCTCCACTTGGGGCTCGATCCCCAAAACCTCCCCCCTCTCCACCGGGAAGGTGGCGGGCACCAAGACCCTCAAGGACTGGTCGCCGAAGCGGAAGTCCAAAAGCTTATCCCGGCCCAAAAACTCCACCAAAAACACCTTACCCCGCCAGGGGGCCCTGCCCCGCTCCCAGGTGATGGTGAGATGCTCTGGCCTGATGCCCAAGATCAGCTTCTGGCCGGGGCTCTTTTGCAGGCCTTTGGCCGCCAGGGGCGGCACGGGCAGGCGCAGGCTCCGGCCGCTGCGGAAGTAGCAGCGGCCCTCCTGGTACTCCAGCTCCCCTTGGAGCAAATTCATGGGGGGATCCCCTAAAAATGAGGCCACAAAGAGGTTGGCCGGCTGCTCCAAAAGCTCTTTGGGGGTTCCGTACTGCTGCAGAACTCCTGCCTTGAGCACCGCCACTTGGTCCGCCATGGTCACCGCCTCCACCTGGTCATGGGTGACCAGGATGGTGGTGATCCCCAGCTCCTGCTGGATGCGCTTGATCTCCGCCCTGGTCTCCAGGCGCAGCCGGGCATCCAGATTGCTCAAAGGCTCATCCAAAAGCAAAAGATCCGGCTTTTTCACCAAAGCCCGGCAGAGAGCCACCCGCTGCTGCTGTCCGCCTGACATCTGCCCTGGTTTCCGATCCAGGAGATCTCCGATCTGCACGACCTCCGCGATTTCCTCCACTCTTTTTTGGATCTCCGCCTTGGGCAGCTTCTTGAGTTTCAGGGGAAAGGCGATGTTCTCAAAGGCGGTCATGTGGGGGTACAGGGCGTAGCTTTGGAAGACCAGCCCCACATTGCGCAGCTGGGGCGGGATGCCGTTCACCTGAAGATCGTCGAAGTAGATTTCACCCTCCGTGGGTTTGTAGATCCCCGCCAGCATGAGCAGTATGGTGGTCTTACCGCAGCCGCTTGGGCCCAGGAGAGCTGTGACCTTCCCGTGGGGTATATCCAAACAAACGTTATTGACCGCGGTCACTGAGCCAAACCGCTTGGTGATGTTCTTTAGTCGGACATTGGCCACCTAGATCAGCCTCCTTTCCTTCCACCGATGCTCACCTGCATCAGGTACTTCTGGGTAAAGAGGAAAAAGAGCAGAACCGGCAGGATGTAAAAGAGTGCCGTGGCCGCCAGTAAGCCATAGTCCAGGAACTGGAAGTCGCCCACAATGGAGTTCACATAGCTGGAAAGGGTCCAGCTCTCTTTGTTCTGGAGAAAGGTGATCACAAAGATGTACTCTGACCAGCCATTTAAAAAGGAGAAAATGGCCAGCGCGGCAATACCCGGTTTCACCTGGGGCAGCACAATCTTCCACAGCGTCTTCAGCCTAGAAGCCCCGTCCACCAACCCCGCCATCTCCAGATCCCAGGGCACCCCGTCGAAAAAGCCCTTCATGATCCAAATCCCCAAAGGCAGCATCAGCCCCGTCTTGACCAGCAGCACCCCCACGATGCTGTTGAGCAGCCCCAGGCTCCTGAGTACATAGTACAAAGCGATGAGCAGTGTAATCCCCGGAAAAGAGTGGAGGATAAGGGTGGAAGCCAAAAGAAAACCCCGGGCCCTGAACTTGAGGCGGGCGATCACGTAAGCGGTGGGCGTGGCAATCAGGATCATCAGCACCGTCATGCCGCAGGCCAAAAGCAGAGTGTTCCAAGTGGTGCGCCAAAGATCAGGGTAGTACCTGCCTGGCAGTTCCCACAAAAAGCGGAAGTTCTTCAGGGTCCACCTCTGGGGAATGACCCCGTAGACGAGCTTGTCGCTGAAGGAGTTCAAAACCAACCAGCCGTAGCCGCAAAGGAGGGGCAGCGAAGCCAAGACCAAAAAGGCATAGATGCCCCAAGTGAGCAGACGCTCCCGGCGGCGCTCCCTCTTGGCGGCCCGGCCCAAGGCTGCTTGGCTGAGAGGCTCTTTAGCCATCTACATCACCTCAATCTTGGGCTCGCCCATCATCTCCCGGAAGCGGAAGATGCGCCAATATATAATGGAAGCAACTGCGCTGAAGAGCACCAGCACCATGGTGAGCGCGGTGGCGTAGCCGAAGTTGTAGGAGGCGTAGTAGCCGCCGAAGGCCTGGTTGTAGGCGTAGAGCGACCAGACCGTGGTCCGGTAAAAGGGTCCCCCGCCCGTCAGGATCAAAATGTACTCATAGGAAGTCAAAAGGGAAAGGGTTTGGTAGGCAGTGACAAAAAGCAGCTGCCAGCGCACGAGGGGCAGGGTAATGTGGCGCACCCGGCCCAGCCAGCCCGCCCCGTCCACCGCGGCGGCCCAGTTGTACTCCTGGGAAATGGAGGTGATGGCGGAGTAGAAAAGGATCATCCCAAAGGACGCTCCGATGATGCCGTTGGTGATGATGATTACCGCCTTGGGAAACTCGCTGAGCCAGCTGACGGGGCTGCGTCCGAAAAGATCCAAAAGGCCGTTCAAAAGCCCGTGGCGGGTGGGATCCAAGATCCAAAGCCAAATTACCCCGTAGACAATGGGCGGGGTGAAGCGGGGCAAAAGCCACAGCGCCCGGAAAAAGAGGCTCACCTTCTCACTGTGCCGTTCGGAGATATACGAGGTGGCCAGGGCTAGAAGCAAGCCGAAGCTGACGTTGAAAAGTAAAAGGGTGCCGAACACATACAAAACAGTATTCCAAAACACCCTGCTCAAAATGGTATCTTTAAAGATCTGCACGTAGTTCTTCCAGCCCGCGAACTCCCAGATCAAACGGTGGTTCATCTCCGTAAAGCTCATGGCCCCGGTGAGCAGACCCGGGACCAGGTAAAAGACGGCGGTGATCAGCAGGGCTGGAAGTAGGAGCAGGAAAATCAGAAAGCGGCTGCGCCTTGCCATCTCCTCACCTCACTTGGCGAAGCGAGGGACTGCCTAGAGTCCCCCGCCTGCTTCCCTGTTGCTTAGCGGACCAGCACATCTTCCCCGGCCACCTGCTGCATCCTCTGGACGATGAGCTCAACGCCCTCATCCGGCGTGAGCGCGCCCACCTCCACACCGCTGATGGCCTCGTGGAGCACAGTGGCGTAGTGTCCGGAGGCCGGATGCGCGGCCATGAAGATCTGCTGGGGCAGCAGCTCACTGGCTGCGGCGAGAAACTCACTTTCCACAAAGGGGGCAAAAGCGGTCTGGGACCTTCTGATGGCCAGTTTCGCCGCGGCCAGGGAATGCCTGGTGTTGAGATCCACATCAGAAGCGATGGTGATCAAAAGAAAAGCCAGGTCTTTCTTGTCACTGAGCTGGGTAACCATGTAAGCTACCGGATGGCCCAGCTGGTTGGGCCTGCCCGCTTCACTGCCCGCGGGGATCAAACTCCAGGTGAGGTTCTCCCAGAGCTCCCCTTCGGGGATGCCCAGATCCCGCTGCCACTCGGCCCAGTTCCACATGCCGCCGGTGATATTCACCCCGGCACTGCCCTCTTCCGCGGTGGCCCGATGCACCGCCGGCCAGGGCCAGGTGGTCATGCCGCTGGGCGTAATCTTGTACTTGTGCACGTTGTCTGCGAAAAACTCCAGGGTCTGCCGGAGAGCAGCCCGATCCACGATCAACTTGCCGCTTGCGGAGTCATAGTACTCACCGCCAAAGGCCACCACGAACTGGAAGAAATCCGGGCCCTCGGTGGGTCTGTGCAGCAGGCCGTAATCCACCAGGCCAGCTTCCTGCATGGCCTGGGCCAGCTCCTGCAGATCCGTTAGGAGAAACTCCTTGTTGGCCACCCTCTGGGGGAGGCTGGCAATCTCCTCTTCGCTCCAGCCTAAGGCCCGCAAGTGGTCTTTGCGGTAGTAGACCATGCGCACCTCAATATCCTGGGGCACTCCGTAGATCTGGCCGCCATAGGAGACCGCATCCCACAGGTGCGGATAGAAGTCTTGATAGGTTCCCTCCCAATACTGGGCAATGTAGTGATCTAGAGGTGCAATCCAGCCTGCTTCAGCCCACACGGGGATGTCCATGTGGCTGGAGAGGATGATATCCGGCATGATCGCGGGATCCCCCTCCTCAGCGGTGAGGATGATCCTGCGCCGGAAGCTGTCCCAAGAATCGGTCCAAAAATCCGCCTCCACTTCGACGCGCAGATCCGCCCCAGCCGCCTCCAAGATCTGGTTGAGGCGCTCCGCTGCGGCAATCAGGTTCTCTGCGCGGTGAAAGGCGGGTGTGTCGGGACCTACGGTCCAAGCCCTGATGGTAATTACCTCGTTCGCCGCAACCCCTACGTGCCACGCAACCAGGAAGGCGGCGACGAGCAGCAAAGCCAAAACAGCTCGTTTCATCGCCAGCAATACCTCCTTGAATTTGCATAACATCGGTCTTGCAGTGCGACCCGAGTCGTTGGAAAAGTGAGAACGCGTTCTCATTGTAAAATTATAGCCAGGGACCCTGTTATTGTCAAACAAGGTCAGACCAGCTACTAATACTCGGCCCATCCCTTCCCCAGATTGCCGCTGGATCAGCCGAGCGGGGACCAGTGCAGCACACGGGAAGCCCAGGGATGTCAGCCACCGCTTGGGCGGCCTGCCTTTTCTCTCCCCTCCGGGGCATTGGCAAAATTAGGAGGAATCCAAGGGCGTAAAGAAGAATTTTGGGACGATTAGAAGTGGCTGCAAGGGGGTGGGTCTGGAAAAGCATTGCGGTTCCGGAACCTTAGTAGCTGGGAAGAGCGTTGAAACAAGGTGAGGAGAAAAGGAGGCGTGACAGATGAAGCGCGCTTTTTGGCTGCTGCTCCTCATTGGCGCTTTGCTCCTTGCCGGGTGCGCTGGCAGCGGATCTTACACCGCCAGCGGATACATCTTCGATGATGAAGGAAATCCCATCGAAGGGGTGGAGCTGGTCCTCAGCGGCGGTTCCAGCGGTACGATCACCACGGACGCACAGGGCTACTGGGAGACTGAGGCCAAGGGCACGGTCACCATCATACCCCGGAAGGAAGGCTATGCCTTTCAGCCCAAAGAGGCCGCGGTGACCAAACAAGAGCCTCAAGCTATCTTCACAGGTGTTACTGGGAAAATAATCGGCCGGGTCTCCATTGCAGGCGAGCCCCCCGGCCGAGAAGTGGTTGTGACCGTTGAATACGGCGAGTCGGGCACTGAGGAAATCCTCACAGATGAAAACGGCGAGTTTAAAATCCCCTTAGACAAGTACCCAGGGGAGGAAGTCTGGATCAGCACCTACGTTCCCGACAGCTTCACCAGCGAGGAGCAGGAGGAGTACGATCTGCTCCGTTGGGTCTACATCTACGTACCCCTAGAGCCAGCTTTTCTGCCGGATCTGGACCTGTACAGCTACGGTCTCAGACTAAAAAAGCCCACCGATGGAGAAGAGATTTCAGGTTTCCCGTACGAAGTGGAGATCAGCCCCTATGACCGAGAGGTGGATAACCTTCTGTACTACCTCTATTTCTACACCTTCGACGACACCTATCTTGGTAGCACTGATGACTTCACCGGAACAACCTTTTCTTTCGATGGCGAGCTCAGCGAGGGAACCGCAGAGCAAGATTTGGATTGGTACCTTGGGGCTGAATTCCAGCAGGATGGCTATTACCTCTTCGCCTACGCAGGTTGGGTCACGGTTTTCTACCGCCCCTAGGCAGATGGAATCCAAAAAGTAAACTATACTCTAGTGAGAGCCGGCCCTTCCGGCTCTCAGCTTTTTTGCCCATGGCGGCTTTTTCCCACGGTCTAAGGAAGCATCGCCAAGAATTCCTGGGTCAAGTAAGGGTCAAACTGGAGGCCCGCCTGGCGGGCGATTTCCGCCTTGGCTTCTTCCAGGCTTAAGGCGGCCCGGTAGGGCCTGTCGCTGGTCATGGCGTCAAAGGCATCGGCCAGGGCCACAATCCGGGAAGCGATGGGTATCTCTTCACCCTTCAGCCCCCGGGGATAGCCCTTGCCATCCCACCGTTCATGGTGGTGGAGCACGCCCACCGCCACATCCACAAGATCCGGTGAAGAGGCAACAATCCGGTGGCCGATCTCGCAGTGGCGCCGCATGGCCTCCCATTCCGCCTCGCTCAGGGGCCCGGGCTTATCCAGGATGCTTTCGGAGATGGCCAGCTTGCCGATGTCGTGGAGCAGGGCCACCAAAGATACGGTAACCACCTCGGCATCGGAGAGGCCCACCCGCTGCGCTAGGCTCACCGCCAGGCGCTGCAGGCTGCGGGCATGCTCTTCCGTTTCATGACTCTTTTCCGCCAGGGCCTG
>DGEY01000042.1:13513-14892 GCA_002391385.1 Firmicutes bacterium UBA3914 | reverse complement strand
ATCTTCTGCTGGTACATCCTGGATTCCGCTTCCCGCAGCACATCGGCTAAGGTCTCTTCGGTGGTGGCTTTGGTGGCCGACCCCAAGGCAATGCTCAAGGCCGCGGCTCCGCTTTGGAGGCTCAGTTCATCGATGCGGGCACAGATCTGCTGCGCCTCCTCAGCATCAGTCCGGGCCAGAAGGAGCACAAACTCATCGCCGCCCCAGCGGATCACCAAATCCCCCGGCCTGGACACGGCCTGGAAAATCTCCGCGGCCTGCTGGAGGTACTCATCGCCCTTTTGGTGGCCCATGGAATCGTTGATGATCTTCAGCCCGTTGAGATCGCCAATCACCACGCTCAAAGGCAGGTTTTCTTCCCCTTCCCACCTGTCCTTTTGGGTCTCCAAGTAGCGGCGGTTGTGCAGCCCGGTGAGGAAATCCCGGTAGACCATTTCCCGCAGCCTGTTTTCCATCAGGCGCCTCTCGGTGATATCCTCAAACACGGTGACAAACCGCCCGGGCCTGGGGCTGTAGGCCCGCACGGAGTAGTACCTGCCCAGCTCCCGGCTGAAGTCTTCCAGTTCCGCAGGCTCTCCGGTGAGGGCCACCCGGCCGTAGGTTTCGATCCAAAACGGCTCGGTACCGGGTAGCACTTCCAAGACGGTGCGGCCGATGAGCTTGTCCGCGCTAAGGCCGGTGAGCTGCTCAAAGGCCCTGTTCACTTCCAAGAAGCGGTAATCCACCGGGCGCCCTTCTTCGTCGGTGATGATCTCATGGAGGGCGATGGCGTTGATGGAAGTTTCCACCAGGGTACGGAAGCGCTCTTCACTGCGGCGCAGCGCCTCCCTTTGGCGGTATTCCTCAGAGACATCCCGAAAGACGAGGATGGCCCCGTGGATGCGGCCTTCTGAATCCTTAACCGGAGCGGCGCTATCTGCGATCTGGTACTCCACCCCATCCCTGGAAAGCAAGCTGGTGTGGTTGGCCAGACCTGCGATCTGTCCTGTGGCCAGCACCTTGTCCACGGGGTCAGCCACGGGCAGCCGGGTTTGGGTGTTGATGGTGCGAAACACTTCCCCCAGCTTCTTCCCTACAGCACTGGTGCGGTCCCACCCGGTCAGCTTTTCCGCCTGGGGGTTGATCATGGTGACCACCCCTTGACCGTCGGTGGCGATTACCCCATCGCCGATGGACTCCAAAATCAGGCGCCAGTAGGCTCCCTCCCCCAAACCGCTCAGGGTGTTCACAGCAAAGGACAGCTCCAGGCGGGCCAAGCGCCCACCGGCAAGCTCCAGGAGCTGCATGTGCCGCTCATACCAGCGCAGGGTTTTCGGGTTGTACCAGGCATCGTGAATCACCTGTTCAGGATGGGCTAGAAGCTGTCCGGTACTCCGGCA
>DGEY01000042.1:11395-13232 GCA_002391385.1 Firmicutes bacterium UBA3914 | reverse complement strand
CTCCTGGGCCAGGCGATTGGCGTAGAGGATGCGCTTGGTGTGCAGCTCACAGAGGTGTACCATGCCCTGCATTTGTTCCAAAACATAGAAGAACAGACTATCCCGCTCGCCCCGGGAATTGATCATCTCCAGCACCGCCTCTCACGGACAAGCATCCCATTTTTCCTTATTTTACAAGCCCTGCGCCTTCTGCGCCAGATCTTTTCACGTGGGCCCCCACCAATTTTTGTTTGGCCCCTCTGACCTGGCCCTTTCCCCCTCTGCTCCTTTCTGAAACCCCTACTGAAACTTTGAAACTTTTTTGAAACCATGGAAGGAGTTTCAGGTTTCGCGGCGTAAAGTGTTAAATGGGTATGAAGGAAAGAACAATTCGGAGGTAAGCATATGGCAGCAGTTACCATCTATGACGTGGCCAGAAAAGCCGGCGTTTCACCCGCCACCGTTTCCCGAGTCTTCAACGACAGCACCTTGGTGAGCAAAACCACCCGGCAGCGGGTGCTCATGATCGCCCGGGAACTGGGCTACACACCGCTCAAGGAGAGGGCAGACAATGGACGCAAAGCTGTGGCCGTGTTCGTCTCCAGCGTGCTCAACCCCACCCTGGCTCAGATGATCAAAGGCGTACAGTCCGTCTTAAGGGTGCACGACCTGCCCATGATCGTCTTCGACAGCGACGGGGGTGTGTCCGATGAGATCAAGTTCCTGGGCCAGCTGAGCAGCTACCCCGTGGCCGGCCTGGTGCTCAGTTCGCCCCACATCTCCAGTGAATACCTGATGGCCGTACGGGAGTTGGGCATCCCCTACGTTCTGGCCTACGGGTATTCCACCGAACCGGATGTGCCCTGCGTGTACATCAACAACCTGGAGGCCAGCTTCCAGGTGATGCAGGAACTCTTTGCCCTGGGCCATGAGGATATCGCGGTGATCACCGGCCCCGAGGGGGATCTGACCATCAGCCGCCAGCGCCTCCAGGGGGTGCGCCTGGCCTATCTAGCTGCCCAGCGGCAGTTGGATGAAGCCCGGATCATCGAAGGCGACTACTCGGTGGAATCGGGTTACCAAGCAGCTGCCAGTCTGGTGGCCAGCGGGCGGCCGCTGCCCACCGCCATCTATGCCTTCAGCGACCTGATGGCCATCGGCGCCCTGCAGGCCCTGCAGGAAGCGGGCCTGCGGGTGCCGGAGGACATTTCCGTCTGCGGCTTTGACGACATCGAGCTGGCCAGCCTGGTGAGCCCCCGCCTGGCCACGCTGGCCCAACCCAGTTTCCAGGTGGGCCAGGAAAGCGCCCAGATCCTCCTGGAGCAGATGGAACGGGGTGAAGTTCGCCAACCCAAGCGCGAGCTGCCCTACCAGTTCGTGAGGGGTCAATCCGTTCAGGACCTGGGAAAACGGCCCAGGGCAGCGGAAGGAGGGATGAACAGGGGTTAACTAAGGAGGGGTAACCAGAAATCAACAACCTTGAGAGGGAGGAAAAAGCGTATGAAACTGTCCCGTTCGTTTTCGGTTCTCCTGCTGCTGAGCGCGTTAGTGTTTCTGGCCGGCGCGTCCGCAGCCCAAACGTTGAACTTCGCCAGCACGCAGTTCAGGCCCATTGAGGAACAGCAGTTTTTCCGCGAGCAGGTGCTGGCCCCCTTTGTGGCCGAGACAGGCATCCAGGTGAACATGATCGCGGAAGAATACGCGCCCTTCTTCAGCCGGCTGCAGGCGGAGGCCAGAACCGGCCGCTTCGAGACGGATGTGTTCGGCACCCTGCACGGTGATTTCCCCGCCCTGCTGGCGGAGGGAATTCCCATGGAACTGCCGGATCCCCAGAGCCTGCCCGGGCGCACCTTCATCG
>DGEY01000042.1:2222-11218 GCA_002391385.1 Firmicutes bacterium UBA3914 | reverse complement strand
GTATTGCTCTCTACTCATGTTGCACACACCCTCAGCGGTTTGCGATCATTTCTGCATAGAAAAGGGAAATCCTGCCTAAACATGGAAACCTTGGTTTGGCGTCAATACGCAAGCACCTCCGCATCCCCGCGGAGGTATCTTCCCACGCAAGACCTACAGCTCACCCCGGTTTGCCTGAGCGATGAAGTCCTCTAAGGTCAGAATAGACACATAGTGTTCATATGCTAGATACTTCTTCATTCCCCCGCCTACGTACCAATCCCGCAGAGTCCAGCCGGAACCACCAAGCACTATGTATGCTCGAGCATATTTGCCGTACGATTCTGCCACGGCTTTCATGAGGCAGATCACCTCGTAGGGCACCTTCTGCTCTGCCGTTCCGGAAACCTGCTGCCACTTAAGGGATAGGAGAACCGCCCTTTGGCCTTTCTTGGCCACCACATCCACGATGTGTCTGCTTCCATTGGGCCTTTCACCTATTGATACCTGCTTCTCGTAACTGTAACCACCAAGGTCTAGAGAGGGCAGAATCATGGCTTCGAGCATCCGCCCAGTCGTCGTGCCCCTCATTGCATCCTCTCCCTACTAGATGTTACGCGTAGCCAAAACCTCTAGTGCGGGAGTCCTATCGCCATCGCACGATATCATCCTTGGACCCTTTAAGAAGTGGAGATCAAACCCTAGTCTGCGATAGAGCTCCACAATCCTTTCGGTTGCTTGATTGGACAGCACAACCGGCCCCTTGTGTTGGGCCAGCCATTCCGCTAATCTCACTTGATCTTCCCACCGAAAATCATCTTTGGCATACTTGGTAAACTCAACATCGTACGGCGGGTCAGCATAGACGAAGTCATCATCTGACAGGTTCAGAGCCTCGAAATCCATGCAGGTGAACTCCCATTGGCTGAAGGCCCCCTCATACTCCGCAAAGTCCCGCGCATAGTTGATGGTCTTGTAGCGGCCGAAAGGAACGTTAAACTGACCGCTCTTGTTGAAGCGGCACAAACCATTATAGCCAGTTCTGTTCAGATAATAGAACAGCTGTGCAGCCTCGGTGGTATCCTGTCCACCGTTCTTAATCAGGGCGTTGAACCTCGCGCGATGGCTGTAATACAGCTCCCTATCATTCTCCATCGGGATCGTCACTACGAGGCCCTGCTTCACCTGGTTGTAAAAGTTGATCAAGTGGGGATTAATGTCATTGGCCCAAGCCCTACTCGGAGCCAGCGCCAGCGTTATGGCGAGTCCACCACAGAAAGGTTCAACCAAGCGGCGATCTTGGAAACGCATCCAGATCGGTCGGATATGTGGAACCAACCACCGCTTCCCACCTGCCCATTTCAAAATGGGTTTCAACCCTCTTTGCCACTCAAGGTCGATCTTACATTGAACAGCCATGGCAACGACTCCTTTGCTTTCCCTTATTCTTCACTTCGTCCTATATTTCCTTTATGAAAAACCGTGGCAACAGCCCGGTCAGCAGCCCCAACAAAAAGCCTCCGCGAGGTTGCGGAGGTCTTCGCTTTTCTTGCAGATGCCAGTACCTTTCCCGCCTTAGAGGCGAGCGAGTTCTTCCGCTATTTCCCCCACCGTCTTGCCGCTTGTGTTGATCTTGATCGTGTTTAGCTGATCGTAAAGCGGCATTCTGGCGAGACTTCTCTCCAGAACATCCGGCTCTCTTCTGCCGGCGGCAATACCTCTGCTCAGGCGTTCCCTGAGTTCGTCTGCGGCGCAGAGCAAAGAAATCGCCTTGATTTCGCAGTTGGTCGTTTCCAGATTGCGCAGGATCCCATCGATGATGGACTGTTCGTGCATCACCCAGCAGAAGATGATGTGCTCGTAGGCGGAGCAGCGGATGAACTGGTTCAGCAAAAAGCAGATATTTTCCAGCACCATTTTTTGGGTCTCTGCGGTGACCTGAAAGGGGTTGGCGTCCCAACACCAGTCACCATCAAGAAAAACGCTTCTGGAGAGTTTGCGCTTAAGTTCTTGGCCCACCGCCGTTTTGCCCACACCCATGGGGCCGCCGATCAAGTACAGTTTCTTCATCTAGTAACACCCGCTCTTCTGCTACAGATCCCCAACCAGCTCTAAAAGCTCGCCGTGGATTAAGCCGTTGGTGGCCAGAACCTCCCGGGCGAAGGGATCGAACTTTTGACCGCCGATCAAGGAAAGCCTTCCCCCTGCTTCCAGGACCATGAGCGCCCCTGCGGCGATATCCCACACGTTGATGCCCCTTTCCCAATAGCCATCCAGCCGGCCGCAGGCCACGTTGCAGAGGTCTAAAGCAGCTGAACCGAGGCGCAGCACCCCCTGGGAAGCTTTGGTGGCCCTGGCAAACTGGGCCATGTTATCATCGGGCCGGGTAGCCACATCGTAGGCGAACCCTGTCACCAGGAGGCTCTCCTGGACCCGTTTTGTCTGGGAAACCCGGACCTTCGTTCCGTTGCGGTAGGCGCCTTGACCCCGCACGGCACTGAACAGCTCACCGGAGAGGGGATTGTGCACAACGCCTAAAGCCAGCTCGCCATCGCGAATTAGGGCAATGGATACGGAAAAATAGGGATAGCCGTGGGCGTAGTTGGTGGTGCCGTCCAGGGGATCAACCACCCACAGGCTCCTCCTCTGGGCAGAGCTCGTCAGGCCCTGCTCCTCCGAGAGGATGGCGGTATCTGGGAAGTGTTCCTGCAGCTTCCGTACGATGAATTCATCAGATAAACGATCGGCATCGGTGATCAGATCCACCGCTCCCTTTTTCTCGATGGAGAACCCTTCCTCCAGTTTCGCCAGGAGGATCTTCCCCGCGCCAACCGCGATCGCTTCCACTTTGGCAATATCCAACTTAACTGCCTCCTCACGTTCGTCTTTGTGCCGATAGATCTTCTTCGACAAAGCCCTTGATCTCCTGCTTCGACATCTCCACCATCCCCGCCTGCAGCTCACTTCCTTCTAGGAGGCGGATGTCTGTTAAAAGAAAACCTCCGCCGAGAAGCGAAGGTTTGGCCTGAGGCTTTCCTTATTCTCTCTCCCGTTTTCCCCGCCAGAGGGATTTCACCACTTCATCCAGCAGCCCCAGATCCCAAAGCAGCATGCTGGCATTGTACTTGTTCCGGATATCCTTGGAAACCAAAAACGCCCGGCGGGCCTGCCTGTAATCCAGGCCGATCTCCCGGGGTGAAACCGGGGCGCCGATGGTCTCGAGATAACCTCGGAGCACATCCACGGTGGGCAGCTCCTGGGCGATGATGCTTCGGATCTGGTCCCAGTGGGCGGTAATTCTCTTCAGCCGCCTTTTGTGCCCTTCCCTGCTGTATTTTTGCTCCTTCTCCTCCAGCTCCACCAAGCGCTCACCGCTTTTTCCTAAAAAGCAGCGGACAAAGGCGTGCCAGACCTCCAGGTCGAAGCCCTCCACATAATTCAGGGCCCGCTCCTCATCTGGGGTTAGCCCCTTGATGATCTCGTAAATCTCCGCGGCCAACACCGTGCCGATGCCGCACTGGAGGCCGTGGAAGTCCTGGGGAGTGCCGAATTCCAGATGGCGCATCTCCCAGACGTGGGAAAAATAGTGTTCGACACCGGAGGCGGGCCGGGTGATCCCGGCAAAGCTCATGGCCAGGCCCGAAAGGAGCAGGCTCTCCAAAAGGATCTTGACCGCTTCCCTATCTCCTTTGGCCAGCTGCTCCACCTGGGAAACGCTGCTGCGCACCGCTAGGCGCACTAATTCCGCGATCTCCGGGCAGTAGTATTCCCCTGTCACCAGATGGGAGATCCTCCACTCCAAAATGCTGACATACTTGGCCAGAATATCTCCAAAACCCGCCTGCAAAAGCCGCTTAGGTGCCTGTGCTAAAACGTCCAGATCGGCGATGAGGGCATGCGGCGTCACACTGGGCACCGATTCTTTGATACCCCGCATCACCATGGAGGAAGTGCTGGAGATAAAGCCGTCCATGGAAGGGGCGGTGGCCGCGCAGATGTAGCCTACGCCCAGCACCTTAGCGGCCAGCTTGCCGATGTCATTGATGGTGCCGCTCCCCACCCCCAGGATCAGATCGCTTTCGGGGGTGAAGTGCTCCAGAACCTGCGCCAGAGCGCCGTCGGTGGCCTGGACGTGCTCCTCTTGGAAGATGAAGGAGCTGTGGGGGACCCCAGCCGCCTCCAAGAGCACCGCCACCCGCCTAGCCGCCGCGGAATAGGTGTTGGGGTCCGCGAGGAGAAAGACCCTGCTGCCCCCTGCGCTCCGGACAACCCTGGGGATCTCCTGCAGCGCCCCGGGTTTGATCACCAGCTCCCGCACCTCCGTGCGGTGGATCTTCCCGCAGGGGCAGGCAAAGCCTTCCGCGTTCAAAAGCCCATGGATATTCTGGCTTGCCAGTTCCACAATGCCCACGTTTTCCTCCCCTTCCTCAGCGGTACTTCTAACCATGAGAAGAAGCCACCGGTCCCACTCGGAGCCAGTGGCCTCTAGGCTTTACTCTACCCTGTCCAGATCCCGGCTGGCGATGAGGTTCACCCCTAAGTCCAGGAAGTTTTCCACCACAACATCGCCCATTTTCACCGGGGCCTCCACCACCAGGTCCGCGGTGGCCAGCATGGCCTCCCGCAGCTTCCCCTTGGGGATGGGCTGGTCGGTGCGCACAGGGAGCAGCGGATGCACGCCCCCTTTGATCTTCACTGTGGTGGTGAGGGTGCGCTCAGGGGCGGTGTGTTCCTTGGTGGCATAGGTTTTACCCCGGGCGCATTTGTTGCCTGTGAGGGATAGGATTTCGCCGTTTTCACCGATTTCCAAAACCACTTCGCAGCTCAAGGGACAGACGGTGCATGTTATGCGCTTAAGCATCTACGCCAGCCTCCTTCCCGGACACGATCCGCACCCGCAGAGTGTCGCCCTCCAGCTTGCTCAGCTGCTCTACACTCAAGGTGATATCCAGCATTTCGCTGGGCCGCACAAAGGGTTTTTTCACCCGGCGCAGCCCGCCCAGATCCAGATAGACATCGGCTTCGGGCCGCTGCACCCGCATAAAGAACTCCACCGGCCGCTCCAGGGAAATCTCGTGGGGCACCACGTAGCGGATGTTTTCCCCCGCTTCTACCTTTATGCGTCTTGGGGGCGCGGGCAGCTTGTCCAGGGCATACTGGGCAGCAAAGGCACCGGCCCGCTCCGCTTCCTTGGAGACATTGTCCACCAGATCGTGCACATGGAGCACATTGCCGCAGGCGAAGACCCCCGGGATGCTGGTCATCAAGGTGTCATCCACCTTAGGGCCGTTGGTGACCGGATCCAGCTCCACACCTGCTCCGCTGGAAAGCTCGTTTTCTGGAATCAAGCCCACGGAAAGCAGCAGGGTGTCGCACTCAATTTTCTGCTCCGTGCCGGGAATGGGACGCCAGTTTTCATCCACCTTGGCAATGGTCACGGCCTCCAGGCGATCATCGCCGTGGATTTCGGTGACGGTGGACTCCAGGTGGAGGGGTATATCAAAATCCTCCAGGCACTGGACCACGTTGCGGGCTAGACCAGCCGCGTAGGGCAGGATCTCCACCACAGCCTCCACCTTCGCCCCCTCCAGGGTGAGGCGGCGGGCCATGATCAAACCGATATCCCCGGAGCCCAGGATCACAGCCTTCCGGCCGGGAATGTAGCCATCGATGTTCATATAGCGCTGGGCGGTTCCAGCAGAAAAGATGCCCGCGGGGCGCTTGCCGGGAATGCGCAGGGCGCCCCTGGTCCGCTCCCGGCAGCCCATGGCCAGCACGATGGCTTTGGCGCTGATCTCCAGCATCCCTTCCCGGCTGTTCACCGCGTAGATGGTCCGATCTTTGGTCACTTCCAGGACCATGGTTTCCAGAAGCACTTTGATATCCGTATCCTTCAGTTCATTAATGAAGCGCTGGGCGTATTCGGGCCCTGTGAGCTCCGCCTTAAAGCGGTGCAGGCCAAATCCGTGGTGGATGCACTGCTGCAGGATGCCCCCCAGCTCATGATTGCGCTCAATGATCAAAACTTCCGCCGCACCCTGGTCATGGGCGGCCAAAGCTGCGGCTAAACCCGCCGGCCCTCCGCCGATGATGGCGACATCAACTTCCAGTTTCCTCATTTAGGACACCCCTTTCCCAAGCAGTTCTTTGGCTTCGTACTTAACCTGCTCAGAACCTGCGCCGCGCTTGGAAACCTGCTCCGCGGGGATGCCCAGTTCTCGGCTGAGGATCTCCATGATCACGGGCTGGCAGAATCCGCTCTGGCAGCGGCCGGCACCGGCCCTGGTTCTGAACTTCACACCATCGAGGGTGCGGGCCCCCCTCCTGATGGCATCCACGATCTCTGCTTCAGTCACTGTTTCGCAGCGGCAGACCATGCGCCCGTAGGCGGGATTCTGCCTGATCAGCTCATCCTGCTCTTTGCGGGAAAGCTGCCTGAAGCGCACCACACCTTCCCGGCGGGGCTGGAAGTTCTCCTTGGGGGTGAGCTTAAAGCCCTGCTCTTCCAGCATCTTGGGAACGTCGGCCGCGATGGCCGGAGCTGCGGTGAGCCCTGGGGATTCGATCCCCGCCAGATGCAGAAGGCCAGGAACGTTAGGGGAGAACTCGATGATGAAATCGCCCCGGTCGCTCGCGGCCCTGAGCCCGGCGAACTGGGTGATCACCTTCCTGGGATCGAGCCCAGGCACCAGGCGGCGGGTTTCGCTGAAGATCCGCTCAAAGCCGGAGTAGGTGGTGCCCAGATCGTCCTTTGCCGGGACATTATCGCTGGTGGGGCCGATCATGATGTTGCCATCCGCGGTGTGGATGACCAAGATGCCCTTGCTGATTTTGCTGGCGGGTACGGGGAAAATGATGCTGTTCACCAAGCCCGCAAGCTCCAAATCAAAGAGGTATTCCTCCCCCTTCCGGGGCAGGATGCGGAAATAATCGTCCCCGAACATGCGGGCGATCTCATCGGCAAAAAGACCCGCGGCGTTGATCACCACATCCGCTTCGATGATGTGGGTGGGCGTTTCCAGGTACTTCTTCTCCCCCTCCACCCAGGCACCGATTACGGGGCTTTCGGTCATCAGCTCAGCGCCGTTGGCCACCGCATTTTCCATGGCCGCCGCGGCCAGCTCAAAGGGCATGACCGCTCCGCCCTCGGGGGCAAAGACCGAACCCACAACGTCCTCGCTGAGGTTGGGCTCCTGGGCCAGCACCTCTTCCCGGCTCAACAGGCGCACCGGCACGCCCCGCTCCAGGCCCCGCTGGTAGTACATGTGCACCATGTCCATTTCCTCTTCAGCCAGGGCTACCACCAGGATCCCGGTCTGTTTGAAGCTCACATCCAGCTCTTCACAGAGCCTGGGGAACATCTGGTTGCCCGGGAAACAGTATTTGGCCTTGAGCGTACCCGGGTCTTCATGGATGCCGGCATGCACGATGCCGCTGTTGGCCTTGGTGGTACCCCAGCCCACTTCCGCCTCCTTTTCCAAAAGGAGCACATCCAGCTGGTAGCGGCTGAGCTCCCGGGCTGTTAAGGTACCGATGATGCCGCCGCCCACGATGGCGACCTGTACCGCTTTTTTGGTTTTTGCCTCGCGCTTCATCTGCTAACCTCCATCTATCTTTTTCTGTTGATCCCGCTTGTCCAAGACCTGCCCTCCCGCCCCAGCCTTGGGCGGGGGCGGGACTGGCATAGAGCTTTTAGAAGGGCCTGTTTAGCTGCAGAACCTGTTCTGCAGTCTGGGCATCGGTGATGATGTTGTCAATGCAGCCGGAGCGGAGGGCCGCGGAAATGGCCTGGGCTTTTTTCAAGCCCCCGGTCACAGCAAAGACATTGTCAATCTCCTTGAGCACTTCCAGATCTGTGGTGAGCACCCTTTGGTTCACATCCACCTCCACCAGCTGGCCGTTTTTGTCGATGAAGTTGCCCAAAATGTCGGCAACAGCTCCCGCTTTGAGCAGGCTGTCCACATCTGACGCGCTCAAGGGGCCCATCCTGGCCAGGGTACAGTCCGCGGAGACCTCACCCACACCCACAATGGCCACGGAAGCCCGGCGGATCAGATCCTGCACCGCCTGGATGTGCCTGAGGCGCAGGATGGCATCCCGATCCTCGGCGCTTTCCACAAACATGGGTGCCATGTAGCTGTAGCACACCGCATCAAGGGCATCGGCCACCTGGAGGGCCACTTCGTAGGAGTTGTTCCCCGCGCTTTTGATCAGCCCGCCCAGCAGAGAAACCACCGTGACGTTATCGTGGCTTTTGCGCAGAAGATGCCGGGCCACCTCCGCCAGCGTGGTACCCCAGCCCACACCCACGATGGTGCCGCTGGCCACGGCGCGGCCCACCAGGCGCGCGGCAATGGTGCCCAAGTTCCTCCTGAGCACCTCATAGTCGGGGGAGGTGGGGATCACCCAGGCACTTTTCAAGCCGAAGACCGACTCCAGCTGGGAGCCTAGACTCTGGCAGTACATCAGGGGATGGTTGATCACAATGTGCACCAAGCCTTCCTGCAGGCACTTCTGCAGGGTGCGGTGGACCATGAGCCTGGTGAGGCCCAGGCGGTCGGCGATCTCCGATTGGGTGAGGTTTTCCATGTAGTAGAGCCAGGCGATATGCACCTTTTCGTAGAGTTCCAGATCTTGTTCCATATCTCTCAACTCCCTCGACTCTGCCCGGCGGAGCCCCATAGGCAGCCCTGCCCGGAAGAGTTGGTGAATAATTTTACATATTCTTAAGCTTTGCAGCCGCAAAACCCTTGTAATTATGTTCGACCATTGAAACTAATTTCAGACGGCCTGCGCTGCAAAATTACAAAAACCAAGCACTCCCTAGGTTGACTTCTGCAGCCTAGAACCCTATAATACTACTGTGCTGTTGGCTTATTTAAGCCTTCCTGCCTTAATTATGGCATGCCCGGACGGTACTGTAAAGACCTAAATTGTCTGCACGGAGGGAAGAAGTTGAACAGATTGCGCAATATTGACACCTATCTTTTGGATCTAGACGGAACTTTTTATCTAGG
>DGEY01000042.1:1152-1963 GCA_002391385.1 Firmicutes bacterium UBA3914 | reverse complement strand
GGCAAACGTTTTGTTTTCGTAACCAACAACTCTTCACAGAACGCAAAACACTACCTCCACAAAATCCGGAACATGGGCGTAGACATCACTGAAGACCAGGTCTTCACCTCCGGGCAGGCCACCATCTATTACCTCAAAAAACACAACTACCCCCGCAAGCTGTACTTGGTGGGCACCCCCGCCTTGGAAGAGGAATTCCAGGAGGCGGGCTTTATCCTCACGGATCGCGATCCACAGACCGTTGTTCTAGGTTTTGATCTCACCTTGACCTACGAAAAGCTGAAGACCGCCTGCAGCCTGATCCGGGAGGGCGTCCCCTTTATTGCCACCCATCCCGATTTCAACTGCCCAACCCCCGAGGGGCCCATCCCCGACTGCGGCGCCATGATCGCCCTGATCACCGCTTCCACGGGCGTTAAGCCTAAGATCATCGGGAAGCCCTACCCGGAGATGATCGAGGCCCTGAGGGCCAAGTACGAGTTGGAAGATCCGGGGAGGATAGCCATGGTGGGCGACAGGCTCTACACAGACATGGCCATGGCCAAGGCCGCGGGCATCGTGGGCATCCTGGTTCTCAGCGGCGAAACCCAGCTGAAAGATTTGGAGCACTCCCAGGTGCAGCCGGATCTGGTACTGGAAAACCTGGGGGAGATCGTGGAAGCGCTCAGCTAAAGGGAATAGACGAGGAAAGGGGCTGTGCCCCGGTGAACGGCAAGGTTCACCGGGCCAGCCCCTTTGTTTGTCTTGGTTAGGCCGCAGCCAAGCGGTAGTACACCCGGGTTGTGGCCCGGTAGACCAAGGTGTAAAGCAG
>DGEY01000042.1:485-903 GCA_002391385.1 Firmicutes bacterium UBA3914 | reverse complement strand
GCCAGGGGCAGGAAAAAGACGGAGAGCACCTGGCTTTTGATGGAGCTGCGCACCTCAAGGCTGGACATGCCCACCTGCCTTAAGATCAGGTAGCGCCTTCGGTCCTCGAATCCTTCTGTGATCTGCTTGTAGTAGATGATCAAAACCGTCCCCATAACAAACAAGGTTCCCAGGAAAGCGCCGAGGAAGAACAGGCCTCCATAGAGCACGTGGAATTCCCCCCGGGCCTCGTCCCGGGACTCCACCCACNNGGTAGACCAAGGTGTAAAGCAGGGCAAAGGCGGCAAAGGTTAAGGCGGTGCAGAGGGCAAAGAGACTGCGGTTGCTCAAATTCAGCACCACAAGGAGCTTCGTAATCATGGGGAAGGCAAAGGCCACATGCACTCCAGCCGCCGCCAGGGGCAGGAAAAAGACGGAG
>DGEY01000042.1:0-292 GCA_002391385.1 Firmicutes bacterium UBA3914 | reverse complement strand
ACCGGTTCGGCCACCAGGCGGTTGTAATCCTCCAATGGAGTTAGCTGCAAACTGGCCATACTCCCGGCGAAGCCGGACAATAGCTCCCGGTCAGTGGAAAATGTGTCCCCCACTCTGAACACCGGGAAGCTCAAGACGCGGTATTCCACCCGATCCACCGCCTCCAGTCCGTACCGGTCCAGGGTGGCAGCAGCCTCAGACTGCACCTGCGCTAGCACGTCCGCCTCGAAGCTGTCGAGCCGCAGGAGGATCTGCCGGGGGTAACGGGTCTGGAGCTGTCTCTTATACACAT
>DGEY01000026.1:13510-14819 GCA_002391385.1 Firmicutes bacterium UBA3914 | reverse complement strand
CCGTTGGCGCCGGTGTTGTCACCAAGATTCTCGAGTAGGTGCCCAACTCGTCCAGTCCTCTTTTTGCACCACATCTTGCCGTTTCAGGGGGATTTTTCCCCCTTTTCTCTTGAAAATGCAGTAGTACAGGGCAAAAGCGCAGCCTGGAGAGGTATTGACACCCGATCTGAAATGTGTTAAATTCTAGAGGTATTTCGACTGTCTGGAGGTGGCGGCTGTGCGCGTCGGTATCACATTGGAATGCACTCAGTGCAAGAACCGGAACTATCGCAGCACCAAGAACAAGAAAAGCGATCCGGATCGCATTGAGCTGAAGAAGTTCTGCAAGTTCTGCAGGACCCATACCGTTCACAAAGAAACCCGATAGGGTGCAGAAGGAAGTGAAGAAGGTGGCAACAGTCCAGAGCAAACCCGCCCTTTGGAATAAGATCACGAAGTTCCTGCGGGAAGTTCGTTCCGAGATGCGCAAGGTGTCCTGGCCCAACCGCAAAGAGCTGATCACTTACACCATCGTAGTGCTGGTCACAGTAGTCATCGTTGCGGTCTTCACAGGTGTTGTTGACGTGATCGTGACTGCGGCCTTGAACCTATTGAGTCGATTAGGAGGGTAAGACCAGTGCTTTGGTCGGTACGCCATGAGTGAGAAGGCAAATACAGAAAAAAACTGGTATGTTGTGCACACATACTCGGGCTATGAGAATAAGGTAAAGACCGACCTTGAGAAGAGGATCCAATCGATGGAGATGGAAGACAAGATCTTCCAGATCGTCGTGCCCATGGAAGAAGTGGTGGAGTACAAGGACGGTAAGAAAAAGGTCTCCAAGCGCAAGGTCTTTCCAGGCTATGTGCTGGTGGAAATGATCATGAGCGACGATTCGTGGTATGTGGTTCGCAACACGCCAGGTGTTACCGGCTTCGTGAGCAGCGGGGTCAAACCCATCCCCCTGGAAAAGCACGAAGTGGAAATGATTTTACGCCAGATGGGCATGACCAGGGCACAGAGCGTGTTCGACAAAGGGGATTCTGTGAGGGTTGTCTCAGGTCCGTTCCGGGACTTCACAGGTACCATTACCGAAGTGAATCCAGACAAGGGGAAATTGTGGGTAAGCATTTCCATGTTTGGTAGAGACACTCCCGTTGAGCTGGATTTCCATCAAGTAGCTAAGCTGTAGGTTTTTGAGTGGGAGGACGCAAGTCCGCCATAACCACATTATGTTAAGGGGGTGTATGCGCCGTGGCAAAGAAGGTAAGTGCCGTAATTAAGCTGCAGGTACCAGCAGGCAAGGCCAACCCGGCGCCGCCGGTAGGA
>DGEY01000026.1:0-13283 GCA_002391385.1 Firmicutes bacterium UBA3914 | reverse complement strand
TCTTTGAGGATCGCTCCTTCACGTTTGTGACCAAGACTCCGCCGGCATCGGTGTTGATCAAAAAGGCTATGAATATTGAGCGCGGTTCCGGTGTGCCGAATCGGGAGAAGGTGGGCACCATTAAGCGCAGTCAGATCAGGGAGATTGCCGAACTGAAGATGCCCGACCTGAACGCGGCTGACATCGAAGGTGCCATGCGCATGGTGGAAGGTACCGCCAGAAGCATGGGCGTTGTTGTGGAAGACTAACCGGAAGCGCTGTAAATATACGTGGGAGGATTAAATCCGCTAGCACCACAAAGGAGGAAAGTATTGTGGCCAAACGAGGTAAGAGGTATCAAGAGATTGCTAAGCTCGTTGATCGCCAGAAGTTTTACTCGCCCGCTGAGGCCATTGCCTTAGTGAAGAAGTGTGCGACCGCCAAGTTTGACGAGACAGTTGAAGTTGCTTTTAAGCTGGGCGTTGACCCCCGCCATGCCGATCAGCAGGTGCGCGGCACCGTTATTCTGCCGCACGGAACAGGTCGTGAAGTGAGGGTTTTGGTCTTCGCCAAAGCCGACAAAGCGGAAGAGGCCAGGCAGGCCGGGGCCGATTTTGTGGGCGCCGAAGATTTGGCTGAGAAGATCCAGGGCGGCTGGACTGACTTTGATGTGGCCATCGCCACTCCAGACATGATGAGCGTTGTTGGTAGGCTCGGTAGAATCCTGGGCCCCCGTGGCCTGATGCCTAACCCCCGGACCGGTACCGTGACCTTGGAAGTGGGCAAGGCGGTTCAGGAGTCCAAGGCCGGTAAGGTGGAGTTCCGGGTGAACAAGGAAGCGGGCATGCACGTGCCCATCGGCAAGGTGAGCTTCACCGACGAGCAGCTGTACGAGAACTTCGTGGCCCTCATGGATGCCGTGGTGAAATCGCGGCCCCCGGCAGCCAAGGGTACCTTCATCCGCAAGGTTCACCTGTCCAGCACCATGGGGCCTGGTATACGGGTGAATGCCCAGGAGGCCGTTGCCGCCAGATAATTTTCGCAGGAACCCGCGCAGCGGGTTGACCCCGCTGCCGCGGCATGCTATACTAACCATGTTGCACAACCGAATAATCCTAACCGTAGACAGTTGGTGGCGAAATAAACGCCTTAAAGCAGCGGAGCTGCGCCCACCGAGGTTGGAGATAAGCTTGGATCTGGATTTGTGATCTATTCAGGATCTCCGCTCGGCTGCGGTAGGTCCTTTTTCTTTTGCACGGGGAGGTGAAACGATGGCACGACCTGAAAAGGAGGCAATGGTCCGGGAGATAAAGGAGCGTCTATCTAAAGCTCAGGGAGCGGTTCTGGCCGATTACCGGGGCCTGAACGCCGAGGAGATGACGCAGCTGCGCCGGGAGGCTAGAAACGCCGGAGTTGAGTTCAAGGTTCTGAAAAACACCCTGACCATCCTGGCAGCCCGGGAACTGGACATGAACGATCTGGAGCCCTACCTGACCGGCCCCACGGCATTTGCCTTTGGCTATGACGACCCGGTGGCACCGGCCAAGGTGGTGAGCGGGTTTGCCAAGAAGAGCAAAGCCCTGGAGATCAAGGGTGGCATTGTGGAAGGTAGAGTGATTGGAGCGGAAGCAGTGGCTAACCTGGCGGATCTGCCCGGTAGAGAAGAGCTTCTGTCCATGGTCCTCCGGGGTATGCAGGCGCCCATTGCGGGCCTGGTCAACGTCCTGCAGGGCAACATTCGCAATCTGGTTTATGCCTTAGAGGCAGTGAGAAAACAAAAAGAGGCAGCAAGTGCATAGCTGCATGAATTAAGGAGGTTTTTGCCATGACGAAAGAGCAAATTTTGGAAGCTATTGAGAATATGACCGTATTGGAACTGAGCGAACTGGTAAAGGCTTTGGAAGAGAAGTTTGGCGTATCCGCCGCCGCTCCTGTGGCTGTGGCCGCCGCCGCACCTGCAGCAGCTGCTGAGGCTGCAGAAGAGAAGACCGAGTTTGACGTAATCCTCCAGAGCGTTGGCGACAAGAAGATCAACGTGATCAAGGTCGTCCGCGAGATCACCTCCCTGGGCCTCAAGGAAGCCAAGGATCTGGTGGACAACGCTCCCAAGCCGGTTAAGGAAGGCATCTCCAAGGAGCAGGCTGAAGAGATCAAGGCTAAGCTCGAAGAAGCCGGCGCAACCGTGGAGATTAAGTAGCTGGAAGAATTACGCTGCAGTGGAAAAAAGGACTTCCCCCCGGAGGGAAGTCCTTTTCTTGGCATAATTAGAGACAAACACAGATATACATTGCTTGACAACAAAAAACCCCTGTGTTACTATGGACTAGTGCCACACGTCCACGGCAAAGGGGAAACTACTCCTGCTTTGTCATTATTCAACATAGAAATGCGGAATCCTGCTATTTTGAACAATAATTTTTGGAAGGCTCTTCTGGCAAACGCATAATAAAGCGAGGGAAATTACCCTTGCTTTTCGTCATGTTTTCTAGAGGATATCATAAGGAGGAGAGGGCCCTTGGTAGAAGCAAAGCACCTGGGAGGACGGGAGCGCTACAGTTTCGGGAAGATCAAAGAAGTCCTGGAAATGCCCAATCTGGTGGAAATCCAGCACAAATCCTACCAATGGTTTTTGCACGAAGGCTTAAGGCAGATGTTCGATGACGTGTCCCCCATCCAGGATTTCACAGGCAATCTGGTCCTGGAATTCTTGGATTACGATTTCGGGGAACCCAAGTATGATGTGGAAGAGTGCAAGAACCGGGATGTAACTTACTCCGCTCCCCTTCGTGTGCGTGTGAGGTTGGTAAACAAAGAGACGGGCGAAGTGAAAGAGCAAGAGGTCTTCATGGGTGACTTCCCCCTTATGACCGAGAACGGTACCTTCATCATCAACGGATCCGAACGCGTTGTAGTCAGCCAATTAGTGCGGTCGCCCGGCGTTTACTTCAGTTTCACACTGGATACCAGCGGTAAGAAGCTGTTTTCTGCCAACATTATCCCCAACCGCGGTGCTTGGCTGGAGTTTGAGACGGACTCCAACGATGTGATCTGGGTACGCATTGACCGCACCCGCAAGCTGCCGGCCACTGTCCTCATCCGCGCCGTGGGCCTGGGAAACGATGCCGCTATCAGGCAGGCCTTCAATGACGCGCCCCAGATTCTGGCCACTTTGGAAAAGGATAACACCCAATCGGAAGCCGAGGCCCTGATCGAGATCTACAAGCGCCTGCGCCCCGGGGAACCGCCCACGGAGGAAAGCGCGCGGGGGCTGTTTTCCACGCTCTTCTACGAGCCCAAACGTTACGATCTGGCCAGCGTGGGCCGGTACAAGATCAACAAGAAGCTGCGCCTCACCGAGCGCCTGGTGGGCAGGGTGAGCACGGACAACGTGGTGCATCCGGAAACCGGCGAAGTGCTGGTGGAGCGCGGCCAGAAGATCACCCGCCGCCAGGCGGAACTGATCCACCAGGCGGGGATCAACGCCGTTGTGGTGACCACCCGGGAAGGCAGGCAGGTGCGCCTCTTTGCCAATGAACAGCCCGGGGAAGAGGTGACCACCATCACCCCCGGCGACATTTTGGCCACCATCAACTACATGGTGGGCTTGGCCGCGGACATAGGTTCGGTGGATGACATCGATCATCTGGGCAACCGGCGGCTGAAGAGTGTGGGTGAACTTCTGCAGAACCAGTTCCGGATCGGCCTGAGCAGGATGGAGCGGGTTGTGCGGGAGCGCATGACCATTCAGGACGTTGATGTGATCACGCCCCAGGCCCTGATCAACATCCGGCCTGTGGTGGCTGCCATAAAAGAATTCTTCGGGTCCAGCCAGCTTTCCCAGTTCATGGACCAGACCAACCCCCTTTCGGAGCTCACCCATAAGCGCCGCTTGAGCGCCTTGGGCCCCGGGGGACTTTCCCGGGATCGGGCCGGTTTCGAGGTGCGGGACGTGCACCACTCCCACTACGGGCGCATGTGCCCCATTGAAACGCCGGAAGGTCCCAACATCGGCCTGATCGGCGCGCTCTGCACCTACGCGCGCATCAACGAATACGGTTTCATTGAAACGCCCTACCGGGTGGTGGAAAACGGAGTAGTGACCGATGAGATCCGCTACCTGACCGCGGATGAAGAGGATGTCTACCGCATCGCCCAGGCCAACGAGCCCACCACGGAAGAGGGCCGTTTTGCCCGCAGCAAGGTGACGGTGCGGGAGGGCGAAGAGATCAAAATAGTCCCCGCGGAGACGGTGGACTACATGGACGTTTCCCCCAAGCAGATCGTCAGTATCGCCACGGCCCTCATCCCCTTTCTGGAAAACGATGACGGGGCCCGGGCCCTCATGGGGGCCAACATGCAGCGCCAGGCGGTACCCTTAATCGAAACGGAAGCACCCATTGTGGGTACCGGGATGGAATACCGGGCGGCCGTGGATTCGGGCGCGGTGCTCCTGTGCAAGAACGATGGTGTGGTGGAAAGGATCACCGGCCGGGAGATCGTGGTGCGCACGGCGCAGGGCCAGGAGCGCTACAGGCTGAAGAAGTTCGAGCGGTCCAACCAGGGAACCTGCATCAACCAGAAGCCCATCTGCCGCGTCGGTCAAGCGGTGAAAAAGGGCGATGTGCTGGCTGATGGCCCCTCCACCAACCAGGGCGAGCTGGCCCTGGGGCGCAACGTGCTGGTGGCCTTCGTGCCCTGGGAGGGCTACAACTACGAAGACGCCATCCTGATCAGTGAAGAGCTGGTCAAAGACGATGTCTTTACTTCTATTCATATTGAAGAATACGAGGCCCAGGCCCGCGATACCAAGCTGGGGCCCGAGGAGATTACCCGGGACATTCCCAACGTGGGTGAAGACAGCTTAAAGAACTTGGATGACCGGGGCATCGTGCGTATAGGCGCCGAGGTTAAACCCGGCGACATCCTGGTGGGTAAGGTCACCCCCAAGGGTGAGACGGAGCTCACCGCGGAAGAGCGCCTCCTGCGGGCCATCTTCGGTGAGAAGGCCCGGGAAGTCCGGGATACGTCCCTGCGGGTGCCCCACGGGGAAGGCGGCATTGTGGTGGACGTGCGCGTCTTCAACCGTGAGGACGGCGATGAACTGCCCCCGGGGGTAAACCGCCTGGTCAGGGTCTACGTGGCCCAGAAGCGCAAGATCTCCGAAGGAGACAAGATGGCCGGGCGCCACGGCAACAAGGGCGTCATCTCCCGGATCATGCCTGTGGAAGATATGCCCTTCCTGCCCGATGGAACCCCGGTGCAGATCGTGCTCAACCCCTTAGGGGTGCCATCCCGTATGAACATCGGGCAGGTGCTGGAAACGCACCTGGGTATGGCCGCCAAGCTCTTAGGCTTGCAGGTGGCCACCCCCGTTTTCGACGGTGCCAGTGAGATCGAGGTTATGGATATGATGGAGAAAGCCGGCATGTCCCGGGATGGCAAGACCATCCTCTATGACGGACGTACCGGTGAACCCTTCGATAATCCGGTAACAGTGGGTATTATCTACATGGTGAAGCTGGCCCACCTGGTGGATGACAAGATCCATGCCCGCTCCACCGGCCCCTACTCCCTGGTCACCCAGCAGCCCCTGGGCGGCAAGGCCCAGTTCGGCGGGCAGCGGTTTGGTGAGATGGAAGTGTGGGCTTTGGAGGCCTACGGGGCCGCCTACACCCTGCAGGAGATCCTCACCGTGAAGTCCGACGACGTGGTGGGCAGGGTGAAGACCTACGAAGCCATTGTCAAGGGCGAAAACATCCCGGAACCCGGGGTGCCGGAATCCTTCAGAGTGCTGGTGAAGGAACTCCAGAGCCTGGCCCTGGACGTCAGGGTTTTGGGTGAAGACGAGAGAGAGATTGAGATCAAGGAAGACGAAGAGGATATCAGCGAAATGGCCAGGGAGCTGGGAATTGATATCCAGACTGCTGGTGCGGGTGCCAACGCGGCCCGTGCCCAGGCGAATCGTTCCAAAACTAAACAGGTGGACGATGAAGAGCTGGGCGAGGATGATGAGGACGATTCCTCCCCTGACGAAGGCCTAGAGGATGATGATTTCGTGGCAGATTTGGACGACACTGATCTGGACTTCCCCGAAGATGAACCTTCACTAGATGAACTCGATGGCCTGGAAGATGAGGAAGAGGATCTGTAACGCCAGGGAGCGTGCACGCAACTAGCGGATAGACAAGAAGGAGGGACAGCCCTTGTTGGATATCAATTATTTCGACCGGATTCGTATTGGGCTGGCATCACCAGAACAGATTCGGGCCTGGTCCAGTGGTGAAGTGAAGAAGCCCGAAACCATCAACTACCGGACCCTGAAGCCTGAGCGGGAAGGCCTGTTCTGTGAAAAGATCTTTGGACCGACACGGGACTGGGAATGCCACTGCGGCAAGTACAAGCGCGTGCGGTATAAAGGAATTGTCTGTGATCGCTGTGGTGTGGAAGTGACCAGGGCGAAGGTACGGCGGGAGCGTATGGGGCACATTGAGCTGGCCGCCCCCGTTTCCCATATTTGGTTTTTTAAAGGCATACCCAGCCGCATGGGCTTAATTTTAGATATGTCCCCACGGACGCTGGAGAAGGTGCTCTATTTCGCCTCCTACATCGTCATCGACCCCGGCGATCCGGCGGTGACCGGGCTGACCAAGCAGCAGCTCCTCAGCGAGGCTGAGTACCGGGAGTACCGGGATAAATACGGGAGTGCCTTTGAGGCGGGCATCGGTGCGGAGGCCATCAAGAAGCTCCTTCAGGAGCTGGATTTGGATGAACTAAGTGCGGAATTGCGCCGGGAAATCGCGCAGTCTTCCGGCCAGCGCCGGGTCCGTGCCGTACGGCGGCTGGAAGTTGTGGAGGCCTTCCGCGCCTCGGGCAACGACCCCGCCTGGATGATTTTGGATGTTATCCCCGTGATCCCGCCGGAGCTCAGGCCCATGGTGCAGCTGGACGGCGGACGGTTTGCCACCTCCGACCTCAACGATCTCTACAGGCGGGTGATCAACCGCAACAACCGCCTCAAGAGACTTTTGGAGCTGGGCGCTCCGGACATTATCGTCCGCAACGAAAAGCGCATGCTCCAGGAGGCCGTGGATGCCCTGATCGACAACGGCCGCCGGGGCAGGCCGGTCACCGGCCCGGGCAACCGGCCCCTGAAGTCCCTCAGCGATATGCTCAAGGGTAAGCAGGGGCGTTTCCGCCAGAACCTCTTGGGCAAACGCGTGGACTATTCCGGCCGTTCCGTAATTGTGGTCGGTCCGAAACTGCGCTTCCACCAGTGCGGCCTGCCCAAGGAAATGGCCCTGGAGCTGTTTAAGCCCTTTGTCATGAAGGAGCTTGTGGAAAAGGGTATTGCCCACAACATCAAAAGCGCCAAGAAGATGGTGGACCGGGTGCGCCCGGAAGTGTGGGACATTGTGGAGGAGGTCATTAAAGAGCATCCCGTGCTGCTCAACAGGGCCCCCACCCTGCACAGACTGGGCATCCAGGCCTTCGAGCCAGTTTTGGTGGAAGGCCGGGCGATTCAGCTGCATCCCCTGGTCTGCTCCGCCTACAACGCGGACTTCGACGGCGACCAGATGGCGGTGCACGTGCCCCTGTCCGCGGAGGCCCAGGCAGAAGCAAGGCTTTTGATGCTCTCCACCAACAACATCCTGGTTCCCTCCAGCGGCAGGCCCATCGTCACACCCAACCAGGACATGGTCATCGGCCTGTACTACCTTACTTCGGTGAAGGAGGGAGCCAAGGGCGAGGGCCGCTACTTCGGCTCCATGGAAGAGGTGCTCCACGCTTACAATGCTGGCTCCATCGAACTGCATGCCAAGATCATCCTGCGGCTTGATGGCGAGCAGAGAACGCGTCTGGAGACCACCCCGGGCCGCTTGCTTGTGAACAGTATCATGCCTGAAGACTTCGGCTTCATTAACGAAGCGCTGGATAAAAAGAAGCTGGTCAATTTGGTGGACCGCCTTTACAAACAATACGGTGCCCATGAGACCGCACAGATCCTGGACCAGATCATGCAGCTGGGCTTCCACTACAGCACCCGCTCGGGGACCACGGTGTCCATTGCCGACATCGCCGTTCCCGCCACCAAGAACGAGCGGATCCGGGCCGCGGAAGAAGAAGTGGAGCAGATCGAGCAGCAGTACCGCCGGGGCCTGCTCACCGCGGAAGAGCGCTACCAGCGGGTATGCGCGGTCTGGACCAAGACCAAAGAGCTGGTCACCAGGGATATGCTGGACAACTTCGACGATTTCAACCCCGTTTACATGATGGCCAGATCTGGTGCCCGGGGTAACGAGTCCCAGATCAGCCAGCTGGCGGGCATGCGCGGTCTGGTTGCGGACCCCACGGGCCGTACTTTTGAGATTCCCATCAAGGCCAACTTCCGGGAAGGCCTCACCGTATTGGAGTTCTTCATCTCCAGCCACGGTACCCGCAAGGGCCTGGCGGACACCGCCATCCGCACAGCCGACTCCGGTTATCTGACCAGGCGGCTGGTGGACGTGGCCCAGGATGTGATCGTCAGGGAGCATGACTGCGGCACCGAGGATTACATCACCGTGGGTGCCATCAAGGAGTTCACCGGGGACAGCGAAGCGGTAATTGAGCCCCTCTGGGAGCGCATTGCCGGCCGGATAGCCGCTGAAGATGTGGTGCATCCTGAGACAGGTGAAGTCCTGGTGGCCCGAGGGGAGATGATCAGCGATGATGCGGCCCGGGCCATTGAAGAGGCAGGCATTGAGCGGGTGAAGATCCGCTCCGTCCTGGTCTGCAAGACCCGCCACGGGGTATGCGTGCAGTGCTACGGGCGCAACCTGGCCAACGGCACCCTGGTAGATGTGGGCGAAGCGGTGGGCATCATTGCCGCCCAATCCATCGGCGAGCCCGGTACGCAGCTCACCATGAGGACGTTCCACACCGGTGGCGTTGCCGGAGACGACATCACCGCCGGTCTGCCCAGGGTAGAGGAGCTCTTCGAAGCCCGCAAGCCCAAAGGCCAGGCCATTATCAGCGAGATCGCCGGTACCGTGAGCATCGTGGAGAACAAAGGTGTCACCAAGGCAGTGGTGAGCGGTCCCGAGGGAGAAGCTTCCTATGTAATACCCTACGGTGCCCGCCGCAAGGTGAAGGATGGATCCCAGGTGCAGGCTGGCGACCGCCTCACCGAAGGGCCAGTGAACCCCCACGATATCCTGGCGGTCCAGGGCGTCCTGGCGGTCCAGGAGTACCTGGTCCAGGAGGTGCAGGAGGTCTACCGCTCCCAGGGTGTGAACATCAACGACAAGCACATCGAAGTGATCGTGCGGCAGATGCTGCGCAAGTGCAAGGTGGAGGATCCGGGCGATACGCCCATGCTCCCCGGTTCGCTGGTTGATATCTTCGAATTCGAAGAGATCAACGCCAAGGTGCAAGCGGAGGGAGGCGAGCCCGCAGTGGGCAAGCCAGTGCTGCTGGGCATCACCAAGGCTTCGCTGGCCACCGAGAGCTTCTTGTCTGCCGCCTCCTTCCAGGAGACCACCCGGGTGCTTACGGATGCTTCCATTAAGGGCAGGGTGGACCGGCTGATCGGCCTGAAGGAAAACGTGATCATCGGCAAGCTCATCCCGGCCGGCACAGGCATGGCCCGCTACCGCCGCATCGGTATAGCTGTGGAAGGCCAGGAGGAAGAACCGCCCGCCGAGGATGGGGTGGAAGCCGAAGAGGTGGAACTGGTTTCCGGCTGATGGCGCCCTGATGGGCTGTTCTGCAAGATTTTATTGACAGGGACAGCCGGAGATGATAGAATTAGCTGTGTTGCCCGCAGGGGTCTAGCGCCTCTGCGGGATCTCTTGAGTAAAGGGGAGGACCGTGATGCCAAACAGACTTGCGACGGCGCGCAGAGTGGTCGGTACTAAGCAGACTATGAAGGCGATCCAAGCTGGACAGGCGGAGCTGGTCTACTTAGCTCGAGATGCTGATGAACACGTGACTGGCCCCGTACGCAGGGAATGCGCAGCACGGGGCATCGAAGTGGTTGAAGTGGAAACCATGGCAGAGCTGGGCAAAGCCTGCTCCATTGAGGTGGGGGCTGCGGTCGCTTGTGTCATGAAATCTACAGAGAATTAGAAGGAAGGGAGGTTATCCAGCATGCCAACGATCAATCAATTGGTTAGGAAGGGTCGCCGTATTCAGAGATCCAAGAGCTCTGCTCCCGCGCTGGGATTCACCCAGAACACACTGCGTGATGAGGTGATCTACAACCCCAAGGGGTCGCCGCAAAAGAGGGGCGTCTGCACCAGGGTTTATACGGCTACGCCCAAGAAACCCAACTCGGCCCTGCGGAAAGTAGCCCGTGTGAGATTAACCAATGGTATTGAGGTGACTTCCTATATCCCCGGCGAAGGCCACAATCTGCAGGAACACAGCGTGGTTCTGATTCGTGGCGGCAGGGTCAAGGACCTACCGGGCGTACGCTATCACATCATTAGAGGTACACTAGATGCAGCGGGGGTAGCCGATCGGCGCCAAGGCCGCTCCAAATACGGTACCAAGAGACCTAAGTAGGAAAACCTGGAATCTCTATGCAAAAGGGGTGAAAACCAATGCCGAGAAGAGGAAACGTTCCCAAGCGGGATGTGCTCCCTGATCCTATCTATGGCAGCAAGCTGGTTACCAAGTTCATCAACGCCATCATGCGCGATGGCAAGCGGGGCAAAGCCGAGTCCATCATGTATGGTGCGCTGAAGCTGGCCCAGGAGAGAACCGGCACCGACGCCATGGAACTGCTGGAACAGGCTGTGAACAATGTTAAGCCAGTTGTGGAAGTTAAGCCCCGCCGTGTAGGTGGTGCCACCTACCAGGTGCCTGTGGAAGTGCGGGCTGACAGGCGGCAGACCTTGGCGCTGCGCTGGATAGTACAGAACGCCAGGCTCCGTGGAGAAAAGACCATGGTGGAAAGACTAGCCGGCGAGCTGATGGACGCAGCCAACAATCAGGGCGGCGCCGTAAGAAAGAAAGAAGATACTCACCGTATGGCGGAAGCCAACAAGGCTTTTGCTCATTACCGTTGGTGATTCGCTGCCAAGGCAGTGGGCCGTGCACACGGGTGCTCTATTCAACGGGGTGGGTGAGTCTACTCGGCTAGGAGGAGAAAATCGTGGGAAGAGAGTTTGCGGTTGAGAAAACGCGAAATATAGGTATCATGGCCCATATTGATGCAGGCAAGACCACGACCACTGAAAGAATCCTCTTCTACACCGGGAAAGTTCACAAGATAGGCGAGACACACGAGGGTGGAGCAACCATGGACTGGATGGCTCAAGAGCGCGAGAGAGGCATTACCATCACCTCGGCTGCGACGACCTGTCACTGGAAGGGTTATCGAATTAACATTATTGACACGCCCGGCCACGTGGACTTTACTGTGGAAGTGGAGCGTTCCCTGCGCGTCTTGGATGGCGCGGTGGCAGTGTTCTGTTCGGTGGGCGGGGTGGAGCCTCAATCAGAGACGGTCTGGCGCCAAGCGGACAGGTACCGTGTACCCCGCATCGCCTACGTCAACAAGATGGACCGCGTAGGAGCCAATTTCCAGAGGGTCATGGACATGATGGTGGAGCGCCTGGGTGCCAATCCCGTGGCCGTGCAGTGGCCCATCGGTGCTGAAGACACGTTCCGCGGCATCGTTGATCTGGTTGAAATGAAGGCCCACTTTTATATCGATGACATCGGCAACTTCGAAGTGGGGGAAATCCCCGAGGAACTGCGGGATGAGGTGGAACTCGCCCGCCAGCTGCTTGTGGAGAAGGTTGCCGAAACCGATGATGAGCTGACCATCAAGTACCTTGAGGGTGAAGAAATAACTCCGGAAGAACTGAAGGCTGCCCTGCGCAGAGCCTGCATCGCAGTGGAACTGATCCCGGTGCTCTGCGGTTCATCCTTTAAGAACAAAGGGGTGCAGCCGCTGCTGGATGCGGTGGTGGAATACCTGCCTTCTCCTGCGGATCTACCGCCGGTGGAAGGGTCCAATCCGGCAACGGGTGCCGAGGAACACCGGGCGCTGAGGGATGATGAGCCCTTTGCGGGCCTGGCCTTCAAGATCATGGCAGACCCTTACGTGGGTAAGCTGGCCTTCTTCAGGGTTTATTCCGGCACCCTGCGGGCTGGCAGCTACGTGCTGAACGTCAGCACGGGCAGGCGGGAACGGGTAGGACGCATCCTGCTCATGCACGCCAACCATCGGGAGGATGTGGACCAGGTCTTTTCCGGAGATATCGCAGCCATTGTGGGCCCCAAAGACATCTCCACCGGTGATACCCTGGCAGATGAAAAACACCCCATTTTGCTGGAGGCCCTGGAGTTCCCGGAGCCGGTCATTAACTTGGCGGTGGAACCGAAGTCCAAGGCAGATCAGGATAAACTTGGTTATGCCCTGCAGCGCTTAGCGGAAGAGGATCCCACTTTCAGGGTCTACACCGATCAAGAGACTGGGCAGACCATCATTGCCGGCATGGGCGAACTGCACCTGGAGATCATCGTCGACCGCTTGCTGCGCGAGTTTAAGGTGGAGGCCAACATCGGCAAACCGCAGGTTGCTTACCGTGAAACCATCACCAAGGCCGTCAAGGCCGAAGGGAAGTTCGTGCGGCAGACCGGCGGGCGCGGCCAGTACGGCCACGTTGTTCTGGAGGTTGAGCCCAACGAACGCGGTGCAGGGTTTGTGTTTGAAAACAAGATTGTGGGCGGTGTAGTGCCCAGGGAGTATATTGCTCCGGTTGAAGCGGGGATCAAAGAGGCCATGCTCACTGGCGTTGTGGCGGGATTCCCCGTGGTGGACGTGAAGGTGGCCCTGGTGGATGGGTCCTACCATGAAGTGGATTCCTCAGAATTGGCCTTTAAGATCGCCGGTTCCATTGGCTTTAAGGAAGCGTGCCGTCAGGCAGCGCCTGTGATTTTGGAACCCGTCATGAAACTGGAAGTTGTGACACCCGATGATTTCTTGGGTGATGTCATGGGCGATATTAACGCCAGACGCGGTAAGATTGAAGGAATGGAACAGCGGGGGAATACGCAGATTGTGCGTGGTTATGTTCCGCTGGCAGAGATGTTTGGCTACGCCACCGCACTGCGTTCCATGACGCAGGGAAGGGCACAGCACACCATGACCTTCGCCTATTACGAACAACTGCCGCCCGCTTTAGCAGAGGAAATCATCCACTCTGCCGGTATCTAAACTAAAACCACTTTCCCAAGGAGGAAGAAGAAAAATGGCTAAGCAAAAGTTTGAGAGAAACAAACCCCACGTCAACGTAGGCACCATCGGCCAC
>DGEY01000020.1:33288-35426 GCA_002391385.1 Firmicutes bacterium UBA3914 | reverse complement strand
AATGCGCCCTACCCAAGATGGTGAGCAGTGCGCGGGGCTCACACCCTCACTAGGCCCCGGAAGCCCCGGGAGCTGTAGAACGAACCGGCGCTGTTGTGGTAGATAAAGGTACGGCCGTAGCGGTGATCGCCAAAGAGGGCGCCCCCTAGTTTTCTCACATCCTCCGGCGCCTTCACCCAGCTGGAGGTCTTGGTATCGAAGGGGCCCAGCTGCTGCAGGGCAATATACTGCTCTTCATCCAGGAGCTCCACCCCCATCTGCCGGGCCATGTCCAGAACATTCCCCTTGGGTGCAACTCCCTTCTTTTCCCTTTGGGCCTGCGCCTCGCCATCGTAGCAGAGGCCCCGCCGGCCAGTAGGGCTTTCTTTGGAGCAGTCGCAGAAGAGGTACCTGCCCTGTTCATCCTGGCCGATCACATCTGGCTCTCCCCCCGTTTCCTCCATCGCCTTTAGAACTTGGAGCTTTTCGGGATTGGCCTCCAGCCTAGCCCGCACATCCTCCCAGTTCAGGCCAGGATGGCGGTGCATATTCCCCTCAAACCGTCTCTGCAGAACTTCCATGAGCATCTTGCTTTCTCCCCTTCTGCTTAGATGAAAAAGGGCCGCCCTGAGGCAGCCCTGTTTTTCCCATGTCTTTCTACTCGAGGATAATGATCCGTCCGCCTTCCGGCTCCTGCAGAGTCCCTTGCTGCAGGACGTAGTCCACCATGACATCCCTGAGCATGATGCCAGTGTCGGCCACCAGCTTAGCGTTCATGAAGGTCTCGTATCCATCGCCGCCGGCAGCCAGGAAGTCATTGGTGGCCACCGTGTAGGTCTTGCTGGGGCTGATCCTCTCGCCGTTCACCCGGACGTTGATCACCCTGCCGCCGGGCTGGGCCTTGGGATCCACTTCAAAGGTCAGGCCGGAAACCTGGAGGAAACCGCCGTTCTGCTCCGGCACGAGGCGGACCGAGTGCTCCAGAGCTTCGATGATGTCCATGCCCAGCATTTCCACCACAACCAAGCTGTTGTCGAAGGGCAGTACGTTGTAGATGTCGGCCACCGTGATATCGCCGGGGTTGATGCTGGCCCGAATGCCGCCACCGTTGGTTACGGCGATATCGCTGCCCACAGCCTCCCGGATCACATCGGCAACCAGGTTGCCCAGATTGGTCTCGGAGGTGCGGACAAACTCGCGCTCGCCGTTCCAGGCCACATCGCTGCGGCCCACAACCGTGCCCAAGCGCTCCTGCAGCTGCTCATTCCAGTAATCGATGATGGCCCTGACCTGCGGGTGCTCGGGAACTTCCGCGGTTACCGGGATCAGGAAGGCGTTGTAATTGGTGATCTTGCCATCTTCCACGTTCAGGTAGAGGAAACCCAAATTGTTGGCGTATTCATGCGCCTGAACGATGATCACGCCGTTGACCTCCGTGGCCTCCTTCAGCTCGGTATGGCTGTGGCCGCCCACGATGATATCCAGTTCAGGCACGGCCTCGGCCAGTTCAATGTCCTTGCTGTAGCCAAGGTGGCTCAAGGCGATCAGAACATCCACCTTCGGGCGAACCCTCTGGGCCACCATCTTGGCAACGGAGATGGGCTCATGGAAAACTAAACCCTCTACATTCTTGGGATGGGTCACAATGGGAGTTTCTTCAGCCACTAGACCTATGATACCTACTTTGACGCCTCCGATCTCCTGGATCAGGGCACTGGCGCCGGTAAACAGCGAACCGTCTTTGTAGGTGACGTTGGCAGCCAAAACGGGGAACTTAGCGTCCCGGATGCGCTGGCCCAGAACTTCCTGCCCGTAGTTGAACTCATGGTTGCCTGGGACAAAGGCGTTGTAACCCATGAGGTTCATCACTTCGATGGAGGGCAATCCGCCAAAGAGGTTGTCGATGTTCATGCCGTGGATGGCATCGCCCCCATCCAGGAGGAGGACCTTATCCGCACCATAGAGCCCCCTAATCTCGTCCACCAGTGTTGCCAGGCGCACCCTGCCACCTTGTACCTCTTCCGCTTCCGCGGGCAGGTGGGACTCCAAGCGGGAGTGTACGTCGTTGTTGTGCAGAATCACCAGCTCCGCAGCCCACAGGGGCAGGCTGACTGTTAACAAGGCAATCAAAACAGAAACAAGCACAAGCCTAGACTTAC
>DGEY01000020.1:30342-33045 GCA_002391385.1 Firmicutes bacterium UBA3914 | reverse complement strand
AAAGGACAATCCGCCTGGTTTATGGAAATGATCGAACAAGGTTTTCTGGAAAGGAGGGACGGATTTATGCGTAAGCTAGCCATCACCATCACCGCCCTCCTGCTCTGTGCAGTAACGGCCCTGATGCTGATGAGCGTGGGGGTTATCCCGGTGCCCGAGGCCTTCCGCAGGCCTGTTGAGCAACCAGCTGCACTGCCTGCTGCCCACCACAGCACTCTGCACGAAAGCACTAAGTATTCAGCGGAGGGCAAGCCCCGGCTCGTGATAGATAATCCCCGGGGGAACATTCTGGTGAGGGGCGCGGCTGTGGAGCAGGTGGAGATCACCATGTTCGTGGAGGCCAGTGCCCACACGGCACAGAGGGCCCAGGAGATTCTGGACGGCATTTCCCTAGCCGTTACTACTCTGGAGGAAGAAAACCGCCTGCTGGTGAGCATGCCCCGCCTGGAGCCCGATGAGCAGGCCCGGGCTGATCTGACCATCTGGGTTCCCGGGGAAATGGATCTGGAGCTACGCCTGGGACTGGGTAATGTGCAGGTGACCAGCATCCAAGGAGAGCTCCAAGCCTACACCCACCTGGGCGACATCGATCTGCAGGACTACGAGGGCAGTGCCCATTTAGAAACGCACTTAGGAGATATTCACGTTGACTCATCCCGCTTTACAGAAAAGCTCACGGCCATTTCCCACCTTGGGAATATCAACATCGCCGCCAGCCTGGCCCAAAGCAGCGTGCTAGAAACCGCCCTTGGCGATCTGCACCTGCATCTTCCAGCGGATGAATCATATCTATTAGAAGGAACGGTGGAGCTAGGCAGCATCCACATCGGTGTTCCCTTCGACGGCGAGCAGCACGAGCACAGCGTACAGGGCACTATCGGCCAAGGCGAGCGGCGCGGTTCCATCTCGGCAAGGTTAGCGCTGGGTTCGTTTAGCGTAACAAAATAAAGAATGGGGGAGATTGCTGTGACCAACTACTCACTGGTTTCCATGGCCATGTGGCTGCCCATCATCCTCACCGCCCTGGCGGTAATCCTCGCCATCACACTGCGCTGGTTCAGCTACAAGGAGCGCATGGCCCTCATCGCCCGCGGTTTTGATCCGGACGCGGAGAAAACCCCGGAAGAGAAGCTCAAAATGCTTCTGGCTGCCGGTATCATCATGGGCTTAGTAGGTCTGGCCGTGACCATCGCCCTGCTCACCATCGGGATTGGCATCTGGCTGCTGTTTGGACTCCTGCCCCTCTTCTTGGGCTTAGCCCTGGTACTCACGGCCCTGATCCTGCGGCCTGGAAAGCCTAAGGCGGCCAAGGACGAAAAGCCTGCCGAACCCCAGGCAGCCGCCTGGACCCAAGAGGCCGTGGTGGTGGAGGCAGAAGAAGAGGAACCGCAAGAAGAGGAAGAGGAAGCGGTAGAAGAGGAAGAAGACGAAGAGGATTTGCCCTTCTAGAGTCAAGGGCCTTTCCGGACCCCTGTGTCCCATAATCCATGGGCGCGGGGGTTTTGCTTTTGGACGTGCCTTTGAGCCCAAACAGCAAGAAGTGAGCAAGCAAAAGCCCAAGGCCGACTTCGCAGGTGTTACCGGGAAAGCGATCGGCCGGGTCTCCATTCAAGGAAAGCCCCCGGTGGAGAAGTAAGCGTGGAGATTATTTACAGCGGGTACATCCCCGAGACAATCCGAACGGATGAAAACGGCAAGTTCAAGATTCCCCTGGAGGCGTATGATCTGCTTCACGAGTACACAATTATGGCATCTCCGAAGGCAGCTTTTGTGCCCGACATCGACCTGTACAGCTGCGGCCTCAGCCTGAAAAAGCCCACCTCTGGGGAAAAGATCTCAAGTTATCCGTACGAGGTGGAGATCAACCCCTGTGGCAGGAACGTAAACGTCCAGTATTACTGTCTCGATTTTGCCACAGTTGGTGGCTGCAACCTGGGTTACAGTGAGAAGTTCACCGGAACAACCTTCTATCGGCAGGGATGCGCATTGGCACGTAATGGCTTACTTCGTACAAGATGGCTGCCGTATATGGATGATAACGGACCGCGGACACTCCGGCCGGCTGAAATCAGTAAAAGGTGCTTCTCCTCAGCGGTAGAGCACCCTTGTTCAACAGTCTGATCTATTCTTCCGCATACAGCTCGGGAATGTCCACCGCATCCGCGGCCACCAAAGCCGCGGCCACCTCGCCCACGAAGTCGGGGTTGGAGACGATGGTGAAGTCTACCCCGCGCCGTCGCGCCTCCGCGATCAGGGGCATGGCCGTCCCCCGGGCTGCATCGTGGATAAGCAGCTCCACCCCCCGGGGATCCTGGAGGGCTTCCACCATGACCTGGAGCCCTGCCTTGGTGCGCAGCTGCTCGAAGGTTACAGCCTGAATGACCCGCTCGCGAAAAGAGCCTAAGTAACGCCGCTTTTCCTCAGGCCTTAACTCTGGGGCGCCGTGAATGCCTACTGCCACAGTTTTTTCCAGTTCGTTCTTGTCTTTCCAACGCCTCACCGCTGATCCCCCCAAAAGAGAAAAGACACCTCGCTAGGTGCCCGGCTCATGCTCTGGTGCCGGGAGAGGGACTCGAACCCTCACGGGCTCAAAAGCCCAACGGATTTTAAGTCCGTAGCGTCTGCCATTCCGCCACCCCGGCTCATTTACAGAGAACATTATACGCTATTTAGCTTCCCCCGTCAACCGGCAGTGCCAGCGTG
>DGEY01000020.1:28496-30153 GCA_002391385.1 Firmicutes bacterium UBA3914 | reverse complement strand
GCCAGCGTGGCGTGGAGCAGGTCCCAGGCGCTGACATACAGCGCGCTGAACCCCAGGAGCTGGGCGGCCTGCACCAAGATGGCCGCTCCGCTGATGATCACATCTTCCCGTCCAGCCTGCATCCCCTGGATCCCCCGACGCTCCTCCAGGCTTAGTCTGCTCAGCCTGCCGTAGGCTTCCTTCAGCTCCGCCAGGGAAAAGCGTACGCCTGTCACCTTTGCATCGCTGTATTCTGCCAAATTCTGCATGATGGCCGCGAGGCACGTGGCGGTCCCCCCCACCGCGATGAGCGTCCTGGGCCCGTAAGCCCGCACCTGTTCCACCAGGGGAGCCAGGATGCGCCGTACTTCTTCCTCCAGGGCCCGCTGCTCGTCCTGGAGCAGGGGGTGGCTAGTGATGAAGCGCTCCAGCATGCGCACCGCCCCCACCTGGCTGCTGCCCCCACCCAGGAGCTCGCCCTGGGCCGTACCTGTAAGGATCTCGGTGCTGCCGCCCCCCACATCCACCACCGCGATGGGTTCCGGCAGCCCCAGGTGGCCCACGGACAACACCGCCCCGGCGAAGGACAGCTCAGCCTCCCTGGAGCCGGAGAGGATCTCCAGGGGAAAACCTAAGCGCTCCTCCACCAAACGGGCAAATTCCTGTCCGTTTTGGGCATCCCGCACGGCGCTGGTGGCAAAGGCCGAAACCGGAATGCCGGGTGGGATCAAAGCCTTCAGCTCTGCCAAGGCGGCCAGGGTCCGCTCTATGGCCCCCGGGCTCAGCCGGCCGGCAGCATCCACACCTTGGCCCAGGCGGACAATGCGCACCTGCTTGAGCACAGGTTTCAGGCCCTGGGCGCTGCGCTCCGCCACCAGCAGCCGCACAGAATTGGTTCCCACATCTATGGCTGCCTTCATTTTTCGTACTCCCTGCATTCGGCATCCGGGCAAAACCAGGGCTTCTGCAGCAGCTCCAGCGTCTCCGCACCGATGGCGTTTTCGCCCCGGGCCAGGTAATCCGCGGCGTGGGTGTGCAGGCACTTCACGCCCTGGGGGCTGCGGATACCCCCCACTCCGCTGGTGGCCAGAACCTGGTAGCGCTCTGGATATTCCTCCTTGAGGCGCCGGCGCACATCCCGGTGAACCAAAGCGAGCCTCTCCCGGGCGTAGCTCTCGTGGGTCGCGGCCATGGCCGCGGCGAACTGCGGATCGCCGGCCAGGCGCGCCTCAAAATGGGCAATCAGCCCTTCACTTTCCAGCGCCGAGATTTCCCGGCACAGATAGGGGCAGGTCAGCCAGTACAGCGTGGGGAAAATCTCCAGGTCAGAAGCGAGGGCCGAAACCGGCCTGTTGACAATCACCTGGGGAAAGCCCCACCGGCAGGTGGTCTTCACCTCCAAGACGCCCCTGGGTTCCCGGCCGATCTGCTCTTTGATGATGTTCAAAACCGCCTTGCTTGGCTTTTCATACTTCAGAAGATCACTTCCCAGACAAAAACACCCCCACATGGAGGTGCTTGTTGTTGATTACCAGTGAAACCCGATCTTACCTCGCGCCCCTGCCTCCCCGCTTTGAATCTTGACTTTTCTTCAGTGCTGACAGCCTCTCATCACTGTCTCGCAGAAAACGCATGAGCCGTTCCTCAAAATCGGCTGAACTGCTGGCCCTCCTGCGGG
>DGEY01000020.1:24199-28285 GCA_002391385.1 Firmicutes bacterium UBA3914 | reverse complement strand
TTAATGTCTTTTACGTAGGCATCAGCAACTTCAGAAATGTGGACCAAACCGGTTTGTCCATTGGAAAGCTCCACGAAAGCCCCGAAACTGGTGATCCCCGTGACCTTTCCTTCGACAATGCTGCCGACATCAATTGACATACGTTAAAAAATTCCTCCTCTTGGATTTTGCCGCTGCAGGGCACTCGGCTTAACTGTCATTATACATTATTGGCATTTTTGTGTCAATAAAGCTGTCTTCCTGAGCACGCTCTCCATGGGCAGTGGTGCGGTTTTCACTCCTCGGCAGATTCCGAAAGCCTGTACACAATTTCCCCGGGTTTCACCAGCCCCAGCTGCTCCCGGGCAATCTTCTCCACATTTTCGGGGGAAAGCCACTCCTCGATCTCCCGCTCCAGATCCTGGTTGCGCATCTCCAGGACCGCGATGCGCCTCTGCAGAGACTCGATCTCCCGCCGCAGCTTGAAATTGGCCACAGCATTCCTGGCAAACCCAAAACCTATCCAGAGAATCAAAGCCAAGAGCAGAACACGCCCCACATTCAGCCGCACTTTCTTGCGCTTCGTCACTTCACGGGCCATGCCGATTACCTCCTGGGTATTTCATTCACCCTCCCGTGAAGTTTTCCTGCCAGTCTTTGGTTTTCATCTTCGCCAGCGCAGTCTGGGGCGGATTTTCCACAGCCGCCCCGTCCGCGGCCGCGCTTTGGCCCTGTAGGCGTAGTGGAAGCGCACCTCCTGGTAGACCTGGATGGGCAGGGAACCGAGCCAGACCACACAGGTGGCAAAGGCATTGAGCACCCGCCGGATCAGGTCAACGAGCCATAAGAGGAAGGAAATAACCAGGCCGCTCAAGATCAGGCGGTAAAAGAAAAGGCCCAGGGCCAGGCCGATCACCACATAACCCCGCAGCTCTCCCCAGTTGGCCAAGATGAGATACAGCACCAGAACCGGGGTGACCACGGCCCAAAAGAGCAGATCCAAAATGGGGGTGGCGATAAACCCAGGGCGGAGCAGCCCCCTGATCACCCGGAAGAAATCGAAAAACAGCCCCAAGTTCACCCCAGCCAGGAGGACAATGCCAAAGGCGTAGAGCTGAGAGGCCAAAGGTTCCATCAGCACACCTCCCTGACCTCAGCGGAACAGCCTGGCCAAAAACCCCCTGCTCTTCTTGCCGAGGGAATCCCCCAGATACTCCACGGATTGGATGTAGCCCCGCACCAAGAGGCTCCCCTTTTCCAAGTTGAGCTCCTGGATGTGCAGATCTTCTCCCTGGACCACCAGCCCGCCCAGCTCCGTTTCCAACACTATTTCCTGATCATCAAAGCTCTCCACGTGGATCACTCCGTCCAGGGTGAGCCGCTCCCGTTCCGCCAAAATGAGCTGATGGCGCATGTTGTTCAGCCTTCTGTCGTCCACCTGCCTTACCTCCCAGGCGGGCTGTGGTTGCGCCCGCATCTTCCTGCACCATTCTATGCTTGGGGGAGGCAGGTTAGACTACTCATAGATCTTGCGGATGGTCACGCCCTCAAAGAAGGTCTGCACGATCTCCTCGGGGCTTTTACCCTCCTTGGCCAGCATAAAGGCGTCCCACTGGCTGAGGCCCACGCCGTGGCCGTAACCGGTGCCGCTGATGCGCAGCACCCCATCTTGGAAGCTGAACTCCCGCACCAGGGTGGATTTCATCTTGGTGGAATCCACCGCCAGCCTAAACTCTGGACCGGTCATCTCCTGCTCGCCCTGGCTGCCCTTGACCATGAGCCTGGTGATGCGCTCGGTGGGACCCCGCTCCAGAATCTCAACTCCGGTGATCTCCCCCACGTTCACTCCTCTTTGAGCCAGAAGGTTCCTTAGCTCCCCGGCGGAGTACTCCACCTCCCAGGCCTTCACCTCTTCCGGGGCGTACTCGTTTTCCGGCAGGCGCACGCTCTTGGTGAAAGGCGGCTCTTCTTCCTGGTAATCCAGTCCCTCCTTAGCCCGGGCGGTGATGCCGCCGGAATAGGCGTGGAACCAGCCCCGCACGTAGCGGTTGTCGTAGGTCATCACCTGGCCCCTGGTCATTTCCACCCCCCGCCTGATCTCGGCGGTGATGGCCGCGGGGTTGTAAGCCTGGGTTTCCTCGATGGAGGTGGACACATCGGCACCGTATTTATCCTTCACCCCGCCCTGGGAGACAAAGTCCATGGTAAAACTGCGCGCGAAGATGGCCTGGGCGGCGTAGGCATTCACCGGCCAGTCGGGGAACATCTCCCCGGCCACCACCCCCATCAGGTACTCCTCCAGCTTCATCTGCTTGATCTCTCCGGTCTCGTTCACATACACGGTGAGGGTGGGCTCTTCCTCCAGCTCCCGCACGATATTGCTGTCATCGCCGGACCAGCTGATCAGCATCACCACACTGGCGATGGCCACCAGCACCAAACCCAGCACCACCACCTGGTTTTTCCTTGCCATGGGAGGTCCTCCTTAGGTTTTTCCTTAGTTTCACCCAAAAGGGGGGCTAAAATCGCTTGTAATGGGGGGTTAAACTCAAAGAATGTGGGGAAAATATTACCACTGCGGCAGGAAAACTCGAATAATCCTAGAAATAAGGGGTATATTTCCACCCTAAAGGAGGTCTACTTGTGAACAAAGCTGAGTTGATCGCCAGTGTTGCCGAGAAGTCCGGCATGACCAAAAAGGCAGCGGGTGATGCAGTAGAGGCAGTATTTGCCGCAATCTCTGAAGCTCTGGCCAAAGAAGAAAAGGTCACCATCGTCGGGTTCGGTACGTTCGAAGTGCGGGCTCGCCAAGCACGCAAGGGAGTAAACCCCTCCACGGGCGAAGAGATTATGATCCCGGCCACGAAGGTTCCTGCCTTCAAACCTGGCAAATCTCTCCGCGAAGCAGTTGCCCCTAAGTAAAGGAATTGCCAGCCCCTTAGGCGGGGAGTACCCCCTTCTAGGGGGTTTTCTCTGTTTTTAGGAAAGGAGTTCAGCCATGTCCTGGTCTAACCTAGTTAACATCGTAGCCAAACTGCGCTCCCCTGAAGGGTGCCCCTGGGACCGGGCGCAGACCCATACCAGTCTCAAGCGCTTTTTACTGGAAGAAGCCTATGAGCTCTTGGAAGCCATCGATGCAGGCGATCCCCAAGCCATGAAGGATGAGCTGGGGGATGTCCTCCTGCAGGTGCTGCTCCACGCCCAGATCGCCGCGGAAAACGGACAGTTCTCCATGGACGATGTGATCACTAACCTCAGCGAGAAGCTGGTGCGCCGCCATCCCCACGTCTTCGGCCAGGTTTCAGCGGAGACGCCAGAGGAAGTGATGGTGAACTGGGAGGCCATCAAGCGGCGGGAAAAGGCGGGCAGCCAGCGCACCTCAGTTCTGGATGGGGTGCCCAAGGAGCTGCCGGCGCTGATGCGCGCGGAAAAAATCCAGAAGAAGGCGGCCAAGGTGGGCTTTGACTGGGACCACACCTGGGAAGTTGTGGAAAAGGTCAAAGAGGAGTTCAAAGAGCTGGAAGAGGCCGCAGCCGCGGGCCAGCAGGCAGAGCTGGAAGAGGAACTGGGCGATCTGCTCTTTGCCGTAGTCAACTTAGCCCGCTTCATCAAGGTGGACCCGGAGTTCGCCTTGCAGAAGGCCACAGCCAAGTTTATCGAGCGCTTCCATCTTTTGGAAAGCTATGCACAGGAGGCAGACCTGGATTTAGCTGAACTGGATCTGGACGGCCTCAACGAGCTCTGGGACCGGGCCAAGGATCATCTGCGCAGAAAACCCCAGGCCTGAAGGCGCGCGCCCAAAGCATCGCCGATACCGGGAAGCAGGGCCACATCCCGCCGCCGCAGGCTGCCCCAGATCATCAGGAGGAGAAAATAGAGTACGAAGCTGAAGGCCAGGGGGCCCAAGGTGGCCGGGGCGGCGGGGAGAAAGCGGGCCAGGGTGTCCTGGAGCAGGTACAGCAAGGCCGCGGTGCCGCCGGCAGCCAGAGCGGGTAACAACACCCCGTGGCGCCAGTTGAGCACGCTGCCCACCCGGCGGTACACGGAGATCAGGTTGAGGGCTGCCACCAGCGCCCAGCTCAAGGCGGTGCTCCAGGCGGCTCCCAA
>DGEY01000020.1:9720-23948 GCA_002391385.1 Firmicutes bacterium UBA3914 | reverse complement strand
TCCGTACGGGGACGCCCATGGCTCCCAAGCCCTGCAGCACACCTGTGGTGGCTTGAATTATGCCCAGGGTGACGGTGCCGAAGGCCAAAATGCGCAGGGGCTCAGCCACCTGGCTGTAGCCGAAGAGCACCTGGGAGATGGGTGCCGCCAGCACAAACAGGGCGGTGCAGGATGGAACCCCGAAAATCAAAGCCATGCGCAGCGCCTCTTCCGCCCGGTGGCGCACGAGCCCCTCCCGGGCCAGAGCCTTGGCTTCCGACACGGCCGGCACCAGGCTTGTGGCCAGGGCCACGGTGACCACGTTGGGAAACTGGGCCAAGGTCAAAGCCATGCCCAAATGGCCCAGGCCCTCCCGAATTGCCGCGGGCCCGAAGCCCGCGGCCTGCAGGCGCAGGGGCACAAGCAAACTGTCCGCGAGCTGCATCACCGGCCAGAGGATGGTGGCCACAACTGCCGGGACGGCCAGGGCAATGAGGCGGGCGGCCAGGCTGCCCACGGATTCAGGCCGCGCCGGGGCCGCCCCTTTCAGCTCCGCCAGAAGCCGGCGGCCTGGGCCCAGATAGGCTCCGGCCAGGACCAGCCAGCCGGTGAGCTCTCCCAAGATGAAGGCCGCGGCCACGCCCATCACCGCGAACTCCAGGCCCCGGGGCCGCAGGTAAAGGCTGAGGGCAATGGTGGCGCAAACCCGCACCACCTGGTCCGCCACCTGGGAGATGGCGGTGGGGGTCATGTACTGCAGCCCCTGAAAAAAGCCCCGGAAGCCGGCGCTCAAGGCCAGAAAGAAGCAGGCCGGGCCCAGGGCCACCAGGATGGGGATGACACCCGGGTCCTTGGCCAGCACCGCGGCAAACCAGGGCGCGCCCAGAATCAAAGCCAGGGCCACAGCCCCGCCGCTGAGCAGCAAAAGAAGCAGACCCGTGCGGAAGGTGCGCTGCACCTCCCAGGCCTGCCCCAGTGCCGCTTTTTCCGCGCTGAGCTTGGCCACAGCCACCGGCATGCCGCCGATGGCCACCACCGCTGCGAAGTAATGAATGGGCTTAACCAGCTGGTAAAGGCCCATCCCCTGATCCGAGATCAAGCGGGGCAGCGCGATCATGTAGACTAAGCCGATGAGGCGGTTCAAGGCGCTGGCCGCCGCCAGGATGGCCGCACCACGCAAAAAAGACTCCTTGGTCATAGGCCGCTCTTCCCTTCCTACTCATGCTTACGCCTGGGACTGGCGGCTTATGAGGAGTCCTTCCGCTTTCTTTTTACTGCTCCATCTGTTTGGCCAGGAAGCCCGCGGCGGTCTCCACCAGTTTGAGTTCTAATTCGCCCATCTGGCGGTTGGTTTCGTTAGTACCTAGGATAACGGCCCCGATAGGATCCCCTTCTGCAATGATGGGAGCTATAGCCTGCATGGCAAAATCCCACACTTCATCCTCCGGATGTTCTCCTTGGCGAATGGTCATGCTGCGCCTGGACTCCATAGCCTTTTCCACCACAGCCACCACAGGGCGGTCTATCCACTGCTTCTTCGGCCCTCCCGAAATGGCCACCACAGCATCCCGGTCTGTGATTATGGCCACATGGCCCGTTGTTTCGTACAGCGAATCTGAATACTCCTGGGCAAAATCCCCCAGCTCGCCAATGGGAGAATACTTCTTGAGGATTACCTCGCCATCTCTATCTACAAAGATCTCTAAGGGATCGCCTTCCCGGATCCGCAACGTTCGCCTGATTTCTTTGGGGATGACTACGCGACCCAGATCGTCAATGCGTCGTACTATGCCCGTTGCCTTCAACGTCACACCCCTTTTCCCAGGATTAAGTTACGGTTAGTATAAGCGCAGGTTACCACTTTTATTCATGGGCCATCTCCCCCAGCACCTGCGTAAGCAGTGCCAGGGCCTGTTCGTCCCCCTTCAGTTTTTCCACCTGCAGCTGACCGCCCCGGGCATGGCGGTAGGAGATCTTCCCCACGTACTTCTGATGCAGCGCCGCGTACTTGTGCACATCGATACCCCGCCCCTCCAGGAAGCGGAGCTCGAACTTGCTTTGGCGCACCGTGATGCTCTCCAGACCCACCTCCCGGGCTAAGATCTTAATGCGCACGCTCTGCAGCAGATTGCGCGCCGCCGGGGGGAGATCGCCAAAGCGATCCTGGATTTCCTCCTCCAGATCATCGCACTGCTCCAGGGAAGAGAGGTTAGCAATCCTCTGATACAGCTCCACCTTCTGGGCCGGATCGGGCACGTAGGCGTCGTCCAGGTAGGCATCGACCTTGAGATCGAGGAAGGGATCGGGCACCTGGGGTTTCTCCTGGCCCTTCAGCTCCTGGATGGCCTCTTCGAGCAGGCGGCAGTAGAGCTCAAAACCCACGGAGGCGATGAACCCGTGCTGCTCCGGGCCCAGGAGGTTGCCGGCACCCCGGATTTCCAGGTCCCGCATGGCGATGCGGATGCCGGAACCCAGTTCGGTGAACTCCTTGATGGCGGAAAGGCGCTTTTCCGCATCTTCCGTGAGCACCTTGTCCTTGCGGTGGGTGAAATAGGCGTAGGCCACCCGGTTGGTACGCCCCACCCGCCCCCTGAGCTGGTAGAGCTGGGCCAGGCCCAGCTGGTCCGCATCGTCCACGATGAGGGTGTTCACATTGCCGATGTCCATCCCCGTTTCGATGATGGTGGTGCAGAGCAGGATGTCGAATTCACCGTTATAAAAATCCAGCATGACCCGTTCCAGAACCGACTCATCCATCTGGCCGTGGGCGATGGCGATCCTGGCCTCGGGCACCATCCTCTGCAGCTCGGAGTAGACATGCTCGATGGACTGCACCCGGTTGTGCACGAAATAGACCTGACCCTGCCGGGCCAGCTCCCTGAGGATGGCCTGGCGGATCAGCTGCTCATCGTACTCCACCACATAGGTGCGCACCGGGTAGCGGTCCTCCGGGGGCGTTTCGATCACGCTCATATCCCTTACCCCCACCATGGCCATGTGCAGGGTGCGGGGGATGGGCGTTGCCGACAGCGTCAAGACATCCACGTTGCGGGCGATTTCCTTCAGCCTTTCCTTTTGAGCCACCCCGAAACGCTGCTCTTCATCGACGATCACCAGGCCCAGATCCTTAAACACCACATCTCTTGACAAAAGCCGGTGGGTGCCGATGAGCACATCCACCGTTCCGGTCTTGGCGCCCTTGAGCACCTTGGCGATCTCCTTTGGCGTCTGGAAGCGGCTCACCACCGCCACGTTCACCGGGAATCCCTCAAAGCGCTCCTCAAAGGTGCGCTGGTGCTGCTGGGCCAGGATGGTGGTGGGAACCAAAACCGCCACCTGCTTGCCGCCCATCACCGCCTTGAAGGCGGCCCGGATGGCCACCTCGGTCTTGCCGTAGCCCACATCGCCGCAGAGCAGCCGGTCCATGGGCCGGGACTTTTCCATATCCCGCTTGATCGCTTCGATGGCCTGGATCTGGTCGGGGGTCTCCTGGTAGGGGAAGGAGTTCTCCAGCTCCCGCTGCCAGGGGGTGTCCGGGGGAAAGGCAAAACCGGGTGCGGCTTCCCGCTCGGCATAGAGTTTGAGCAGGCCTTCCGCCATCTCCTGCACCGATTCCTTAGCCCGCTTTTTCACCCGGTTCCACTCATTGCCCCCCAGTTTGCTCAGGCGCGGGGCGCCCTCATCCAGGCCCACGTAGCGCTGGAGCAAGTGGATCTGATCCACAGGCACATAGAGCCGGTCCTGTCCGGCATAGCGGATATACAGATAGTCCTTGCGGCGCCCGTCCACCTCCAGCTGTTCGATGCCCATGTACTGGCCGATGCCGTGGTTGATGTGGACCACGTAGTCCCCTTCCCGCAGCTCGTGGGGGGCGATGCGCAGTCCCTCTTCCACCTTCGGGGCCCGGGCCTTTTTGCGGGGGCGGCCGTAGAGCTCCAGCTCGGTGATGACGCTGAGTTTGAAGGCGGGGAATTCAAAGCCCGTTTCCAAGCTCCCGGTGGTGATCACGCAGTTGCCCACCTGCAGCTCCTTACCCAGCTGATCCACGTACACCGCGGGGATCTCTTCCTCCCGGAGCAGTTCCAAAATGCGCTGTCCCCGTTCTTTAGTGGAAACCAGGATCAGGATGCGGTAGTGATCCCGGCGCAGCTGCTGCACCCGGCGCAGCATGCGCTCGATTTTGCCCCCGAAGTGCTCGGGCATGCGCAGGCTCAAGGGCGTCGAGGAGAGGGTCTCCATCCCGCTCACCCGCTTGCCCAGGGTGGAAAGGTGAACGGGCCGGTAAGTCTGGAACTTGGCCCAAAGGGAGTTCCAGTCCCAGTAAAGATCCGCCAGGCTGCTCAGGATGCGCCCCTTCCTTAAGAGCTGGCTGAAATGCTCGCCGATCTCCATGGAAGCCCCCACCGCGGCTTCCTTGAGGCGCACCGGCTCATCCAATACCAACAGGGTATCCCCTGGCAGGTACTCCAAGAGGGAAACTACCTGTCCGAAGTACACTTTGTACTGGTCCATGCCGGGGAAATAGCGCTGCTGATCGAAGGCCTCCAGGTGGCGGGCGATGCGGGCCAGAAGCTCATCCGCTTCGTCCATAAGCTTCAGCCGGTGCAGGCGCTCGCTCTGGCGCTGCGCCGCCTCCCAGATGGCATCTTTAACCCGGCCCAGTTGCTCCAGATCATAGAGAGTCTCCCGGGCAGGTTTGATCACAACTTCCTTCATATTCTCCAGGGACCGCTGGCTGGCGAAGTCGAAACTGCGCAGGGAATCCACTTCATCGCCGAAGAGCTCAATGCGCACGGGCTGGGGCAGGTGGAAGGGAGCCACATCCAAGATCCCGCCGCGGATGGAGAACTGGCCCCAGTTTTCCACCATGGCTACCCGCTCATAGCCCAGGTTCACCAGCAGCTCCGCGGTCTCATCCAGATCTAAGCGGGAGCCCCACTTTATTGAAAATTCTGAATTCCGCATGCGTTCCGGAGCCACCAGCCCCTCCAAGAGGGCCGCGATGGATGTTAGTATGATTGTTCCCGGTTTGCTTCCTTCCTGCAGTACCGCAAGGCGCGCCGCCCGCAGATCCAGAGCGGTGGGGGCCTCCTCATGGGGCATGAGCTCCTTTGCTTCCCAAACCAGCACCCTGCTTGTGGGAAGCAGCGTCTGGAGGTCCTGGGCCAGTTTCTCAGCCTGACTCTGGTTCCCCGTCACCACCAGCATCACCCGGCTGGGGTCGTAGATGGTCCCGAGCAACACGGAGCGCTGGCTGCCGGATAAGCCGGTGATGATCTGCCCTCTGCCCTGTCCAGACCGGATGTTTTGACCAATGAGGCTAAGCTCCCTGCTCTGGCGCATGAGTTCCACTAAGCTCTGTAGCGACAAGGTGCTTCCCCCTCTTCGGTCATGGTTCGCTTGTCTGCCTCCGGTTATACTGGTTCATGGCCGCTTGGACACCCTCCTTCAGCCACAGTTCCACGGCCTCCGCCGCCCTTTGGCAGGCCTCTTCCAGCATTTTAGTTTCTGCCTCATCAATAACCTGCAATACGTACGCAGCTGCATCCAGATGCTCCGGCGGCGATCCGATCCCGATGCGCACCCGGGGAAAGGCGCCGGACTGCAGATGGTCGATGATGTTGGCCACCCCCCGGTGCCCTCCCGCGCTTCCGGAAGGCCTCACCCGGAGCAAACCCGGAGCCAGATCCAGATCGTCATAGATCACCAGGAGATCAGCGGGATCAAGCTGGTAAAACCTCACCAGGTCACCCACTGCCTCCCCGCTGCGGTTCATGAAGGTCTGGGGCTTGACCAGCAGCACCTGTTCGGTTAAAAAACGGCCTTCCCCCACCTTGGACCCAAACTTGTGCTTGGTTAGGGGAATGCCCCACTTTTCACTCAACAGGTCCACAACCCAGAAACCCAAATTATGCCTTGTCCTGGCGTAGCGCAGCCCCGGGTTGCCTAAACCCACCACTACCTTCAATTTGTTCCCCCCTAAAGAGAGGATCAGAAGAAACGCACAGTGGCGGAAGGCACTGTGCGTATCCCTCTCTTTTCAGCTACAGACTAAGCTTCTCCTCCGCCTTCTTCAGCCGCTTCGGCCCCTGGTTCAGCTTCCTCAGCCTCTTCAGGTTCGGCCTCTTCAGCGGCCCCTGCCGCCCGCGGCACGCTTACCTTCACCACGAGCTCTTCGGGACCGCCCAGGGCTTCCACGCCTTCAGGCAGCGCCAGCTCCCCCACGGTCAGGCCCTGATCCAGCTCCAGGCCGCTCACATCCACGTCGATATGGCCGGGGATGTCGGTGGGCAGACAGAGCACAGGCAGCTCCCAGAGGTACGTCTCCACCACGCCGCCATCGCTGGGGCGCTGTTCTTCGCCTACAACGCGAATGGGCACGGTGACCTCCAGCTTCTTGCTGAGATCCACTGCGTAGAAATCCACATGGAGCAGCGTCCCCCGGAAGGGATGGCGGTGCACTTCCTTCGCAATTACCGTCTTTTTACCATCCCCCAGCTGCAGATCGATCAAGCTGGCGGGATCGGCCAGCGCCTTTTCCACCTCGCGCGCGGCCACCTGGATATGGGTAGCATCCTGACCAAAACCATAGACTACCGCGGGAATTTTCCCTTCACTCCGGAGCTTGCGGTTGTAGCTTTTCCCGGTCTGGGTCCTTTCTTCCACGGCCAGTTGATAGTTTGCCATTGTACTGCTCCCTCCTTTACACCGCTTTATCATACCATTCTTGTCAGTTACAGTCAAACGAACAGGTGGCTCACGGGCCGCTCCTCGTAGATGCGGCGGATGGCTTCGGCAAAGAGGGGCGCCACGGACAGGACGGTCAGTTTAGGAAACTGCTTCTCCGGCGGAAGGTGGATGCTGTCGGTAACAACTACTTCCTTCAAGGGGCTGTCCTGGAGGATCTGCGGCGCAGGATGGGAGAACACAGCATGGGTGCAGCAGGCGTACACTTCCACCGCGCCCTTTTCCATGAGGGCCTTAGCCGCATTGACTATTGTTCCCCCGGTATCGATCATATCATCTAAAAGGATGGCGGTCTTGCCCGCGACTTCGCCGATGATGTTCATCACTTCCGCCAGGTTAGGCCTGGGCCTGCGCTTATCCACAATCGCGATCTGGCAGTTCAAGCGGTCCGCGAGCTCCCGGGCCCGCACCACTCCGCCCACATCGGGGGAGACCACGATCACATCCTGCAGGTTTTTCTGCTTCAGGTATTCGGTAATGATGGGAATGGCCTTGAGATTGTCCACGGGGATGTCAAAAAAGCCCTGAATCTGCCCGGCGTGGAGGTCGAGGGTAACCACCCGGTCGGCGCCGGCGGCGGTGATCAAGTTGGCCAGAAGCTTTGCCGCAATGGGGTCGCGGGGCTGGGTCTTGCGATCCTGCCGGGCGTAGGCGAAGTAGGGGACGACTGCACAGATCTCCCGGGCGGATGCCCGCCGCATGGCATCGATCATGATCAGAAGTTCCATAATGTGCTCCGCGGAAGGGTAGTTCAAAGGCTGGACGATAAACACCTCCGCTCCCCGCACCGTCTCCACGTTTCTTAAGCGGATCTCTCCGTCCTGAAAGCGCAGGAGCTCCGACTGGCCCAGTTGAATGCCTAAGCAGCTGCAGATGTCCTTGGCCAGCTCTTGATTGGCATTCCCCGAAAACACTTTCATTCTTTTACCACACTCCGTCACTTTACAGCCCCCCAAAGGATTTACTTAGATAGAAAGGAAAACGGCAGGATACGCTCGGCTTGGCCCACGGTCCTGTCCACCACAACCGCATACTCCAGCACCGCGCCGCTGGGAATCACTGCCCCGGACAGCCGGCAGTAAGGGCCGATCACACAGTTCTCCCCGATCTTGCTCCCCTTTTGGATCAGACACCCAGGATAAAGCACCGTATCTTGACCTATTTCACAGTCCCACTCGATCCAGGTGGAAGCGGGGTCGATGATGGTCACTCCCCGCTCCTGCCAGTGGCGGCAGATCCGGTCCCGCAAGATGGCCTCCGCCTCCGCGAGCTGCCGGCGGTCGTTGATACCCAAACTTTCCGCCGGATCAGCAAGGACAAAGCCGGCCACCTTGTGCCCGTCGGCCAGCATGGGCGGCAGCACGTCGGGGAGGTAATACTCGGTCTGCGCGTTATCGGGGGTGATCTGGGTTAGATAATGGAAGAGCAATTTACTTTGGAACAGATAAGTTCCGGTATTGATCTCCTGGATCAGACGCTGCTCCGGCGAGGCATCCTTATGCTCCACCACACCCAACACCTGGTTGTTTTCATCCCGCAAAATCCGCCCGTAGCCGGTGGGATCGGTAAAATGCGCGGTGACAATCGTGGCAGCCGCCTGCTCCTTGAGGTGATACTCCAAGAGCTGCCTGAAGGTTTCGCTCCTGAACAGGGGGGTATCGCCGTAGGTGACCAGCACGGGCCCGTCGAAGGCGCGCAAAGCGTCCCGGCATTGATCCACCGCGTGCCCCGTGCCCAGCTGCTCCTCCTGCTCCACCACCACCACATCCCGGTCCAGTACTGCCCGGACGGCTTCCCCCTGGAAGCCCACGACCACAATGATCGGCTCAAACTGGGCCAGGCGCACATTGCGTACCGCATGGTTCACCAGCTCCAGGCCTGCCAAGGGGTGCAGCACCTTCGCCAGCTGGGATTTCATGCGCGTGCCTTGTCCCGCAGCCAGGATGATTGCCGCTGCTTCAGCCATGTTCAACCTCCAGTGTTAGGCTTCTTTGCCCTGCACAGGCTCCAGGGCTTTTCTCACCAGCTGCAAATCGCTGGGCTTATCCACATCGGTGCCCAGTTCCGGATAGGGCGAGATGATGAACACGCCCTTGTAGCCCAGGATGGAACTGGCCCTCTTTTCCAGCTCGCCCATGGACAGCTGCTTGGCAAGGAACTTAAGAATGAAAACAAACCCGAGCATGCGCACGAGCTTCCAGGGCTTCTTGCGCTGGGAAAACACATCATCCATCACCCAGCGGGAGTTGATGATCGCCTGCGGGCTGGCTAAAATCAAGTTGCCCCCGGTGAAACAGCCCTCTTTGAGGGTGAAGTAGGTGCGCTGCGATTCCGGAAACATCTGTTCATTGGCTTCCTTGGAAATGAGGGGGTAGTACACATCCCCCTGAAGATCGCCGCAGCGCTCTAAAAAGTCATCGATGGCCTCGGCATGGACCAGGGGAATGTCTGAAGTGATGAGCAGCACCTTGTTCTTTTTCTCCAGGCGATCCATGGCCAAAAAGATGTTCTCCTGGAGACTGTTTCCGTTTTGCACAAAGGTAACGCCGGGCGGCAGCGCATCTCTGATTTCCAGCGGTCCCACCACAACCGTCCTGGCCACGTGCTGCGAGTTCTGCAGAGCCTCCACCACGTAATTGACCATCTGTTTGCCGTGGATGGGAATGGCCGCTTCCCACTTGGCAGCATCCGCTTCCTGCAGCTGACCGCTATTTGGAGCTCCCGCCAAAACTACGGCATCCACTTTCATGTTCATCGGTCTCCTCCGTCGATTTCCTCCACTCCCACATCCGTCAGCTCCACCACAAAGATCTCGGCCTGGCCTGCAAAGCGCTCCTGAAAGCCTAGGGCCCGGTCCGGGGCGCTAAAAATACCCACAACGCTGGGCCCGCTGCCGCTCATGAGCGCGCCGTGCGCGCCCTGGGCCAAAAGGCGCTCCTTCCACAAAACCACTTCCGGGACCAGCGCCTCGGTCACCGTTTCCAGGACGTTCCCCAAAACCCCCGCCAGTTCCGGCAGGCCCCGGCCCTGCTGGAGCAGCTGGCGCAGTTCCGCGGTGAACCTGGTGCCGTGGACTGCGGGCTGCAGCCTTCGATACACCTCGGCAGTGGACACAGCCGCACCTGGCTTCACCAGCACCAAGCTGGCCCGGGGAAAAGCAGCCAGAGCCTGGACCCTCTCCCCGATGCCCTGCACCAGACAGGTCCCCCCCTGCAGGCAGAAGGGCACATCTGCACCTACCTGCAGGCCGATCTCCTGGAGCTGGGCCAAACTGAGCTTGGCCCCGTATATTCTATGCAACCCGTGGAGAACTGCGGCAGCATCGGCGCTGGCTCCTCCCAAACCTGCGGCCAGGGGAATTCTTTTGTGGATGTAAATTTCGACACCGCCCTCCAGCCCGGTGAAGCCTGCAAAGGCGGTGAAAGCACGCCAGCACGTGTTATGCTCATCCAGGGGCAGCTCGGGATGATCGCTGCGGATGATAGTACCCTGGGGCCTCCTCTTTAGGGTGATCGTATCCGCCAGGGAAACGGACTGCATCACGCTTTCCAAGAGATGATAGCCATCGGGGCGGCGCCCCACCACATCTAAAGTGAGGTTGACTTTGGCGTAGGCCCGCAGGGAAATCTGGTCCATGGTCTGCCTCCTGTCCTAGCTTTATTTCCGCACTGAGCAGAAAATTCCTCCTGCCCTCATCGGGACAATAACAGCCAGGCGCCGGCGGCCATGAGCAGGATGCCCAGCCCCTTCCAGAGGCTGAAGGGTACCTGTTCTACACCGAACCAGCCGAAGTAATCCACCACCGCCGCGGTGATCACCTGCCCCAAAATGATCGCGGTGGTGGCATTGGCCACCCCGGCCTGGGCTATGGCGGAAACCACTAGATAGACAATGGCCACTCCCAAAAGGCCCCCCAGGTAGGTGTACCAGGGAGCCTTCCCGTAATTGAGCAGGCTGCCCCGGCCCAGCCCCACAAGGAGCAGGGCTCCACCGGAGATGGAGCCCACCACCTGCACGATGAAAGTTGCCTCCAACAGCCCCACGGCCTTGCCCAGCGCGGAGTTGAGCGACCCCTGCAGGGCCATGAGTATCCCAGAGAGAGCTGCCATCAAAAGCGCCAGCACATCCATCCCCCCTGCCCTCTCGCTAGGGGTAGTATGCCCGGCAAAAGAAAAATGGACCCCAGAGAGGTCCATTGCATCGGCAGCGCCCGCCGCCCTTCTTACCTGGGAATACAGAGGTGTTCGCCGGGCTGCGGCTCCGCCTCCCCATCCTGCAGGCTGGGGTTGACCCGGCGGATCGCTTCTTCCGTGGTGTGGTAGCGCCTGGCCAGCTTCCAGACGGTATCGCCACTTTGCACAAAGACAAAGGTCAAGGTGGGCGGATCCTCCGGCAGGGGCTCCACATCCACCGCCTCCACCACCGCTTCCACCTCCAGGTATTCCAAGACCTCCACCCGGTAGCGGAGGGTGACCGCGGCTTCCAGAGTCTCCCGGTTGATCAAATCAGGCCGGGCCGCCACCACCTCCAGCTCTATGCGGGGCTGCATGCCCAGCTCCAAACCTGGCACCGCCAGGGTCTGGGAAACGGGCAGCGCCTCCGGCAAATACCCGCGGAAGAGGGGTTTGATATCTTCCTCTGAATGGGCCAGGTAGAAGATCTCCACATCCAGCACGCCTTCAATGGTCAGCTTATCTTCTTCCACATCATAGTCGGTGAGGTGAGCCGCGGCCCGGCACTTGAGGATCTCCCGCATGGGCGGATTGTTCTCGCCCAGCTCAATCAAACCCCGGACCACCGCCTGCTGCTCCTTCTGGCTCACGAAGCTGTCCGCGGCCAGCAGTTCCTTGCGGGTTTCCACCATCCCCCCGGGTGCCGAGATTTCGGTCAGCACCTGCACCGCCTGGGGCTTTTTGGCCAGGAGCACACCTCCCAGGCCCAGTTCCACCCTGAGGCTGCGGCCGTCGTTGACCACAAAGCCTTCGCAGCGGCTCTCCAGGCGAGGTTCCAGCGTCATGCCGGGTTCCAGCCCAGGGTGCGTGAAGTTCAGCTCAAAGGCCAGCACCTGGTTGAACTCCCGGGCCTTAACCGTGAAGTTTTCGGTTTCGTAGAGGAGGCTCAGGGCCGCCCAGCCCCGAACTTCCATCTCCCCATCCTTGAAGGCGGGCTCTTCCAGCTTGACCTGGGCCTCCAGGTCCAAAACGGTGCGCACCAGATCGTCCTCGTCCAGGTCGAATTCCAGCATGCCGGTGACCTGCTTCGCCACCTGGAGCTCCACAGGCGGGGGCACTGGAGTGAGCACCACCCCATCTGTGGTTAGTTTGACTGGTTTGGCCAGGTTGGCACTGCTGATGGCCTTAAGTTCCCGGACCTGATCCACGGTGGCGGTCACGGCTAGGATGAGATCCACATCCACCGAGAACTGCCCCGGGGCCAGCTCCCACTCGCAGGCCAGGACAGCCAACTTGACCTTGACCAGGGCCTCCGGCTCCGCACCGAGCACTTCCACATGGGCATCAAAGGGGAGGGCACCAGGCCATTCCACCCGCTTCAGCCCCGCCGGTTCGTCCCCCAGCGTCTCGGGGGCATAGACCATGGTCAGATCCACCGCTCCCTGTACATAGACCCGGTCTTGATCCGGGGCAGCGGAATGCAAAACGGGAACGCCCTTTACCCACACTATCCTGCCGACGGGAGCTGCGGTGCTGGGCAGGTCGACCTTGCCCTGGAGGACTGTCTGCAGCGTGTTTTCCCCCACGCGATTCACCGCCGCGATGCGGTTTTCTTTTACACTGAGGCTCATCTCTCTCCCCCTTTTTTGCCGTAGGCTTCCGCCAACTTTCCTTAATATCTATGAGAACAGCCCGCAAAACATGTCTATTGCCCGCAAATATTCAGGGCGGCGGTGCGGAAATGGGAGCGCAGTGTCTCCCAGATCCTGGGGTCTTCCAGGCCCAGACCATCCAGGATCACCCCTGCCAGGTTGCGCTGGTTGATCAAGCGGCAGAGCTCGGCCAAGGCTGTCTGCTGGGGAAGATGGATTTCATGGCGCGCCCCCCGGCTGTGGAAGCTGTAGTGCAGGTCGCCCTGCTCGCCCCGCTTCAGCCGGGCTCCCCGGCGCAAAGCCTTAGAAAGGGCCTTCTGGTGGGAGAGCTCCGTGCAGCGCAGGCCCTCCGGCCCCAGCTCCCATTCCACCGCGTAGACCGGCACATCCAGCAGGATTTTCCAGGAGTGGACCGCCTTGAGTACAGCGGGCAGCTCCGCTTGGAGGGGTTCCAGGGCCACCAGGGGGCCGGGCTCTTCTGGCCGGGCCAGGCGGAGCACCACCCGGTCGGCCACCTCGTTCACCTGGGCGTAATCAACCCCGCCCCAGATGGTCCAAGGGGGGATGCCGGACCCCAGCTCCACCCAGAGCATGGCCCGGCGGCCCAGGGCCCGCTTCAGGCCTTGGAGGAGTTTCAAATAGCGGACTCCGTCAAGCTGGGCAATTGCCCGCCAGGGGAGATAGAGCCCGCAGGCCCCGGGAACCTGCTCAAGGGCGGCCAGGAAAAGCTCAGCCGCCTTTTTGCGGCGCTTAGGAGTCTGCAGAGCCCGGTGGATGTGCATCACATCCCACTCCAGCTCCTGGGGGCGGAGCAGGCAGGGCAGCTCCAGCGGAGCCTGGGGAGGCTGGCAGCAGATCACCCCGGTCAGGGGCAGTCCCCCCCGCTCCGGCTGGGAGCCGCCGCGGCAGATCCCCCACACTTCCCGATCAAAAAAGACCAGGCGCTGGCCTGGATAGATGCCCTGGGCGGCAAAGCGGCCGAAGGCTTCGGTACCCACTCCGTACCGTGCGGCAATGTCTGCCAAGTCCTCCTGGGGCTGGACCACGTGAACCCGCCGGCGGATGGGCAGGTCTTCCTTGAGGACTAAAGCAAAAAAACGCCTGCCGGCAATGCCATCGGCGGCCAAACCGTGGTCCCGCTGGAACTGCCGCACCGCGTCCTTAGTCAGGTATCCGTAGTGTGTTTCCTCGCCCAGATCATAGCCCTGGCGGCGCAGGAAGGCATGGAGCTCCCGCACATCCGGGCCCCGGCAGCCCAAACGCAGGATGCGGCTGCCCAGGCGCCTTTTCAGCTGCCACAACTCCCCCACCCCCTTCAGTGATGTTTATGAAGGGGGCAAAGAAAAAAGCACCGCAACCGGTGCCTTGGGCTGTATTTATCTATTCATTGGCGGCTGAGTTCTGTCCGATTACACAATCACCGACAGTGACTTCCACTGTCTTGGTCAAAACATCGGCATAGGTGTAGGACAAACGGTCCAGGGAGTGGGAATCGTCGAGCTTGACCACGAAGAGCTTGGGGTAGGTGTTCTCGATGATGCCCTCCGCCTCCACGATCTTCTTTCTGCCCCGGTTGGCCCGGAGTTTGACCCGTTTGCCCACACATGACTCTAAATCCAGCCTGATCCGCTGGATACTGTTCACTTCCCCAGCCACCTCGGTCACCGCCTTCTCGCAT
>DGEY01000020.1:0-9477 GCA_002391385.1 Firmicutes bacterium UBA3914 | reverse complement strand
TTATTTTGTATAACGATCTGCCACGCTGGAGGCTCCGTAGGAGTCGGGTTTGACCTTGCACAGGAAGCCGGAGCCGTTCACCATGCACACAACTTCCTTCACCAAAGACTTCGTGGCACCGTTGCTGCCCACATCCAGGTGGATCTCCATGTCGAACTCGTGCCCCGACTCCGCCAGTTTCTCCGCGAGGCGGGAAGCTACGCTCAGGCTCAAGGAAGCTTCAAAGAAGATCCTCTGCCGCAAGGCGCGCACATGGTCTTCATAGCTGCGGGTGTAGAAAAAGCGGCCTCCCTTGCCCAAGCGGTGGACGATGAGCGCGGTGACAAAGCAGGTGCCGTCCCGGATCTGGGAATCAGTCCCCACTATGAGTCGATAGCTGTCATCGGGGCTTTCGGCTGCATAGGCCATGATGTCGGCAAATACTTCTTCAAAGGAAAGGCGTCCTTTCGTGGGGCTGATGAACTCCACTGTTCACACTCCCTTCAGCAGTTCTTCCGTAAGCTTGCTGTACTCCTCCAACGACAGGTTTTCCCCCCGCTCCGTGGGCTCAATCCCGCAGCTGGCCAGGGCCTCATCCAGCTGCTCTAGCTTCAAGCCCCACTCCGCCACCAAGGCTTTCAGGGCGTTGCGCACCGTTTTCCGCCGCTGCTGGAAGGCGGCCCGGATCACCGCAAAGAGCTCCTGCCGGGGCGCGCTGACCTGAGGGGGCCGGGGCTCCAGCTTCACCACCGCGGAATCCACGGCCGGGGCGGGCAGAAACACGGTGCGGGGCACCTTCAAAACCAGGGAGCCTGCGGCGTAGTACTGCACGGCCAGGGAGAGCACCCCATAGTCCTTGCTCCCCGGGGCCGCCAGCATGCGCTCGGCCACTTCTTTTTGCACCATGACCAAGATGCTCGCAAAGGGCAGGCCGCACTCCAGGGCCTTCATGATCAGGGGGCTGGTGATATAGTAGGGCAGATTGGCCACCAGGCTTAAGGACTCGCCCCGCCAGCCCGCCCCTGCGAGGAGCTCCTGCCAGTCCAGGCCCAGGGCGTCGCCCTCCACAATGGTGATCTTGGGATTTGGCAGGATCTCCTTGAGCACCGCGGCCAGCTCCCCGTCGATCTCCACCGCCACCACATGGGCCGCCCTTGCCGCCAGCCCGCTGGTGAGGGCCCCCAGGCCGGGGCCTATTTCCAACACCCAGCTTTCCCCGGTCAGGGCAGCGCTTTCCAGGATGCGCCTGACTATATTTTGATCCACCAAGAAGTTTTGACCCAGGCCCTTCTTGGCGCCAAGCCCCCGCTCCCGCAGGAGGCGTGCTACATACGATGGACTGGTTAGTTGCGACACGCTTTCACCTCTAGCTGATCAGATCGCTCAAGCCCCTGCTGATGCGGCGCAGCTCCTGCTCAAAGCTTTCCTTGTCCAGCTCATCTAAACGATCCAAAAGATCGCAGATGCCCAAGTACTCCTCCTCGCTCAGCTCCCCCAGCTCCAGCAGGCGCCGGCAGGTATCGATGAACATCACCTTGGTCTTATCCAGCTCCCTATCTAGCGCCATGGGCCACCTCCACCTGTCGTTTAGTTTCTTCAATAAAGCGGGTGTATTCCTTTATAAATCTCAATTGTACCACACCGGTGGCCCCTTTACGCTGCTTGGCAAAGATTACCTCCGCCAGACCCTCGGTGCCCTTTTCCCGGGCCAGCTCTGGGTAATAGTAATCGTCGCGGTAGAGGAACATGACCACGTCGGCGAATTCTTCGATGTTCCCCGAATCCCTGAGGTCGCTCATCATGGGGCGTTTGTTCTCCCTGCTTTCCACGCCCCTGTTCAGCTGGGAGCAGAGGATCAAAGGTACATCCAGCTCCCCCGCGAGATCCCGCAGCTCCCGCACCATCTCGCCCACGATCAGGGCCCAGCTGCGGTTGGCGTTGCCGGGGGGCTTGATCAGCTGCAGGTAGTCGATGACAATCAGGCCTAGATCGGGGTTTTCCGCCTTGAAGCGGCGGGCCTTGGCCCTGATCTCCGCCACGGTCAAACCCCGTTTGTCCACAATGGCGATGGGCAGATGATAAAGGTCATTGAACACCTTCTGGGTGAGCTGGAACTGCTCGTCGCTGAGCTTGGTCTGGTACTCGTGGGCAGAGACCACGTGCTGTCCGTCCTGTTTGTAGGTGAACAGCTCGCTGAGGACGATGCGGTCCCCCAGCTGCTCCGCGTCCATCTCCAAGCTGAACACCAACACCGGGATGCCCCGCTTGGCTACGTTAGTTACCATATTCAACAGCAGCGCCGTCTTCCCCATGCTGGGGCGGGCCGCCAGGATGATCAAATCTTTCTTCTTAAAGCCAGTGGTCATGCCGTCGATGGACGGGAAGCGCACCGAAAGCCCGTAGGCATCCTCCTGGCCTTCCCGGCGGCGCAGCAGGTTGAGGTAGCACTGGCTCAAAACCTCCAGGAGGTTTTTCACTTCGTTTTCCGGGCCGCCCTGGGCCTGGGTGGCGTCGAAAATGAGTTCCTGGGCCCTGGCCTGGAGCGCCGCCAGATCCTCCGCCTTGGGATCCAGGGCCATGGCCCTAATGGTATCGCAGGCCTTGATGATCCGCCGGAGGCCCTCCTGGCGGATGAGGATCTCCACACAGGGCTCCAGTTCGCTTAGGGAGACGAAAGATTCGGTGAGGGCGATGAGCAGCTCCGCGGGGGATTCAACGCCCTCCGCCACCAGGCGGTTGTAGATCTGGCTGTAGGAGATGCGCCCCTGTTTGTGATAGAGATCGAGAATGATCTCGTAGATCCGCCGGTGGCCCAGATCCACAAAGTGGGACGGACGCAGGCGGTCCGCCACCTGGTCCACTTGGGACGGATGTTTGATGAGAATTCCCAGAACCTGCCTTTCCGCAGCCAGATCCATGGGCAGGTCGAAATCCTGCATAACTTCACTCGAATTCATCGGGGAATACCTCTTTCCATTTTTTCTCTGCTGGGCTCAGCTCCCTGCGGCCGGCAATGGGGCCCAGCACCTTGGTGAGGTGGGAGTTTTCCAGCAGATCGTTGTAGGTGCGGATGCCCGCGGCATGCCAGTTGCGCAGAATACCCTCCAGGTAGGGAAAGCTGGGTTGGGCAGCTTGGATCAGCATCTCCTCCACCGCCACGGCAATCACTTCGTGGGACAGGGCCTTGACCTCCATCCAGTACAGCAGCTTGCGCATCTCCTCTGGGGAGGCAGGCGCCACCCGGGCAGACCAGTAGCTCACCAGCCATTCGAAGGCCTCGGGCTCAACGGGCTCCGCCTGTTCTTCGGCGGCTGCGGCCTCAGCCAGCTCCGGGATGGCCAGCTGGATCTCCAGGCCTTCATCGTTGATCCACCCTTCATCGGCCAAAAGGGCCAGGGCCTTGCTCACCTCCCACTTGGGGAGCCCCAGGCTCTCTGTGAGGTCGTCGATCCTCAGGGGCCTGCCCAATTGAGCCAAAGCTAGCAGATTGATCCAGACCAAAGTGGCGACGGGGCCTAGGCGCGCCTGGCTGTGCAGGATTGCCTGGGGCACCTGAATGGGCAGCCCCTCCACGCCCTTGAGGAGCACCCCTCTGGTTCTCTGGCCGGGCATACTCATTCCTCCTCCTGTGCTTCCACTAAGCACTCCCATGCTGCATACTTTTCCGCTAAACGGGCCTGCATCTCTTGGTATTCCTGGATTACAGGTACGCTTTGGCTTTCATCTTGGTAAAGCTCGGGGGAAGCTAAGGCCGCCTCCAGTTCAGCCACCCGCTCTTCCAGGGCCACGATCTCCTCTTCGAGAAGCTTCAGCTGCTCCCTGCTTTTGGCCGAAGGGCGGCGGGGTTTTTCCGCCGCGGGCTTGGGCCCTTTGGCCCCGCGCTCTGCGGCCTGGATGGCCCGGGCCTGTTCGTAGGCTTCATAGCCCCCGGCATACTCCCGCAGCCTGCCGGCTTCCAGCGCCCAGACCTTGGTGGCCAGTTTGGAGATGAAATAGCGGTCGTGGGACACGAAGATGATGGTGCCGCTGAACTCCGCCAGGGCCCTTTCCAGAGCTTCCCTGGCAAAGATGTCTAGATGGTTGGTGGGTTCGTCCAGCAGCAGCACATTGGGGCGGTGCAAAAGCAGCTTGGCCAGGGCTAAGCGATTGCGTTCACCACCACTTAACATAGTGGTCTGCTTAAACACATCTTCCCCCCGGAAGAGGAACCTGGCCAGAACTGAGCGCAGCACCCCCAGCTCCAGCCGGTGTTCCCCGTAAAGCTCCTCCAGCACCGTGTTCTCCGGGTCGAAGCTGATCTGCTGGGAGAAATAGCCCAGCTCCACGCCCGCGCCCCAGCGCACGGCACCTTGGAACTCCAGCTTACCCGCGAGAATCTTGAGCAGGGTGGTTTTCCCGCTGCCGTTGGGGCCCAGAAGGGCAATGCGCTCTCCCCGCCTCACTTCCGCGGATATGCCCCGCAGCACTTCCTTATCCCCAAAAGCTTTGCCCACATCCTCCAAAACGGCCACCTTTTCCCCGGAACGCCGTTTGGGCTCAAAGCGGATGGTCATGCTGGGATCATCCAGAACCCGTTCCAGCTCCGGCAGCCTGGCCAGCTTCTTCTCCATGCTCTTGGCCTGCCGGGAGCGGGTTCCCGCCTTAAACTTCTGGATGAAAGCCTCCATGCGCGCCCTTTCCTCCTGCTGCCGCTCCAGGCTTTCCTCCAGCTGGGCCAGGCGCAGCTCCCGCTGGGGCAGGTACTGGGAGTAGTTCCCCTTGTACCGGTAGAGCCTTCCTCCGTGGAGCTCCCAGATTTCCTGGGCGATCCGGTCCAGGAAGTAGCGGTCGTGGGAGACCACGATGAAGGCCCGGGGATAACCAGCCAGGAAGCTTTCCAGCCAGCGGGTGGCCTCCAGATCCAGGTGGTTGGTGGGCTCGTCCAAAATTAAAAGAGACGGACGGTCCAAAAGCAGGCGGGCCAGGCTGATGCGCATCTGCTCTCCGCCGCTGAAGCTGGAAAGGGGCCGGGGGAGATCTTCATCAGCAAAGCCCAAACCGGCTAACACCTGGTTGATCTGCACCAGGTAATCATACCCGCCCCCATGCTCGAAGCGATCCCGCAGCCGGGAGTAGCGCCCCAGGGCCTCCTCCAGGGCGGGCCCGGGCTCCAGGGAAGCGAGCTTTTGCTCCAGCTGCCGCAGGCTCTGCTCCAGCTCGATCTGGGCGGCAAAGGGCTCCTTGAGGAACTCCTCCAGGGTCCCTCCCTCCCCGGGGGGCAGCTGCTCCAAAAATCCCACGGTGTAGCCCCCGGGGCAGCTCAAGCGGCCCCGATCATGGCTGAGATTTCCCGCGAGGATCCGGAGCAAAGTGGTCTTCCCCACGCCGTTGGCCCCCACCAGGCCGATGCGGTCCGCGGGTCCTATGGTTGCGGTAACTTCCCGGAAAACAAGTTCATCGCCGTAGTACTTCCATAAGTCCTCGATGATCATGGGGCCCGGTCGTCACCTGCCTCGAAGAGGCTCGTGCGCAGGGCCTGGCGCTCCCGGTACTTTTCCAGGGCGATCTCGATCAAACGGTCCAGAAGGGCCGGGTAAGACAGACCAGACCGCTCCCAGAGTTTAGGATACATGCTGATCTTGGTGAAACCGGGCATGGTGTTGATCTCGTTCACCAGCACTCCGCCCTGCCGGTCCACGAAGAAATCCACCCGGGCCAGGCCCGAGCAGTCCACCGCCTTAAAGGCGCGGCAGGCATACTCTTGAATGGTCCTGATCTGCTCCCCGCTTAAGCGGGCGGGGATGATCAGTTCCGAATCCTCGCTGTGGTACTTGGCCTCGTAGTCGTAAAATTCATTGGCCGGTACTATTTCCCCGGGAATGGAGGCCTGGGGCTCCCTGTGCCCCAGCACGCTGCATTCGATCTCCCTGGCTCCCTCCAGCCCCTTTTCGATCACGGCCTTGCGGTCGAAACTGAGGGCCAGCTCCAGGGCGGGGGCCAGCTGGCTGCGGGTCTTGACCTTGGTCACGCCCACACTGGAGCCGAGGTTGGCCGGCTTGACAAACATGGGGTAGCCCAAAGACTCCTCCAGCTGCCGGGTGATGCCAGCGGGATCACCCTGCCACTGGTAGTTGAACACCACTTCCCAAGGGAGGAGCGGCAGGCCCGCCTGCCGGAAAAGCACCCGCATGAAGGCTTTGTCCATGGAAACCGCCGAAGCGGCAACACCCGCCCCCACATAGGGCAGATTGGCCAGCTCCAAGAGGCCCTGGATAGTCCCGTCCTCGCCGTAGGGGCCGTGGAGCACGGGGAAAACCACATCCAGGCCGGAGTTGCGGGTGGGATCCGCGTAGATGATCCCGTCCAGCCAGCGGCCGTCCTTATCTATTTTCATGGGTACGATCTCGTATTTTTCTTTGTCCAGGGCATTGATCACTGACTGGGCCGAGAGGAGCGAAACCTCGTGCTCCCCTGAACGCCCTCCGTAAAGTACGCCCACCTTCAGTTTGGGCATGGCGCTTCCTCCCTTATGCTCGCTCAATTCTCACACAGACAGATGGCATCTATCTCCACGGTAACCCCCTTGGGCAGCCCGCTCACCGCGACGCACACCCTGGCCGGGGGGTTCTCCGGGAAAAAGCCGCCATAAACTTCGTTCATGGTGGCAAAATCAGCCATATCGGTGAGGTATACGGTCACCTTCACCGCCTTTTGCAGGCTGGTGCCGGCAGCCTGGGCAATGCTCTCCAGGTTGGTTAGGGCATTTTTGGTCTGGGTGGCCACGCAGTCATAGGGAATCTCGCCGCTGGCCATATCTACACCCAGCTGCCCCGAGATGAAGAGCAAATTGCCCGCCTTAATCGCCTGGCTGTAGGGGCCGATGGCTGCGGGGGCCTTTTCCGTATGCACTACTTTACGCATTTCCTTCCCTCCACGTCAGTTGTGTTCAGTATACTACTTCCCCGACGGCGGGCAATTCCCTTGAAGAGGCCCGGAACTTTTTTGTACAATAGACGGGAGGGCGGGAGGTGGAAGTGTGGAAAAGCAGGTTCAGATCAAAGATGATGGACGCTATATTATCTTTTACACCTTTGCGCAAAAAAAGAAGGATCAGGAAGTGAGCACATGTCCGAACTGCGCTGGAACCCCCAGCTGAAGCAGTGGGTGATTGTGGCTGCCCACCGCCAAGACCGAACCTATAAACCCCCGGAGGATTTCTGCCCGTTCTGCCCCACCCAGCCCGGGGCGTTTCCCACGGAGATACCGGCGGAGGACTATGACATCGCCGTGCTGCAGAACAAGTACCCTTCCCTGCGGCAGCCCCCACCGCCTGTGGAGATCGGGGGCAGCGAACTGTACCGCACCGCCCCGGCGGAAGGGATGTGCGAGGTGGTCCTCTACTCCCCCGACCACCACTCCACCTTGGCCCAGGAGCCGGTGGAGCGCATCGCTAACCTGATCGCGGTCTGGACGGACCGCTGGCTGGAGTTGGGGGCCAAACCTGGCATTCACTATGTATTTATCTTCGAGAACAAGGGCGATGCGGTGGGGGTGACTCTGCACCACCCCCACGGGCAGATCTACGCCTTCCCCTTCATTCCCCCCGTGATCCAAAAGGAGCTGGACTCCGCCCAGGAGCACCACAGCTCCACGGGGCAGTGCCTTTACTGCCAAATCCTCGGGGAAGAGCTGGGGGACGGGCGGCGCATCATCGGGGAAAACGAGGAGTTCTGCGCCTTTGTGCCCTTTTTCGCCCGCTACCCCTTTGAGGTGCATATCTATCCCCGGCGCCATGTGCAAAGCCTTCCCCAGCTGAACGCCGCGGAGCAGGAGTCCCTAGCCTGCCTGCTGAAAGAGGTATTAGTCAAATACGACAGCCTGTTTGGGTTCTCCCTGCCTTACATCATGGCGCTCCACCAGGCGCCAACCAAGGGTGACTATCCCTTTTATCATTTCCACTTTGAGTTTTACCCCCTGAACCGTACCGCGACCAAACTGAAGTACCTGGCGGGCGTGGAATCGGGGGCAGGGACCTTTATCACCGACATGACTCCAGAGGATCAGGCTGCCCAACTGAGGGGAGAGAAAGAGCATGGCTGAACTTAAGGCAGGAAGGCTGCTTGAGGAGTTTAGGGCCAGGTTTCCCCATTCCCAGCCCGCCGCGGTGGCGTGGGGTCCCGGGAGGGTCAACCTCTTGGGAGAGCATACGGATTACAACGACGGTTTCGTCTTTCCCATGGCCATCGATGCGGGCATCCAGATCGCCGGCGCGCTCAATGGCACAAGCCAGGTGAACCTCTACTCCCTAAACTATGCTGCGGAGGAGAGTTTTTTGCTGGAGGAAATAGCCCCCAGCGAGAAAAATCCCTGGGCCAACTACCTGAAGGGCGTGTTCTGGCAGTTCCAGAAGCTGGGGTACAAGCCCCAAGGCGCGGATCTCGTTATCCAGGGCAATGTTCCCCAGGGGGCGGGCCTTTCTTCCTCGGCGGCCCTGGAGGTGGCAGCTGCGCTGCTTTTGGCCACCCTCCACAGCTGGAGGCTGGATGCGGTGGATCTGGTTAAGCTGGCCCAGAAGGCGGAAAACGAATTTGTGGGCGTGGCCTGCGGGATCATGGACCAGTTCGCCTCCATGCTGGGGCAGGAGGATCATGCGCTCTTTTTGGACTGCCGCACCCTGGACTATGAAGCGGTGCCCCTGCCCTTGGCCGAGCGGGGCCTGGCGGTTGCCGTGGTGAACAGCGGAGTGCGCCGGGGGCTGGCGGGTTCCGAGTACAACACCCGCCGCAGGCAGTGTGAAGAAGCGGTGCAGCTCTTGAGGGAGAGAATCCCCGGGATCAAGGCCCTAAGGGATGTGGGTGCAGAGCACCTGAACCTGGTCAATGAGCTCCCCGATCCCTTAGCCAAGCGGGCCCGCCATGTGGTGACGGAAAACGCGCGGGTGCTTGAGGGCGTGGCCGCCCTGAAAGCTGGGGATCTGGAAAAGTTCGGCCGCCTGCTCAATGCTTCCCATGAAAGCCTCCGGGATGATTACGAAGTGAGCTGCCGGGAACTGGACCTTTTGGTGGAGCTGGCCCTGGAGGTCCCCGGAGTTTTGGGCTCCAGAATGACAGGGGCAGGCTTCGGCGGATGCACCATAGCCTTGGTGCCCCAAACCAGCCTGCCCGCATTTAAGGAGCATGTGCAAAGTGAGTATCAGCGGCGCACGGGTATTGAGCCGGAAATCTTCAGCTTCCGCCCGGCACCCGGTGCCCGGGTCACAGCAGGAGCAGATCTACGATCTTGAAATAGATGATCAGGGCCGCCGCATCCACCAAGGTGGTCACAACGGGCGCAGCCATGATGGCTGGGTCCGCTTTTATTGCCTTCGCGGCCAGGGGCAGCATGCTGCCGATGGTGGCTTCGATCATGATCGTGGCATAGAGGGCCAGGGACACGGCTAGGGCCATGGAATGGTTGCCTGGGTGCATCAAGAGAATGCGCAGGAAGTTGGCTGCCGAAAGGGGGGCACCAATCAGCGTG
>DGEY01000052.1:51553-54530 GCA_002391385.1 Firmicutes bacterium UBA3914 | reverse complement strand
ACCAACGGCAGTTTCCTGGGACCGAAACCAGAGAAGGCAGTGATCAGCTTTGACCCGGCGGGGGCAGAATCCATCCGTATTAAGCTGGACTTTACGCAGTTCACGCAGTATGCGGATACCTTCACCGGGAAGTTCCTCAGCCAGAACGGCCACACCAGTGGTGCTTTGGAAAGCTTCACCATCGACCAGAACGGGGTCATCGTGGGCAGCTTCTCCAACGGCTTAACCCAGGCCCTGGGTCAGGTGGCTCTGGCCAAGTTTGCCAACCCCGGCGGGCTCATGCGGTCAGGCTCCACCATGTTTATGGAGTCCACCAACTCCGGGAGTGCGCAGGTGGAACCGGCTGGGGCGCCTGGTTTCGGGCAGATCATCCCCAGTGCCTTGGAGATGTCCAATGTGGATCTCAGTGAAGAGTTCACTGACATGATCATCACACAGAGGGGCTTCCAGGCCAACTCCCGCATCATCACCACATCTGATGAAATGCTCCAAGAGCTGGTGAACTTGAAACGATAGATTGGGCTGACTAGGGGGCTGCATCTGCAGCCCCACTAGTCCATGAAGGAGTGCGGATAGATGGATCTGGCAACCATATTGGGTATTTTCATCGGTCTTGGGCTGATGATCCTGGCCATTGTGATGGAAGGGGATGTCACGCTCTTTCTGAGCCTGCCGAGCCTGCTGATTGTCTTTGGTGGCACCTTCGCCTCCATCATGGTCAACTTCTCCATGAAGGAAGTCCTCAGCGTATTTCCCCTGCTCAGGGTGGCCTTCTCCCGGCAGACCAACGACAGTGCAGGCGTCATCGAGACCCTGGTGGAGTTTGCTGAAATCTCCCGCCGTGAGGGGCTGCTGGCCCTGGAGGAGCGGGCCCAGGCCACCAATGAGCCCTTTTTGCAGAAGGGGATTCAGCTGATCGTGGACGGCACCGATGCCGAACTGGTGCGCAACATCCTGGAAATCGAACTCTTTTTCCTGGAGGAGCGTCACCGCATCGGCCAGCGCATCTTCGAGCAGATGGGTGCCCTCTCGCCGGCTTACGGCATGATCGGTACTCTAATTGGACTCATCGCCATGCTGGGGCAGCTGGACAAACCTGAGCAGGTGGGTATGGGCATGGCCGTGGCTTTGATCACCACCCTCTACGGTGCGGTGGCCTCCAACCTCTTGTTCCTGCCCATCGCCGGGAAGCTGCGGCTGAAGAGCGATGAGGAAGTGCTCATCAAGCAGGTGATGATCGAGGGAATTTTGTCCATCCAGGCAGGGGAGAATCCGCGGATTGTAGAAGAGAAGCTGAAGTCGTTCCTCTCGCCGGACGAAAGGGAGGCGGCTGTTCGGGATCGGGTCAGGGAGCGCTCCACTTCCGAAGGAGTGACGGTCAATGCGTAAAAGGCACAGGGATGACTCTGGACCGGTCGCTTCTTGGCTCACCACCTATTCCGACATGATGTCGCTCCTTCTGGCCTTTTTTGTGCTGCTGTTTTCCTTTTCGGTCATAGACGAGCACAGGTTCGCCACGTTCATCACCGCCTTCCAGAACTACATGGGTATCATCGGCGAAGGAACCGGTCCTTTAGAACAGCCTGGCCCCCTGCCCATGGATTATTCTGACCTGGGGAGGCGCCAGCTCTACGAACTGTTCCAGGAGCTCAGTGAACTGGTGGAAGAAGAGGGCATGACAGGTGTCCAGCTGGAGCTAGAGGAGCGGGGATTAATTGTGCGCTTCGCCGAGCAGGTCTTTTTTGACCTGGGTGAGGCCACCCTCAAGCCCGAGGCCATCCAGGCCTTGAGGACGATCGCCCCAACGCTGCGAGAGCTGCCCAATCCCCTGCGGGTGGAGGGGCATACCGATAACTGGCCCATCAGCACCGCCCGGTTTCCCTCCAACTGGGAGCTGAGCGTGCATCGGGCCACTAACGTGGTGCGTTTTCTCGTTGAGGAAGAGGGCTTTGATCCCCAGAAGCTCTCCGCGGCAGGTTATTCGGAATACAGGCCGATCCGGTCCAACGACACCGCGGAAGATCGCGCCATGAACCGCCGGGTTGATATTGTGATCCTCAATATCGACCTCTGGGACTATGAACCCAATTAAGAGGAGGCTTCGTAATGGCCAGGAAAGTGGAAGTAGACCTGAAATTACTGATCGTTGCCGTCGCCTTCGTGATCATCGCCACCGTGGGCAGCGCCTTCACCACCTACTTGATTTTCCGCGGCAGCGCTGCGCAGACTCCTCAAGGGCAGGAAACGACCACCACCCGCAAAGAACTGGGCCCAACCCATCCCCTGGGTGAGTTCACCCTGAACCTCCTATCTTCACCAAACCAGCGCCGCTATATCCGCACCGAAATTGTTCTGGAGACCAGCAACAAGAAGGTGGTAGGTGAGCTGGAAAAGAGGATGCCCCAGGTACGTGATGAGGTGATCACTATTATCCGGGCTAGAACCGCGGAGGACCTGAGCACCCAGGCTGGCATGGAGTCCCTGCGCCTTGATATTCTCAAGGCCATGAACGCCCTGGTTTCCACAGGCGAGGTCACCGATGTGTTCTTCATCGATCTGATTATCCAGTAGCCGAAGAAGGGGGTACATATGCCGCGCTCTATTCTCTCCCAAGGTTTACTTGAGGAAGATGCCCTGCTTCACGCCTTGACTAAGGCCTTTTGGCGTGCCTTGGGGGCACTGAACGAAGCTTTAGAGCGGACCCAGGTAGAAGGTCCCCACCTGGAGCGCCTGGAAGACGATTTAGCCCGTGCGGTTTCCCCCGAGGCCTTCGCCGTCGCCGCGGAGCTGGGGGGCTGTGAGCTGCTTCTGGCCATGCCCGCAGGGGATGCCCAGGAACTGGGGGAAAAGTTCGGTGAAGCTCCCTTGGGGGTAGTGGAAAAACTGAGCCAGATGTGGACAGGGCAGCTGGCAGAGGAACTGGGCACCGCCTACACCGTCTATCGAGGCCAGAGGGTAGACCTGGGTGCCCTGAACC
>DGEY01000052.1:45621-51337 GCA_002391385.1 Firmicutes bacterium UBA3914 | reverse complement strand
CTCCCGGGCCCATCTCGCCCGCTATTTCTTCCGGCTTGAGGGGAAGCAGCTGGGGTTTTACGCAGTGTTCCAATGTTTTGCGGAGCTTCAGGCCCTGGCGGCACGACCCGGCGGGGCACAGATTAAGGGACAGGGAGGGACAAGAGCCATTAAGAGCCAGATGGTTAAGGGAACTGAAGTTGAGGTGAGCAAGGCTGTCTTTACGCCCATTGGGGAGCTGGACCATGTGGAACAGGAACAGGAGCTGCGCCTTTTGGAGGATATTGACCTGACCATCACCGTGGAACTGGGCCGCACCACCCTGACCCTCAAGGAAATCCTGGAGCTGAAGCCCCAGTCCGTAATTAGACTGGAGAAGCTGGCGGGGGAACCTGTGGACGTTTTCGTGAACAACAACAAGGTGGCCCGGGGTGAGGTTGTGGTCCTAGAAGACAACTTCGGTGTGCGCATCCTGGAGATCGTGCCCAAGTCCAAGCGGGTTCAGGAGTGAATGTACGATGGACGCGGAGCTCATCTGGGGTCTAGTCCGGGTCGTCTTGGCTTTAGCCATAGTTGTGCCCCTCACCATTTTCGCCACGCGCTGGTACGGCCGCAGGCAGGGGCAGGGGCAGAATCTGCGCATTAAAGAGGTACTATCCTTGGGCACCAACCGCGCTTTATATGTCGTAATCTGGGAGGATAGGGAGCTGCTTTTGGGTGTTACTGCCCAAAGCATCACCGTTTTGGATCAAAAACCGCTGCCGCACTTAGCTGAGGAGGAGGCTTTGGAGTAGATGGGCTTTCTGCAGACAACGATCCCCTTTCCCAGCGTGGATATTGGCATCGGCATTGCCGAAGGCCCTGGCGATGTGGCCATCACTTTGCAGATTCTCCTGCTGCTGACCATCCTCACTCTGGCCCCGGCCATCCTCGTCCTCCTTACCTCCTTTACCCGGACGGTGATCGTCCTTTCTTTGATCCGCAATGCCCTGGGAACAAACCAGGTTCCTCCCAACCAAGTTTTGATCGGTCTGGCCCTTTTTTTGACTGCCTTCATCATGGCGCCCACCTTCGGGGCGGTCTACACCGACGCCCTGCTCCCGTACTTCAACGGCGAGCTGTCGCTGGAAGAGATGTGGGAGGTGGGGCTGGAGCCCATCCGGGAGTTTATGCTGCGCAACACCAGGGAGAAGGACTTGGAGATGTTCGTGGCCTTGAGGGGACAGGAGCGGCCCCAGACACCGGCGGATCTTGATACCCTGACCCTGATCCCCGCTTTTGTCATCTCTGAATTGAAGACCGCCTTCCAGCTGGGCTTTGTCATCTTCGTGCCCTTCTTGGTCATCGACATGGTGGTGGCTTCCACACTCATGGGCATGGGCATGATGATGCTGCCGCCCATCATGATTTCGCTGCCCTTTAAGCTGTTGCTGTTTGTGCTGGTGGATGGCTGGCATTTGATCGTGCGCTCGCTGCTGGCGAGCTTCACATAAGGGGTGATGGCATGACCGATCAAATGGTGGTCAGTATTGCCCGGGATGCTGTCCTCACCATTTTGCTGGTGGCAGGACCCGCCCTGGGCATCGGTATGCTGGTGGGGCTGTTGGTCAGCATTTTCCAAGCCACCACCCAGATCCAGGAGCAGACCCTGACCTTTATTCCCAAAATCATTGCCGTACTGGTTTCCATCGTCATTTTCGGTCCTTGGATGATCCGGCGTTTGGTGGACTTCGCCGAACGCTTACTGAGCGAACTGCCAGCGTTCATCAGGTAGGGGGAGGCCGCGAAGTTGATTTCCGTAGTTGATTTCGTCCGCTTCTCCCTAAGTTTTATCCGCCTGGCCACATTTTTCGCCGCCGCGCCCTTGTTTGGCATGCGCAATGTGCCCGTCATGGTCAAGGTGGGCCTCTCTGCCCTGTGCGCCCTGGTGGCGCTGCCGCCCCTTGATCCCCTGTGGGATCTGGGTTCCTGGCCTGTTTTGGCCGTCCTGGCCCTGCAGGAGGTGGTGGTGGGGCTGGTTTTGGCTTTGGCGGTGGTTTTGGTTTTTGCCGTCGTGAGCTTTGCCGGCCATTTTGTCGATGTGCCCCTGGGCTTTGGTATGGCTTCGGTTTTTGATCCGGCCCTGGGTGGACAAATCCCTGTTTTTTCCCAGTTCTACCATGTGGTGGCCGTCCTGATCTTTTTCGCCCTAGACGCCCACCTGTGGCTGATCCGGGCGGTCCAGCATTCCTTCGCGGCGGTGCCCTTGGGATCGGCTTTCCGCCTGGAGCCCAGTTTTGCGCTGTTTATGCAGCTAGCGGCGGAGATCTTCATCATCGGCCTGAAGATCGCCCTGCCGGTGATGGCCACGCTCCTGCTCACCGACATTGGCTTGGGCATTGTCATCCGGGCGGTGCCCCAGATCAACGTGTTTGTTCTGGGCTTTCCCATCAAGATCATGGTGGGCATGGCGGTGGTGCTTCTGGCCCTGCCCGCGGCTGTGCACCTGATCACTCAGCTGTTCAGCAGCGAGGGAGTTCTCCTTCGCTATCTGCAGGAGCTGCTTACTCTAGGAGGGAGTTAAGTGGCAGAATACCGGTTCAATCTGCAGCTCTTCGCCGGCGAAAAAACCGAACCGGCAACGCCCCGGCGCCGGGAAGAAGCGCGCAAAAAAGGCCAAGTGGCCAAAAGCGCGGAAGTATCCACCGCGTTTTTGGTCTTAACCGGCTTTCTCCTCCTTCGGGGGGTGGGGCCCTTTGTGGCGCGCCATCTGCGGGAGACGGTCCAGTTCTTCCTGGCCAATTTGCACCAGTGGCAGGGGGATCTGCCGGGACTGGGGAGTCTGCTCTTGGTGGGCGCCGCCAAGTTCGGCCTGGTGGTGGCTCCAATCTTCTTGGCCTTTTTCGCCATCTCCCTGCTCAGCCAGGTGATCCAGGTGGGCTTTGTGGTCTCCAGCGAAGTTCTCCAGCCCAAGTTTTCCCGCATCAACCCCCTGGAAGGCCTGCGGCGGATCTTTTCCAAACGGGCCTTGGTGGAGTTTCTCAAGTCAGCAGCGAAGGTGGCCCTGGTGGGCTATTTAGTTTACAAACAGGTCGCGGGGAACATCACCTGGCTGCGCCATGCGGGACTGTTCGAGTTGGAGCAGGGTATCGCCCTGGTGGTGGATGGAATCTACCGTTTGGGGCTGCAGGTTGGGCTGCTGCTTATGGTTGTGGCGGCCGCGGACTATTGGTGGCAGCGCCGGGAGTTTGAGACCAGCATCCGCATGTCTAAAGAGGAGATCAAAGAGGAGTTCAAGCAGATGGAAGGCGACCCCCTGGTCCGCTCCAGGATCCGCCAGCGCCAGCGGCAGATCGCCGCCCAAAGGATGATGCAGGCGGTACCCACCGCCGATGTGGTGGTGACCAACCCCACCCACTACGCGGTGGCTATCAAGTACACTCCGGGGCAGATGGACGCTCCCCAGGTGGTGGCCAAGGGCCGGGGCTTAATTGCCCAGCGGATCAAGGAAGAAGCGCAGAAACATCGTATTACTACAATACAGAACCCGGAGTTAGCCAGGGCACTGTACGCGACCACCGAAGTGGGGCAGGAGATTCCAGCGCACCTCTATCCTGCCGTCGCCGAGGTTCTGGCCTTTGTTTATCGTTTGCGTAAGAAGTCGGTTTAGCTGCTGAAGATAAAGGGTGGTGGACATGGCCAAATCAGGGCTTTCACTAAACCAGAGCGTGGGACGGATCAGCGACCTTTTTGTGGTCATGGCGGTGGTGCTAATCGTGATCATGATGGTCCTGCCGCTGCCCCCTGTCCTGCTGGACCTGCTTTTGGCTGTGAACATCAGCCTATCCCTGCTCATTTTGCTCATCTCCATGAACATCCGGGAAGCGCTGGAGATATCCGTGTTTCCTTCGCTGCTCTTGATTACCACCCTGTTCCGCTTGGCTTTGAGCGTTTCTTCCACACGCTTGATTCTCCTTACCGCCAACCCCGGCCGCATCATCTTGGCCTTTGGCGAGTTTGTGGTGGGCGGCAACTACGTGGTGGGTTTCGTCATCTTCTTCATTTTGGTCGTTGTCCAGTTCATCGTGATTACTAAAGGTGCCGAGCGGGTTGCTGAGGTGGCCGCCCGCTTCACCTTGGATGCCATGCCCGGCAAGCAGATGAGCATCGACGCGGACTTGAACGCCGGGCTGATTACCGAAGGCGAAGCCCGGCAGCGCCGCCAGCAGATCGCCCGGGAAGCGGATTTTTACGGGGCCATGGATGGTGCCGCCAAGTTCATCAAGGGAGATGCCATTGCCGGTATTGTCATCCTGGTCATCGATCTTCTGGGCGGTTTGGCCGTGGGTATGCTGCAAAAGGGCATGGACTTTTCCGGTGCCCTCAGCCGCTACGCTCTGCTAACGGTGGGGGACGGACTGGTGACCCAGATCCCCGCGCTGCTCATCTCCACAGCCACGGGCATTGTGGTCACCAGGGGCGCCTCCGAAAACAACCTGGGCTCGGACCTGACCTCCCAGCTCTTTGCCCACTACCGAGTTCTGACCACGGCAGCAGTGGTGGTGGCCCTCTTCGGCCTTGTGGGCGGCCTGCCTAAAGTGCCCTTCCTGTTCCTGGCCGCTTCCTTTGGCGCCCTGGCCGCGGTGGTGCGAAGGGCGGAAAAAGGGCAGGAGCAGGAAGAAGAAACGGTCTTGGAACAGCAGCGCCTGGAGGAAGCCCGCAAGCCGGAAAGCGTAGTCTCCCTGCTCCAGGTGGATCCCATTGAAATGGAGATCGGCTACAGCTTGATTCCCCTGGTGGATGAGGGCCAGGGCGGGGACCTCTTGGATCGGATCAGCATGATCCGCCGGCAGTGCGCGATCGAGCTGGGTGTTCTAGTGCCGGTGATCCGGATTCGGGATAATCTCCAGCTCAGCCCCGATGAGTATGTGGTGAAGATTAAAGGGATCCAGGTTGGCCGCGGAGAACTAATGGTTAACCACTATCTGGCCATGGATGCGGGAGGCGTCACGGAGCAGGTGAGCGGCATCCCCACCACGGAGCCGGCCTTTGGGCTGAAAGCCCTCTGGGTGGATGCTGCTACCCGGGAGCGTGCGGAGTATGCTGGGTACACCGTGGTGGATCCCCCTGCGGTTTTGGCCACCCACCTCACGGAGATCATCCGCACCCACGCCCATGAACTTTTGGGCCGCCAGGAGGTGAAGTCGCTTCTGGATGGTGCCCGGGAAAACTACTCCGCGGTTGTGGATGAGCTGGTGCCGGATCTGCTCACCGTGGGCGAGGTGCAGAAAGTGCTGCAGAACCTCCTGCGGGAGGGGGTACCCATCCGCAATTTGGTCACCATTTTGGAAACCCTGGCGGATATGGCGCCGGTCACCCGGGATGTGGACTACTTAACTGAATTCGTGCGGGAGGCTCTCGGACGGCAGATCTGCCAGATGTACCAGGAAGATGGCGTACTGACCGTGCTCACTTTGAGCTCCCGCTGGGAGGAGGCTATCGCCGAGTCCATAGAGCATACAGACCGCGGACTTGCGGTGGCCCTCGACCCCCGGCTCCTGCAGGAGCTGTACGGGGCACTGGGACAAGCCTTGGAACAGCACCTGATGCCCTACCCGCTGATCTTGGTTTCTCCCCAGATCAGGATGGCGCTGAAGCGGCTCACGGAACGGGCTATTCCGCGCCTTATTGTCCTGTCCTATAACGAGATCAGCCCGGATGTCCAGGTGAATGCGGTGGGGACGGTGAATTGATACCA
>DGEY01000052.1:41407-45425 GCA_002391385.1 Firmicutes bacterium UBA3914 | reverse complement strand
AATTGATACCATGAGGGTTAAGAAATTCACAGGAAAGACGATACAAGAAGCAGTAGAGAATCTGCGCCAGGAATTCGGGCGCGATGCGGTGATCCTGCATACCGCCCAAAAAAGGGCCTGGTTGTGGGGGCGCATGGGGCCGAAACGCTATGAAGTGCTGGGGGCCTTTGACCCCAACTACCGGGCGGAGGGCAAGAACAAGAACAACTCGGCTGAACGCAGCCGGGCGGCCCAGGCCCCGGGCGGAGAAGACTCCCGGCCGGACCCGGCCTGGTCCCAAGCGGTGCAGAGCCTCTGCAACCGCCTGATCGGGGCGGATATGCCCAAGGACTTGGCTGTGCAGCTGCTGAAGGAAGTGCTCAAGGGACTGCCCAAGGAGGACTGGAATGAACAGGCCAAGCTGTGGCAGCGCCTGCAGGAAGTGACGGCCCAGCGCATTCAAACGGCGGAGCCGTGGGAGTTTGGGGGAGAGCAGAAGGTTGTGGCTTTGATCGGACCCACCGGCGTGGGCAAGACCACCACCATCGCCAAGCTGGCCGCTAACTTCTCACTGATTGCCCAGCGCAAGGTGGGTCTGATCACGGTGGATACCTACCGCATCGCCGCGGTTGAGCAGCTGAAAACCTACGCGGAGATCATGGGCCTGCCCCTGCATGTGGCCTACAGCCCCAGGGAGCTGCAGGAGGGTTTGGCTAAGCTCAAGGACAGGGACCTAGTTCTCATCGATACCGCGGGGCGCAGCCAGAACAACCAGCTGCACATGGGCGAACTGAAGCACTTTTTTAAGGATCTGGAGGCGGAAATCCACCTGGTGATCAGTGCCACCACCAAGGCCCGCGACGTGGACGAGATCATATCGGTTTTTGGCCAATTGCCGATTGATCGCCTGATCATCACCAAACTGGATGAGACCAGTGCCTATGGAGTCCTGCTCCACACCTGCCAGCGGGCCCAGGTGCCCATCGCCTTCGTCACCACAGGGCAGGGGGTTCCAGAAGATATCGAGGTGGCGGATGGCGCGCGAATTGCCCAACTTATTTTGGGGGACACGTAAAAATGAGAGATCAAGCGGCGAACCTGAGGAGACTGGTTGCGAACAAGGAACCCAGCTCTCGAATCATCGCTGTGACCAGTGGCAAAGGCGGGGTTGGGAAAACGAATATTGCTGTGAATTTGGCACTGGCCCTGTGTCAGATGAACTACAGGGTCGCGCTCATCGACGTAGATTTGGGCCTAGCCAACGTGGATATCGTCCTGGGTATTACCCCCAGGTTTAACTTGGGACATGTCATGTACGGGCAGAAAACCCTGGGGGAGATCATCATGGAAGGCCCCTTGGGCCTGAAGATCATCTCCGGGGGTTCCGGCATCACTGAGCTGGCCAACCTCAACGGATGGCGTCTGGAGGCTTTCATCGCCTCCTTTGAAGAGCTCAACCAGAACTTCGATTTCGTGATCCTGGACACGGGCGCTGGCGTGCACCGGACGGTGACCAGCTTTGTTCTGGCCGCCACCGATATTCTGGTGGTGACCACCCCGGAACCAACCGCGATCACGGATGCCTACGGACTCTTGAAGATTATTCACCAGCGGGCACCCCAAGCCAGCGTGCGCTTGGTGGTCAATATGGCGAAAAGCCCCGGCGAGGCGGACATGGTGGCGGACAGGCTCAACTCCGTCCTGCGGGAGTTTGTGCAGTGGGAAGTGGATTACGTGGGGCATATCCTCACCGAGGCCCAGGTGGCCCGGGCCGTGGCGGAGCAGCATCCTTTTTTGCTTGCCTATCCCAACTGCCGGGCCAGCCGCTCCATCAAGAGGATCGCCGGGGTTTTGGCCGGTGGGAACGCCCCCAGCGAGCCTTTGGGCATTCGCGGTTTCTTTGCACGCGTATCGGGGCTTTTACAGATCTAGTGAGGGAGTGCTATGCAGGTCGTACCAAATCAGCTGGTAGAACTACATGTGGATAGCCCGGCGGGGATGCGGATTTACCGCACCAGGGTGGAAGATGCCTACGACGATTTGGTGATTGTGGGCGCCCCCCTGGAGAAGGGGGCCGTTGTCCCCATCCGCCTGGGTACCGAACTGAAGATCGAGTTCAAGCTGACAGGCCCGGACAAAGAGGGACGCTTCAGCACAACGGCCATCGTGGAAAAGCGCTTCCGGACAAGCATCCCCCTGCTGCAGCTGCGCCTTTTAGGCGAGTGGCAGAAAACACAGGAGCGCATGTTCGTGCGGGTGCCCGTGCATCTCGACGCCGTGGTTGTTCCCCTCCAGGAAGGCGGTGAGGAGCTTCCACCCCAGACTGCGCTCATCCTCAATTTAAGCGGGGGTGGCTTTCTGCTCCGCAGCGACCATCCCTTCCAGATCGATGATGAGGTGCGCATCTCCTTCCGGATCGGGTCAGAGCAGATTGTGTCCACGGCCTATGTGGTGCGTTTTGTCCCCGGGGAAACGGGCCAGGATTACGGCTTTGCCTTTTTGGATATCCCGGAAGCCATGCGTAAGGCTATTATCCAGTTTGTGTTCAAACGCCAGATCGAGCTGGCGGAACTTACCCGGGAGGATCTCAGTTAATTCCGTCCCCATGGGGTGAAGAATGTGTCTTGGGAGAAGGAGCACAGGCGCAGGGAAGAGCTGTGGCGCAGGTACAAAACGGGCAACGATCCCGCGGCGCGGGAACAGCTCATTGAAGAATACATACCCTTGGTGAAATATGTGGCTGGCCGTTTGGCCATGAACCTGCCCAGCAACGTGGATCTGGGCGATTTGGAGAGCTTTGGTTTTTTCGGCCTGCTGGATGCTTTGGAAAAATACGATGCGGAGCGCAACACCAAGTTCGAAACCTACGCCACCACCCGCATCCGGGGCGCGATCATCGATGGACTGCGCTCCTTGGATTGGGTGCCCCGCAGCACCCGCTCCAAGGCCCGCCTGGTGGAAAGCCAGATCTACGAGCTCACCAATGATCTGGGGCGCACCCCCACCAATGACGAAGTGGCGGCTGCCCTGGGGTTGAGTCTGGACGAATACTACGGGCTCCTCTCGGAGCTGAAGGGGGCCAATCTCTTTTCCCTGGATGAGACCGCGGCCGGCGATGAAAACCGGGATAATCTGCGCATTCTAGACTTAGTGGTGGACCAAGGACTGCTCCCCGATGAACTCCTGGTGGAACGGGAAAGCGTCAAAGAGCTGGCCGCGGCCGTAGCGGAGCTCTCCGAACGGGAGCAGCTGGTCTTGGCCCTTTACTACCAAGAAGATCTGACCTTAAAGGAGATCGGCCACGTTTTGCAGGTGTCCGAATCCAGGGTATCCCAGATCCACACCAAGGCCATTATGACACTGCGCAGTCGGCTCAGTTAGGAGCGGAGGGAACAACCATGTCCATTAGGTTTCCTGATTTCCAAATCCTAGTTTCCCGCTCAGATCAAGTGCCCAAGGTCCACCGGGAGGGGGACCCCACAGGTGCCGCGGGCCGGGTGGCACCCCAGGTCAGCCAGGAGTTTGCCGCCCGGGAGCGGCGGGTGGAGCGAAACAAGGAAAAAGACCGCATCCGCGATCGCAAGGAGCGCAGGCGCAGGCAAGGGCAAGAGGAACCTGGCCAGCGGCCCAAAACCAGAAGGCGCATCGATGTGCGGGCCTAGGGGGTTGGTGCTGTGGAGTTCTTCCTCGTCTTTGCGCTGGGCATGATCGTGGCGGTCTTGGCCCTTTTCCTGATCCGCCCGGGGCTTTTTGCCCGCCCCAATCTAGATTACTCCGTGATGGAGATGATGGTGGAGGAAGCCATCAACCAGCTGGAGGAAAGGCAGCAGGCGATCTTGGCAGAAATCGAAGAGCAGCAACGCATCCTGCTCCAGCTCCAGGATCAGATTGTCAAGAGCTTCCTGCCCGAGTCCCACAAATCCCCCAAGGTGCTGGCGGTGCTGGAACTGGCTGCCCAAGGTAAAGATGTGGCGGAAGTTGCCAAAAAACTGGGCTTGGGGCTGGGGGAGGTGGAGCTCATTTTAGAGCTGAATAAAGG
>DGEY01000052.1:3156-41243 GCA_002391385.1 Firmicutes bacterium UBA3914 | reverse complement strand
GAGCTGAATAAAGGCGAGAAGCCCCTTGCTGAAAGCAGTTAAGTGTGCTATATTAGCAAGTGGTGTGCAAATACACACGCCTTGGGATGGGCGGTAAGGGTGCCGTTTGGTCTTACCCCCAGATGAAAAGGGCGGAGGAAAAACAAGGAAGGAGGTGGACGAATTGGCCGTAGTAACCATGAAGCAACTGCTGGAGGCCGGCGTTCACTTTGGGCATCAGACCCGCAGATGGAATCCGAAGATGGCTCAGTACATCTTCACTGAACGCAACGGGATCTACATCATTGACCTGCAGAAGACAGTCAAGAAAGTGGAAGAGGCTTACAACTTCATTCGGGAGACGGTGGCCGCGGGCAAGTCGGTGCTCTTCGTAGGCACGAAGAAGCAGGCCCAGGAAACCATCCGGGAAGAGGCAGAGCGCTGCGGCATGTTCTATGTCAATCAGCGCTGGTTGGGCGGCATGCTGACCAACTTCAAGACCATTTCCTCGCGCATTGGACGCCTGGAAGAGATCGAGAAGATGGAAGAAGACGGCGTGTTTGACGTCCTGCCGAAGAAGGAAGTTACCCAGCTGCGTAAAGAAAAGGAACGCCTGACCCGCTTTCTAGGGGGCATCCGCAGCATGAGGACCCTGCCCGGTGCAGTGTTTGTGGTCGATCCCCGCAAGGAACGCATCGCCGTAGCGGAAGCTCGCAAGCTGGGTATTCCCATCGTGGCTATTGTAGATACTAACTGCGATCCCGATGAGATTGACTATGTGATTCCCGGCAACGACGACGCCATCCGGGCTGTGAAGCTTTTGACCTCCATTATCGCCAGCGCGGTGGTGGAAGCAAAAGAAGGCATCAGTTTCGCTGAGTCCCCAGCTGAAGGGCAGGCTGACAAGACTTCTGCACCAGCTGCCGAGGACGACAATGTGGATACGCTTGACGAGGAAGAGTAAAAGCGGTGAAGAGGGTGGGAGGAATACTCTCACCCCTCTTTTCAATCGATCAGAAGGAGGGTTAATATGGCGGAAATCACAGCAGCAATGGTCAAGGAGCTGCGGGAAAAGACTGGGGCCGGCATGATGGACTGCAAAAAGGCGCTCCTGGAGACTAAGGGAGATATGGACGCCGCAGTGGACTACCTGCGGGAAAAAGGTTTAGCTGCAGCGGCCAAGAAAGCCGGGCGCATCGCCGCCGAAGGTCTCGTCACCTCTTACATACACATGGGCGGGCGCATCGGGGTTTTGGTGGAAGTGAACTGCGAGACGGACTTCGTGGCCAAGACCGAGGAATTTGCGCAGCTGGCCAAGGACATCGCCATGCACATTGCCGCATCCAAGCCCGAGTATGTTTCCCGAGATGAGATCCCCGAGTCGGTACTGGAGCATGAGCGTTCCATTTACAGAGCGATCGCGAGAAACGAAGGCAAGCCCGAACACATCATCGACAAGATCGTGGAAGGGCGCCTGGAGAAGTTCATCCAAGAGGTTTGCCTCCTGGAACAGCCCTTTGTGAAGGACCCGGATCTGACCGTGGGTGACCTTCTCAAAGAAAAGATCGCCAAGATCGGTGAAAACATCGCGGTCAGGCGTTTCGTGCGCTATGAACGCGGCGAGGGTTTGGAGAAACGTCAGGATGATTTCGCCGCAGAAGTTATGGCCCAGGCTCAAATGGGGCAGTAGGAGGACACCGCTGGTGTTCTCCTTTTTTGCTGGAGGGATCTTCCGCTTTGAGCAGAATTATTAAGGGGTGGTGTCCGTGATGAAGCCGAAGTACAGGCGAGTGGTGTTGAAATTAAGTGGAGAGGCCTTAGGCGGCGGGGGGTTTGGCATTAACCCCGAGGTGGTGAATTACATTGCCCAGGAGATCAGCGGCGTCATGAACCTGGGCGTGCAGATGGCCATCGTGGTGGGAGGCGGGAACATCTGGCGGGGTGCCACAGGCAGCGCCAAGGGGATGGACCGCAGTACCGCCGATTACATGGGCATGCTGGCCACCGTGATCAACGCCCTGGCCCTCCAGGATGCCCTGGAGCAGTTGGGGGTGCAGACCAGGGTGCAGACGGCCATTGAAATGCGCCAAGTGGCCGAACCGTATATTCGACGCCGGGCCATCCGCCATCTGGAAAAGGGCCGCATCGTCATCTTCGCCTCAGGCACGGGCAATCCCTATTTTTCCACCGATACCACCGCGGCCCTGCGGGCGCTGGAGATCGAGGCCGAGGTGATCCTCATGGCCAAAAGGGGAGTGGATGGCGTCTACAGCGCCGATCCCCGAACCGACCCAGCCGCGGTGCGCTATGATACCATCAGCTACTTAGAAGTGATCAACCAAGGCCTGGGCGTCATGGATACCACAGCCACTTCCCTCTGTATGGACAACAACATCCCCCTGATCGTGTTCAACTTCGCTGAACCTGGCAGCATTGCTAAGGCTGTCTGCGGATCAAGAATAGGTACTTACGTAGGAGGCGAATGAGATGATTGGTGAGATTTTGGATCAAGGAAAAGCCAGGATGGAAGAGGTCATTGTCCGCACCAAGAAGGCTTTTGCCAGTGTGCGCACTGGTCGCGCCAATCCAGCCCTTCTCGACCGCATCGTGGTGAACTACTACGGCACGCCCACACCGCTGAACCAGATGGCCAGCGTCACCGTGCCCGAACCGAGAATGCTGGTGATCACCCCGTGGGATAAAAGCGCCATGAAAGACATCGAGAAGGCTATCCTCACCTCTGATCTGGGGCTGGTTCCCAACAACGATGGTTCCGTGATCCGTCTGGCCATTCCGCCGCTCACCGAAGAGCGCCGTAAGGAACTGGTTCGCCTGGTGCGCAAGGATGCGGAGGATCACCGGGTCGCGGTGCGCAACATCCGGCGGGACCTCAATGAGGCCGCCAAGAAGCTGGAAAAGGACGGCGACATTTCCGAAGACGAACTGCGGCGGGCCCAAGAGGAGATTCAAAAACTCACCGACCGCTTCATTGAGCAGATCGATGAGCTTCTCAAGGCGAAAGAGAAGGAGATTATGGAGGTTTGAGCAAGCAGCAGGAATTCGCAGAGTGGGAATTTCTGATCGGTTATCCCCTGGAACAGGCGGAAGAGCTCCTCAAGGAAGAAAACGTGGCCTTTGAGGTGATCTGGACCAAGGCACCCAAGCGCGCCTCTTCCGTCCAGGAGGATGCCTATGTGATCGCGGTGCGCAGCGGTTCGCCTTTGACCCTGGTCTGCGCGGCCCCAGATTGGATTGTGGATTAGGAGGCATGCACTTGAGCGGAAGGACCAAGGGTTTGCCAGAGCATGTGGGCATAATCATGGACGGCAATGGGCGCTGGGCCAGACGCAGGGCCCTGCCCCGCACTTTCGGCCATCAAGAGGGGGTCAAGGCTCTCAAACGGGCGGTGCGCTACGCCGCCCAGCGGGGTATTTCCATCCTCACCGTCTACGCTTTCAGTACGGAAAACTGGAACAGGCCCCGGGAAGAGGTGGAGTTCCTCTTGGGTCTGATCCACAGGACCTTTCTGCAGGAGATCGAAGAGCTGCGGGAGGAAGGGGTGCGGGTGGTGCTGGTGGGGGACAGGACCAACCTTTCGCCTGACATCCAAGGGATCTGGAGGCGCGCCGAGGAGCTCACCGCCGCCAACCGCCGCCTGATTCTCAACGTGGCCTTTAACTACGGCGGCCGGGCGGAACTCACCCAGGCCGCGCGGGAACTGGCCAGGCAGGTGGCCCGGGGCGAGATCACCCCCGATGAGATCACCGAAGAGCGTTTGGCTAGCCAGCTGTACACCTGGCCCAGCCCCGATCCGGATCTGATCATCCGCACAGGGGGCGAAAGGCGGCTGAGCAATTTCCTGCTCTGGCAGGCTGCCTACAGCGAGCTGTATGTTACCGATGTGCTGTGGCCCGATTTTGGCGAACGGGAGTTTGAACAGGCCCTCCAGGACTACCTTAGGCGGGAGCGCCGCTTCGGGCGAGTATCCACGAAGGAGCAGAAGTAATGTTGCGACAGCGAGTCCTCACGGCAGTTGTGGGCCTCCCTATACTGCTGGCGGCCCTCTTTTGGGGAGGTGCCGCCTGGCGTTTGTTGGTGGCCCTGATCGTAGCAATGGGCCTGTGGGAATTTGCCGCCATGGGCGGACCAGGGCTTTACCTCGATTATCTGGCGGCCGCTGGACTATCGTTTCTGGCGGTGACATATAGTGGTGTAGATGGAACGAAGCTGCTCCTATGGTTGGTCCTGCAGCTCCTTTATTACCTCCTCCGTGCTTCCTTCAGCGGCATGCACAGCTTTGCTTCCGCCCGCAATCTGCTGGGTGTGTTTTACGTTGCTGTGCTGTATAGCTTCTTGGTGCTGGTGCGGGAGCACTTCGGCCTAAGCTGGGCGCTATTTGGGTTTCTGGCCACCTGGGCCACCGACACCGGAGCTTACTTCGGAGGGTTGAGGTACGGGCGGCGCAAACTCTGCCCGCAGATCAGCCCCAATAAGTCGGTGGAAGGTGCCCTCTTCGGTCTGGTGGGGGGAGCGGTCGCGGGAATCATTTTCGCTCTGGCCACCGGACGCCCCATCCTCAGGCTCACCGCCTTTGCCCTGGTGCTGTCCTGCTGCGGGCAGCTGGGGGACTTGGTGGAATCAGCTATGAAAAGGGAGAAGGGGGTAAAGGACAGCGGTTCCATACTGCCTGGTCACGGAGGCATCCTCGACCGCTTCGACTCCCTAAGCTTCGTGTTTCCGGTGCTCTACGCCCTGCTCAGTCTCTTTGCCTAGCGCTTCGTGACCCCAAAGCGGGGTGCTGTTTTGCTGCCGCCTGCTGTGGTTACGGCCGCGGCCTTCTGCGGGGGTCTGCTCCTTTTGAAAATGGTTTTTCCCTATGCGGCCCCGTTTCTCTTGGGACTGGCCCTGGCGCTGATCTTGGACGTGCCCATAAGCTTTCTGGAAACCCGGGGCTGGCCCCGGCCGGTTTTGTCGTTTGGCCTGGTGGCCCTGTCCTTTTTGGCCCTGCCGGCCCTTTTAGGTCTCTTTCTAGTGAAACTCTGGCAGGAGCTGCAGGGGCTGGTGGCCCTGGGTCTGGTGGGCCAGCTCACCCAGGAGTTTTCCCAGCACGTGCTGGCCGTCCTGGAGAAGATACCCTTTGCCGGGCAGTGGGATCTCAGCGGCCTTTTTTCCTTGCCCCAGGTTCTTTTGAGCTGGGCACTGGCCATTCCCGATCTTTTTTTGATCTGGACCCTGACCGCGCTCAGCGCCTATTTCTTCCTCCGGGACAAGCGCCACCTGGTTGAGCTGGCCGCGGGTCAGCTGCCGGCCAAGTCCCGGGTGAGGGTGCGGGCGCTCTATCACCACACCTGGGGTGCTTTGTGGCACCTGGTGCGGGTGCAGCTTCTTTTGGTCTTTTTGTCCACCACCGTGAGCATGGTCTTTTTTTCCCTGCTGCAGCTGCCTTTTCCACTGCTCTCCGGTTTCCTGGTGGGCTTTTTTGACCTTGTTCCCGTGCTGGGACCGGGGCTTGTCTATCTTCTTCTAGCACTCATACAACTTTTCTTGGGAAATACCCAAACAGCCCTGGCCTTGGGCCTCGGTTATCTGGTAGTATTACTCTTAAGACAGTGGGGTGAGCCCCATCTGGTGGGTGAACGCCTGGGGCTGCATCCCCTAGCTGCCCTGCTTGGTGTGTACGTTGGTTTTCGCATCTGGGGCCCCCTGGGGGCCGTGGTGGGACCGCTCCTTTTGGTCCTGCTCCAAGCCTATTTACACCAAGCATTTACCTAGTCGCAAGGAAGGATTTGCCTATGCCTAATGTCGTGATCCTCGGTTCCACCGGTTCCATCGGCACGCAGACACTGGATGTCCTGCGCAGCCTGCCTGATTTTCAAGTGCTGGGCCTGGCCGCTGGAACCAACATTGAACTTCTGCGGGAGCAGATTGCCGAGTTCAGGCCCAAGTTCGCGGCGATCCTCCGGCCGGAGCAGGCCAAAGCCCTGGCCCAGGAGTTTGCCATTCCCGTGTACAGCGGCCCCCAGGCCCTGGAGGAGCTGGCCACCCATCCCCTCTGCGATCTGGTGGTGGTAGCTGTGGTGGGGGCGGCGGGCCTCAGGCCCACCCTGGCCGCCTTGCGGGCGGGCAAGCGGGTGGCCTTGGCCAACAAGGAGGCCTTGGTCATCGGCGGGCATTTGGTGATGGAGTATCGGGAGCAGATCGTGCCCCTGGATTCAGAGCACAGCGCCCTCTGGCAGCTCTTTACCGGCCGCAACCCCGAGGATGTGGCCCAAATCATCCTCACCGCCTCAGGAGGGCCCTTTAGGGATTACCCAGGTGATCTGGCCAAGGTCACGGCGGCCGAGGCCCTGGATCATCCCAACTGGAAAATGGGAGGCAAGATCAGTATTGATTCGGCAACCCTGATGAACAAAGGTCTGGAAGTGATCGAGGCCCACTGGCTCTTTGGCTTTCCCTACGAGCAGATCGAGGTGGTGGTGCATCCCCAGAGCCTGGTCCATTCCCTGATCCGGCTCAAGGACGGCACGCTCTTGGCCCAGCTGGGTACAACGGACATGCGCCTGCCCATTCAGTATGCCCTGACCTACCCCCGCACCGCGCCTTCCCAGGTGGAACCCTTGGATCTGGTGGCGGCGGGCAGCCTCAGTTTCGAAGCGGTGGATCACCGGCGTTTCCCCTGTCTGCAGCTGGCTTACCAAGCGGGGCGGGCGGGGGGCGCACAGCCCATCGCCCTCAACGCCGCCAATGAAGTGGCGGTGCGGGCCTTTTTAGAAGGCCGGATCCGCTTTACCCAGATCGCCGAGATTGTGCAGGAAGTGGTGCAGCAGTTTCCTGGGCGGTCATTTCCTGCCCTGGAGGAGATACTAGCCATAGATGCCGAAGCCCGTGCCAAGGCCCAAGAGTGCATGGGCAGGAGAGGATGAGAGCATGGTTACATTGATCGCCTTTGTAGTTGTTTTCGGAACGATAGTGCTCGTTCACGAGCTGGGGCACTTCCTGATGGCCAAAGCTGCGGGGATTCGCATCTTCGAGTTTGCCGTGGGCTTTGGGCCTGTCCTGGCCAGCACCACCAGGGGGGATACCAAGTACTCTCTGCGGATCTTTCCCCTGGGGGGCTTTGTGAAAATGGCGGGCATGGACGAACCCGTGGACTACCTGGAGGACGTGCCGGAAGACGACCCCGCAAGTTTCCAGAGCAAGAGCCTGCCCTGGCGGCTGGGCACCATCGCGGCGGGGCCCTTGATGAATTTTGTCTTCGCTATTGTCCTGTTTGTCCTCTACTTCATGCTGGTCACCGTACCGCCCATGGTCACCACCGTAGAGCCCAACTCCCCCGCGGCGGCAGCAGGCGTGCTCCCGGGGGATGTGCTCATCAGCATTGATGGGGAAAAGGTGAGCGAGGCCGATCAAATTGTCAGCCTGATCCAACAGGCCGGGGGCCGGGAGCTGGAGGTGGTGGTGCGGCGGCAGGGCAGCCTGGTCACCCTCATTGCCATCCCCGAGGGGGCCGCCGGCCAGGGCCGCCTGGGAATCGGCATCAGCGACGCCAAACCCCGCTATCCCTTCCTCACCAGCGTGCGGGCGGGGGCGGTGCAGACCTGGCGGCTCACCGCCCAGCTGATCGGGGATATTGTACGTATGATCACAGGTAAGCAGCAGGTGGAGCTTTCCGGTCCCATTGGCATTGTGCACATTGTGGGGGAAACCGCCCGCCATGGGCTGCCGCAGCTGCTCATCTTGGCGGTGCTGCTCAATGTGAACCTGGGCCTTTTGAACCTCCTGCCGGTGCCGGTCCTGGACGGCGGCTGGCTGTTGATCCTCATTCTTGAAGCGGTGCGGGGCAAGCCCCTGGCCCCTGAAACCCGGGGCATTGCCCAGTTTATCGGCTTAGCCCTTTTGATCATGCTCATGCTCTACGCTACCTTCAAGGACCTGGCCCGCTTCAGCCTGTTTTCCTAAGGGGGCTGAACCATGCGGCAATATACACATCAAGTTTGGGTTGGGCCCGTGCCCGTGGGGGGCGGCGCGCCCATCTCCGTGCAGTCCATGACCAACACCGATACCCGGGATACCGCGGCCACCTTGGGGCAGATCCAGGCCCTAGCCCAGGCGGGCTGCGAGATCGTGCGGGTGGCTGTGCCCGATGAAAGGGCCGCGGAGGCCCTGAAAACGCTGGTCCTGCACAGCCCAGTTCCCCTGGTGGCGGACATCCATTTTGATCACCGCTTGGCCCTGCTTTCCCTGGAAGCGGGCGTGCACAAACTCAGGCTCAACCCGGGGAACATCGGAGAGGTGCGCAAAGTGCAGGAAGTGGTGCGGGCGGCCCAGGAGCGGCAGGTGCCCATCCGCATTGGCGTGAACTCGGGTTCCATCGCCCGCCACCTGCTGGACAAATACGGGAGAACGGCCACCGCCATGGTGGAAAGCGCCCTAGAGCAGGTGGCCGTTTTGGAGCGGTTGAACTTTCATGATATCGTCCTCTCCGTAAAGGCCTCCGATGTGGAGCTCACTGTCCAGGCCTACGAACAGCTCAGCCAGCGCACATCATATCCGCTCCACCTGGGCATCACCGAAGCGGGGACGAAATGGTTTGGCACCATCAAGTCCGCGGCGGGTTTGGGGGCCCTGCTTTCCCGGGGCTTAGGGGATACCCTGCGGGTCTCCTTAACGGCCGACCCCGTGGAGGAAGTCAAGGTGGGGTGGGCCATTCTCTCCGCGCTGGGGCTGCGCCAAAGGGGGCCCACTTTCATCTCCTGCCCCACCTGTGGAAGAACGGAGATCGATCTGGAAGGAATAGCGCAGGAAGTGGAGAACCGTCTAAGTGACTTTCCGCTGCCCATTACCATCGCGGTCATGGGCTGTGTGGTAAATGGGCCCGGTGAAGCCAGCCACGCCGATCTGGGCATCTGCGGAGGCAAGGGCGTGGGGCTGGTGTTCCGTCGCGGCCAGATTGTCCGGAAAGTGCGGGAAGACGAGTTAGTGGACGCCTTGGTGGCTGAAGCTAATAAATTGCTTGAGAAGGATAGGGGATAGACTATGCTCATGTCGCAGTTATACGCGCCAACGCTGCGGGAAACGCCGGCGGAAGCGGAACTGGTGAGCCACCAGCTCATGCTCAGGGCCGGCCTCATGCGGCGGTCCGCCTCGGGGATGTACTCTTTCCTGCCCCTGGGGCTGCGGGCTATCCGCAAAGTGGAGCAGATCATCAGGGAGGAAATGAACGCCATCGGCGGGCAGGAAGTGCTCATGCCCATTGTACAGCCTGCGGAGATCTGGGAAGAGTCGGGGCGCTGGGCTGAGTACGGCGACGAGATGTTCCGCCTGCAGGACAGGAACGGCCGCCAGTTCTGCCTGGGACCCACCCACGAAGAGCTGATTACGGCCTTGGTGCGGTCGGAAGTGCGCTCCTACCGCCAGCTGCCCCTGCGTCTGTACCAGATTCAGAACAAGTACCGGGATGAGATCAGGCCCCGCTTTGGCTTGATGCGGGGCCGGGAGTTCATCATGAAGGATATGTACTCCTTCGACAAAGATGAGGAAGGCTTGGATAAAAGCTACTGGGCCGCCTTCCACGCCTATGAACGGATTTTCCAGCGCTGCGGCCTGGAGGCCTATCCCGTGGAGGCAGATTCGGGGGCCATTGGGGGAGATGTGACCCATGAGTTTATGGTCCTGGCGGAAGCGGGGGAGGACTTCGTCCTCTACTGCGACAAGTGCGGTTACGCGGCCAACGTGGAGCGGGCGGAAGGTGTGGACCTGCCGCACGCCGGACCCGCTCAGGATCTGCAACCTCTAACCGAGGTGGCCACCCCCCAGGTGAGCACCATTGCCCAGGTCTGCGCCTTTTTGCACAAAGAGCCCCGGGACTGCATCAAGACCCTGATCTACATTGCAGATGGCCAGCCTGTGGCCGCGCTGGTGCGGGGCGATCACAACCTCAATGAGATCAAGCTGCGCAAGTTCTTGGGCTGCCAGGTGCTGGAGCTGGCGGATGGGGAAACCATCGCCAGGATCACTGGAGCACCTGTGGGTTTTGCCGGACCCGTGGGGCTGGAAGTGCCCCTCTATGCGGACTACGCGGTGGAATCCGCGGTGAACGCGGTGGTGGGGGCCAACAAGGCCGATGCCCACCTGCTCAACGCGAACCTGGGGCGTGATTTCACAGTCAAAGCCTTTGCTGACCTCAGGGAAATCCAGCCCGGCGATCCCTGCCCCCGCTGCGGCGGTGTGCTGGAGGGTGCCCGGGGCATCGAGGTGGGCCAGGTCTTCAAGCTGGGCACCAAGTATTCCCAGGCCATGGGGGCCACCTTCCTCCAGGAAAACGGGGTAGAAACGCCGTTCATCATGGGCTGCTACGGCATCGGCGTAGGCCGCACCGTGGCCGCGGTGATCGAAAAGAACCACGACGAAGATGGGATCATCTGGCCTGTGAGCATTGCCCCCTACCATGTGATCATCGTACCGGTGAGCATGAAGGACCCCGCCCAGGCGGAAGCCGCGGAAAAGCTCTACCAAGAACTTTTGGCCCTGGGAGTGGAAGTGGTCCTTGATGACCGGGACGAGCGCCCGGGGGTGAAGTTCAAAGACGCTGATCTGATCGGGTTCCCCATTCGGGTAACCATTGGACCGAAGTCCCTGGAAAAGGGCGAGATGGAGATCAGGAACCGGCGGACCAAAGAGGTCCAGAGTGTGCCGGTGGAAAAGGTCGCCAGCGCAATTCGGAAGATCCTGGAGGCGGAGAGCTGAAGTGAGAGTGGCCGCGATAGTGCCCGCTTACAACGAAGAACAGACCATCGGGCCTGTGATTGAGGCCCTGCTGGAATGCCGGCGGCTTGAGGAGATCATCGTGGTGAGCGACGGCTCCGATGACCGCACTGCCGAGGTGGCCCGCAGGTATCCCGTGAAGGTGCTGGAACTGGAGCAGAACGTGGGAAAAGGCGGTGCCATGAAAGCGGGCGCCAACGAGACCAACTGTGAAGTACTGCTTTTTGTGGATGCGGATCTGGTGGGGCTCCACACGGAGCACATTGAGGCGCTTCTAGAGCCGGTCCTATCCGGACGGACCGCCATGAGCATCGGCGTCTTCTCCGAAGGACGGCGCAGCACCGATCTGGCACAGAAACTGGCGCCGGCCCTCTCGGGACAGCGGGCGGTGCGTAAAGACCTCTTCGATCAAGTGCCCAATCTGGAACACAGCGGTTACGGGGTGGAAATTGCCCTGACCCAGTACGCGGAGCGGCACAATGTGGAGATCGTGCGTGTGCCCCTGCCCACCGTTTCCCAGGTGATGAAAGAGGAGAAGAGGGGCCTTGTGGAGGGGATGCGTGCCCGCCTAAAGATGTACTGGGAAATAGTGCGTTCCCTGCGCATTTAGCCGGCTTTGAGCTTAGGCCCCCGCAGGGAGGGCGTACCTGTCAAGGCGCTCTTCTGTGGGGGACCTTTTTTGGGAGGTGGCTCGGTGACTTCCTTTTACATAGAACCGGAGAACAAGTTTTTTTTGGCTTCGCTAAGCTCCCATCCCCTGGTACAGGAACTGGAGATCGCCCGGATCGGAGTTGATCCCCAAACCAAGGCCTGGACCTTCGTCCTCAAGGGCAGCCCCCGGGGAGAGCAAGCCCTGTGGGATGAACTGAGCCAAGCGGTGAAGCAGCTGCACCCTGAGGTGGCTGAAGTGCGTTTTGAGTGGACAGAGCCAGAAGCCAACTACATCGGAAACGCCATCAAACAGGTGAACGGCAGGCCCATCGATTACGGTTCCTCGCCGAATAACGGCGGCCGCAACGGCCGCAGTCGAAATCTCCTAAGGGCTTCCCTCCCGGGAGAACCCACGCCCATTGCCCAGCTTGTGGAACCGGAAGAGAATGTGATCATCTGCGGGGAAGTGGTGGCCTATGAGGCGCGCCTGACCCGCACCGGGAAAACCTTGATCATGTTTGATGTTTATGATGGCACTGATACGATCAGCTGCAAGGTTTTCCAGGATGATCCAGCAGACTTGGGCCTGAAAAAGGGGCAGTGGGTTAAGGTGCGGGGCAGCCTCCAGTTCCAACCCTACGACAACGAACTGCAGATTATGGCCCAGGGGCTGGCTTTCGTGGAAGCGCCGCCCTGCCTCACCGACACTGCCCCGGAAAAGCGGGTGGAGCTGCACCTGCACACCAAGATGAGCGGGCTGGACGGTACCGTCGATGTGGACCAGCTTTTGAAGCTGGCCTCCTCCTTAGGCCATGATGCGGTGGCCATCACCGATCACGGTGTGGTGCAGGCCTTTCCCGAGGCCCACCGTGCCGCCAAAAAACACGGAATCAAGATCATCTACGGAGTGGAAGGTTATCTCATTGACGACCCGGAGAGCAAGGTCAGACCGTTTCACATCGTGCTCCTGGCCAAGAACCGAGTCGGTTTGAAAAACCTCTACCGCCTCATCTCCCATTCTAATCTGGACCACTTTTACAGAGTGCCCCGCATTCCCCGGGCCCTTTTGCAGGAGTACCGGGAGGGGCTGATCGTAGGTTCCGCCTGCGAAGCAGGGGAGGTTTTCCAGGCCGTTTTGCACCAGCGGCCCAACGTCCTGGAGGTGGCCGGTTTCTACGATTACTTGGAAATCCAGCCGCTGGCCAACAATGAGTTTCTCATCGGCACGGCCCAAGTGCGGTCCAAGGACGATCTGATCCGCATCAACCAGCAGATTATCAAGCTGGGGGAACGGCTGGGTATCCCGGTGGTGGCCACCGGTGATGTGCACTTCCTCAGGCCGGAAGATGCCTTTGTCCGCACCATCCTGCTGGCGGGTAAGGGCATGGGTGATGCGGAACACCCCGCGCCCCTCTATTACCGGACCACCGAGGAGATGCTCCAGGAGTTCTCCTATTTGACCCCGGAGAAGGCCTACGAAGTGGTGGTGGAAGCTCCCCGCAAGATCGCCGCGCAGGTGGAAGAGCTGAGCCCCGTGCCCTCGGGTTTTTACCCGCCCCACCTGCCCGATGCGGAGCAGGAGCTGGAAAAGATGACCTACGCCAAGGCCAAAGAGATCTACGGCGAGCCCCTGCCGGAGATCGTCCAGGCCCGTCTAGCCAGGGAACTGAAGGCCATTATCAACCACGGTTATGCGTCTTTATACTTGATCGCCCATAAACTGGTGAAAAAGTCCCTGGATGACGGCTATCTGGTGGGTTCCCGGGGTTCGGTGGGCTCTTCCCTGGTGGCCACCATGTGCGAGATTACGGAAGTGAACCCGCTGCCGCCCCACTATGTGTGCCCCAGCTGCCACTGGAGCGAATTTTTCACCGCGGGTGAGGCGGGTTCTGGGGTGGATCTGCCGGAAAAGGACTGCCCCCAGTGCGGCACGGCCCTAAACAGGCTGGGCTTTGACATACCCTTTGAAGTGTTCATGGGTTTCCACGGCGATAAGGTGCCGGATATCGATCTGAACTTCAGCGGGGAATACCAGGCCCAGATCCACAGCTACACAGAGGAGCTCTTCGGAAGGGGCAACGTCTTTCGCGCCGGCACCATCGGCACCTTAGCCGACAAGACGGCCTACGGCTTTATCATGAAATACCTGGAGCAGACCAATGAAACCAGGCGCAATGCGGAGATCAACCGCCTAGTGGCCAAGCTTTCCGGCGTGCGCCGCACCACCGGGCAGCACCCAGGGGGGATGGTGGTCATTCCCGAGGGGATGGAGGTCTATGACTTCACCCCCATCCAGTACCCGGCCAATGATCCGGCCAGCGGCACCATCACCACCCATTTTGAATACCATGCCCTGGACGACTGCCTGGTGAAGCTGGATATCTTAGGCCACGACGATCCCACCATGCTGCGTATGCTGGAGGATCTCACCGGGGTGCCGGTTTTGGAGATACCCCTGAACGATCCCAAGACCATGTCCATCTTCTCTTCCACGGAGAGCTTAGGGGTGACCCCGGATCAGATCGGCACCAATGTGGGCACCTTGGGGGTTCCTGAGTTTGGGACCAGGTTTGTCCGGCAGATGCTGGAAGATACTTCGCCGAAGACCTTCAGCGACTTGGTGCGCATCAGCGGCCTCTCCCACGGCACCAACGTGTGGACGAACAACGCGGAGGAACTGGTGAAAGCGGGGATCGTGGACATCAGCGGAGTTATCGCCACGAGAGATGACATCATGATCTACCTTATGCTCAAGGGCGTGGAAGCGGGACAGGCCTTCCGCATCATGGAGCAGGTGCGCAAGGGCAGGGGGCTCACACCTGAGGATGAGACTCTGCTCAAGCAGTATGATGTACCCCAGTGGTATATCGATTCCTGCAAGAAGATCAGCTACATGTTCCCCAAGGCCCATGCTGTGGCCTATGTGATGATGGCTTTCCGCATCGCCTATTTCAAGGTTCACCATCCCCTGGCTTTCTACGCTGCCCTCTTTTCGCTCCAGGCTGGAGACTTCGATGCCCAGCTGGTGATGGGCGGGGAAGAGGCGGTCCGGGCGGAACTGGCCAGGATAACCAATAAGTCCTATGAAGCGACTCCTAAGGAGCGAAGCATGGTTACCCTCCTGGAGATCATTATTGAAGCCATGGTCCGGGGAGTGCGCTTTCTACCGGTGGATCTCTACAAGTCCGCGGCCCAGACCTTCCTTATTGAGGGTTCAGCCCTCCGTCTGCCCTTTGCTTCCCTCCAAGGGGTGGGGGCCAGCGCGGCCACGGGCATTGTCCAGGCCAGGGAAGCGGGGGAGTTTATCTCCGTGGAAGACCTGCGCCAGAGGGCGGGGATCACCAAGGCGGTCATCGAGGCCCTGCGCCTCCACGGGTGCCTGGAAGGCCTACCCGAAACGAATCAATTGACATTGTTTTAGTTGCTGTGGTATAATGTGGTGTAAACTGATGAGTCGCCGGGAGAGTGGGATATGCGCCCACTCTTTTGACGTATGGGTGCCGAAAGCGGGCATAATGTGGAGAAGAAGGGGGCGATGTGAGCCGTGAGTCGCGTGCACATCGAAAAACTGGTAGCCGACTGGACCCAAGAGATCGTGGAGGTGACAGAGCTGGAATTGGTGGATGTGGAGTATGTCAAAGAACCCAGCGGCTGGGTGTTAAGGGTATTCATCGATAAGCCCGGCGGAGTGGATCTGGAAGACTGCCGGCAGGTGAGTGAAGCCCTAGACCTCAAGCTGGATGAGGAAGATCCCATCCCCGGGTCCTACTGCCTGGAGGTATCTTCTCCCGGCCTGGAGCGGCCCCTGAAAAAGCCCTCCGATTACCAGCGTTTTGCTGGGCGGAAGGCACAGATCCGCACCTACAGCGCGCTGCACGGCCGCAAACGTTTTGAAGGGATTTTGGCGGGACTTGCCGGCGACAATGTGCTGTTAGAATGGGAAGGGGAGACCATAGAAATTCCCCTAGAGCTGATCGCCAAGGCTAACCTGGCCTTGGAGCTCTAAAATGGGAGGCCATAAGGGATGAATCTGGAATTAATTGGTGCATTAAAGGAACTGGAAAAGGAGCGGGGTATCTCCAAAGAGCTCCTCATGGACGCGATTGAAACGGCCATCGTTTCAGCCTACAAAAAGAACTACGGAGCCAGCTCTTCCTCCAGCGTACGGGTGGAGTTTAACCAGCAGACCGGGGACATCCGCGTCTACTCCCGCCGGGTTGTGGTGGAAGAGGTTGAGGACGACACCGTGGAGATCTCCCTGGAAGAAGCCCGTGAGCTGGACGCCAGCTACCAGGTGGGCGACGTGGTGGAACGGGAGGTGACCCCCGCCAACTTCGGGCGCATCGCGGCCCAAACCGCCAAGCAGGTGGTGATCCAGAAGATCCGGGAAGCGGAGCGTTCCATCGTCTACGATGTGTACTCCAACCGGGAAGGTGATGTGGTCACCGGTACCATCCAGCGGGCCGATCACCGTCAGGCCCTGGTGGATTTAGGCGATGTGGAGGCAGTACTGCCCGCCAGTGAAATGATCCCCGGCGAAGCGTATAGGCCCCACCAGAAGCTCCGGTTCTACATCAACGAAGTGCGCCAGACCAGCAGAGGCCCCCAGATCTTCCTCTCCCGCACCCATCCGGGACTCTTGCGGGCCCTCTTCGAACTGGAAGTGCCGGAAATCCAAAGTGGAGAAGTGGAGATCAAGTCCGTGGCCCGGGAGGCGGGCAACCGCTCCAAAGTGGCCGTTTACAGCCGCGATCCCGATATCGATCCCGTGGGTGCCTGCGTAGGTGCCCGGGGAAGCCGGGTGCAGGCCGTGGTGGCGGAGCTGGGCAGTGAACGCATCGATGTGGTCCAGTGGGAAAAGGATGTGCGGGAGTTCGTGAAAAACGCCCTCAGCCCGGCCAAAGTGCTCTATGTGGTGATCGATGAAGCCGAAAAAGTGGCCCACACCGTGGTCCCCGATGATCAGCTTTCTCTGGCCATCGGCAAAGAGGGGCAGAATGCCCGCCTGGCGGCACGGCTCACCGGCTGGCGGATCGATATTAAGAGCGAAGCGCAAGCGGCGGAGCTGGGTCTCCAGGAGGAATTCCTGGCCCAGATCGCCCGGGAGGAGAGCCGAGACCTCGGTGTGGATGAAGAGGAGATCCTCCAGCCCGCCGAACCGGAACTGGAAGAGGTGGAACCTGCTGAGGTTGTTGAAATAGAAGTGGAAGAAGAGATGGAAGAAGCGGCTCCAGCCGCGGCTGCCGGTACGGTGGAAACCGAACCGGAGGCAGAAGCGAAACCGGTCAAGGTGGCTGCCGCGCCCAAGACCCAGCCGGCCCAGCCCGTCAGTGTGCCTGACCTGGCCAGCTTGACGAATATCAGCAAGCGCAAGAGCTGGGAAGAGCGCTTTGGCAGGTTCGAAACGCCCGCTGCTCCAGAGCCGGAGCCCCAAGAAAAGCAGGAAACTGCCAAGCCGAAAAAGAAGAAAGAGAAAGTTATCACAGACCTGTCGCAGCTGGATTCCATCAACTTCAACTTCGAGGAAGAAGAGTAGGTGGTAGCGCATGCGCAGAAAACACGTTCCCATGCGTACCTGCGTGGGCTGCCGTACCGCCGCGCCGAAGCGGGAGCTGATTCGCGTGGTGCGCAGTCCCGCTGGAGAAGTGAGTTTGGACCCGGTTGGCAAGAGCCCGGGGCGGGGAGTGTACATCCACCCCGATGAAAAGTGTTTGGAAAATGCTGTCAAGGGACGCCAGATCCAAAGGGCGCTGGAAGTGCCCATCCCGGATGAGCTCTTGGCAGAGTTGAAGCGGGTGCTGCATGAGCAAGAAGATCAGTAACGGGGACAAGTTCTACAGTTATCTGGGCTTGGCCACTCGGGCCGGAAAAGCCGTTTCCGGGGAGGATGCGGTGGAAGGTGCGGTGAGGCGGGGCAGGGTAGTGCTCATGCTCATTGCCCAGGACGCCTCCGAGAACACTCTCCGCAAGTTCAGCTCACTGGCACGCCATCACGGAATTCATGCCCTAAGAGCAGGCACAAAGAATCTTCTAGGTCAGGCCATGGGCAAAGCCCCCCGGGCAATTGTGGGTATAACTGATCGCGGTTTTGCCCGGGTGATCAAGGCAAGCGTGACTGGGTCAGTGCAGGAGAATGATGAGGAGTGATGCCGATGAAGAACAAGATCAGGATCTACGAGCTGGCAAAGGAACTGGATCTGAAGAGCAAGTTCGTGGTGGAGTTTCTGAACGACCTAGGGGCGGACGTATCCAATCACATGAGCTCCATCGATGAGGATATCGCCAACATGCTGCGGGAGCACTTTGCCCCGGAGGAAGAGGAAACCCTGGTGCGTGAAGAAACCAAGGTAGTTAAAAAGAAGCGGCGCCCGTTCAAGGAAGAGGAAGACCGGGATGATGCGCTGAAGCTGCGCGCCAAGAAAAAGCGGGGCGCCAAGAGGGGAAGAATCCAGGAACCCCCCGCGCAGAAGCCCAAACGCATTATCTTGGGCGAAAGCGTAGCAGTGAATGAGCTGGCTCAAAAAATCGGCGTGCCTGGTACTGAAGTAGTTAAGCAGCTCATGAAGATCGGCGTCATGGCTTCCCTCACCCAGAGTGTAGACTATGACACTGCGGCCCTCGTGGCCGAGCGCTTCGGAGTGGAGACGGAACCCGAGCGCGATCTGGCGGAAGAAGTATTCGCCCCAGTGGAACAAGACCCCGCTAGACTTGCACCCAGGCCTCCCGTGGTCACCATCATGGGCCACGTGGACCATGGCAAAACCACGCTTTTGGACTATATCCGCAAAACCAAGGTCACCGCGCAAGAGGCTGGGGGAATCACCCAGCATATCGGGGCCTACCAGATTGAGTATAACGGCAAACTGATTACCTTCCTGGATACCCCTGGCCACGAAGCGTTCACCGCTATCCGCGCCCGGGGAGCCAGAGTTACTGATATTGCAGTCCTAGTAGTCGCGGCCAACGACGGCGTAATGCCCCAGACGGTGGAGGCCATCAACCACGCCAAGGCCGCGGGTGTGCCCATTATCGTGGCCATCAATAAGATGGATCTGCCGGCAGCCAACCCAGACCGGGTCAAGCAGGAGCTGACCGAACACGGCTTGGTGGTGGAAGAGTGGGGCGGAGATACCATTGCCGTGCCCATTTCAGCTCTGCGGGGCGATGGTGTGGAAGAGCTCCTGGAAATGATCCTGCTTGTGGCTGAAATGGAAGATGTGAAAGCGGATCCCGACTGTCCCGCCAGGGGTACCGTGATCGATGCCAAACTGGATCGGGGCCGGGGACCTGTGGCCACCGTCTTGATCTCCCAGGGTACCCTCCGGGTGGGCGATTCCTTTGTGGTGGGCAACTACTGCGGCCGGGTCCGGGCGCTGATTGATGACCGAGGCCAGCAGATTAAGGAAGCCAAACCTTCCACCCCCGTGGAAGTCCTGGGCATTTCCGATGTACCCCAGGCCGGGGACAGCTTTGTGGTGGTCACAGATGAGCAGACCGCTCGCCAAGTGGCCGAGATCCAGCAGGAGAAGCAGCGGGAGCGGGAGCTGAGCAAAACTAGCCGCGTGACCCTGGACGATCTCTACCGGAGAATTCAGGAAGGCGCGGTAAAAGAGCTGAACCTGATCATCAAAGCCGATGTGCAGGGTTCCGCGGAAGCGGTACGCAGTTCCCTGGAGAAGCTGTCCACAGAGGAAGTGCGGGTGAATGTGATTCACCAGGCCGTGGGCGCAATCTCCGAGTCAGACGTGCTTTTGGCCAGCGCTTCCAATGCCGTGATTATCGGCTTTAACGTGCGCCCAGAGCCCAATGCCCGCAAAGCCGCGGAGCGGGACGGGGTAGATATCCGCACCTACCGGGTTATCTACAACCTGCTGGATGATGTCAAGGCGGCCATGGAAGGCCTGTTGGAGCCCGAGTTCAAGGAAGAGATCGTGGGCCGGGCGGAAGTGCGCCAAACCTTCAAGGTGCCCGGTGGCGTGGTGGCAGGCTGCTACGTGTTGGACGGCAAGATCACCCGCGCGGCTCAGGTGCGGGTGCTGCGGGACAACGTGATTGTGCATGAAGGCAAGATCGCTTCCCTCAGGCGCTTTAAGGACGATGTGCGTGAAGTGACCCACGGCTACGAATGCGGAATAGGTGTGGAGCGCTTCAACGACATTAAAGAGGGAGATGTACTGGAAGCGTTCCAGATGGTGAAGGTGGAACGAAGCCTGTAGGATGGTGAAAGCAAAATGGCGGAAAGATTAGATAGATTGGCCCATACCATCAAGCGTGAAGTGAGCAGTATCTTGGCCACCGAAGTGAAGGATCCCCGTTTGGGCATGATCAGCATTACCGATGTGGAAGTGTCCCGGGACCTGGCGGTAGCCAAGATCTACTTCAGCCAGCTGGGTGGGGAGGAAGAGCGGGCCCGCACTCTAGATGGTCTGGAGCGGGCCAAGGGGTTCATCCGCTCCGAGCTTGCCAAGCGGCTGCGGGTTCGGCACACCCCGGAGATCGTCTTTCTGTTTGACCCCTCCCTGGAACATGGTGCCAAGATCAGCGCTCTGCTCAAATCCCTGCAAAGCCCTACGGAAGAGGAAATCAAGGAAGATGAAACTCCCCATGAACAGCCTTGAAGAAATCGCGCATTTTCTCAGCATCCATGACGATTTTATCATCGTGGGCCACGAAGGGCCCGATCCCGACAGCCTCGGCTCCATGCTGGGCCTTTTCTTCGGCTTGCGCAAATTGGGCAAAAGCTGCCGCCTGGTGAGTGCAGACCCCCTGCCGCCTTACCTCACCTGGCCGGGTTTGGATCAAGTGGAACTCTTAGGTGAGGAGTTCCACCCCGGGGAAAGCACGGTCATTGTGGTGGACTGTGAGCCAAGCAGAACGGGGAAGATCGCGGCGGGCGTGCTCCAGGCCAAAAGACTTGTGAACATCGACCATCATGAGCGGGGCCGCGGCGTCGGCCAGCTCGTTTACGTAGAGCCCGCGGAGGCGGCCACCAGCGTCATTATCTACCGCCTCCTGCAAAGACTCCAGGTTCCCCTGGACCGGGAGATTGCCACGGCCTTGTACGGAGGTATCGTGGGCGATACCGGGGGGTTCCGCCATGCCAACACCAACAGTGAAGTTTTCCGCATTGCCGGCGAACTTTTGGACCACGGCGTGGAACCGGCCAAGGTGGCCCGGGAAATCTTTTCCATGCAGTCTTTGGGCTTCCTGAAGCTTCTGGGTTTTGCCCTGAGCAACCTCCAGACCGCCCAGGACGGCAAGCTGGTTTGGATGGCCGTGAGCCATGAGGACTTTCAGCGCTTCGATGTGGATCCGGAGATGACCGATCACCTGGTGAGCTACGCCCGCATGCTGGACCGGGCGGAAGTGGCCATGGTTTTCCGGGAGGTGAGCCCGGGCCTGGTCAGGCTGGGTCTGAGGGCCAATGCGGTGGACGTGGCAAGCCTCGCCCGGCACTTCGGGGGCGGAGGCCACCGCCTGGCCTCGGGAGCCACGCTGCAGGGTGACTTCCAGGAGATCGTGGCCCAGGTGACCAGCACGGCCCAGCGCTATCTGTTAACGGGTGAGCTCAATGAACGGCATAGTTAACGTACTTAAACCCCCCGGGATGAGTTCCCATCAGGTGGTGAGCTTTTTCCGCCGGCTCCTCCAGATGAAGCGGATCGGCCATGGCGGAACTTTAGATCCCGGCGCCAGCGGCGTTCTCCCCATCTTAGTGGGCAAAGCGACGCGCCTTTCCGATTACCTGATGGATTACGAGAAAACCTATGTGGCGGAGCTGACCTTGGGGCTGGCCACCTCAACCCAGGATGCCAGCGGGGAAACCACCGCCCTGAACACGGAGTTCACGGTATCGCCCAAGCGGCTCGCGGACGTTTTGGCTTCGTTTCAAGGGACCATCTGGCAGACGCCGCCCATGGTATCCGCGGTGCGGGTAGGGGGCAGACGCCTTTATGAACTGGCCCGGGAGGGCGTGTCCGTTCCCCGCAAGCCCAGACAGGTGCAGATCCATGCCATCAACATCATGGCCATCTGGCATGAACAGGAAACCCTGGGTTTCGGCACCCGGGTGCTGCTGCGGGTTGTCTGCTCCAAGGGAACCTACATCCGCACCCTCTGCCATGACATCGGGGAAAAATTGGGTGTGGGCGCCCACATGTCCTTTCTCACCAGGGTGAAAAGCGGTCCCCTGCACAGTTCCCAGGCCTACACCCTCGAGGAGATCACGGAGCTGGTGGAGCGGGGCAGTCTAGAGTTTCTCCTGCCCATGCAGCACGCCCTCCCCGATTGGGTCCAGGTCAAGGTGCATCCCCTGGTGGAGGAGCGGATCAAAAACGGGCACTTCATCCTGCCGGAGCACCTAGTGGATGTGCCCTCAACCCTCACGGTGGGGGATGATGTGGTGCTGCTGAGCCTGGATGGCCAGATGCTGGCTTTGGCCGAGATTAGAAAAACAGATCGCTTGATCTGTCAGCCCTTTAGAGTATTTATGGAATAGGTGCAGCGCATGGAACTTAACTGGATCAAGAGAACAGATGCTTCCGCCCGCAGCGTGGCCCTGGGCACCTTCGACGGGGTGCACCTAGGACATCAAAAGCTTTTGGAGACGGCAGTTGCCCTGAAGCCCCCTGGGGGGACCAGTGCCGTCTTTACCTTTGATCTGCCCCCGGAGCAGTATTTCCGCGGCCAGTTCCGCCTGCTCAGTTCTTTCCAGGATAAGGTGCACCTGGTGCAGTCTATGGGCATTGACGAAGTGGCCTGGCTGCCCTTCGGGCCCGAAATTGCCGCGCTGGAGGCGGAGGAGTTTGTCCGGGAGATTTTGGTGGACGAGCTCCGGGCCAAGCAGGTGATCTGCGGTTTCAACTACCGCTTTGGCCGGGGGCGCGGCGGTGATGTGGATTTCCTGAAGGAGCAGGGACGCCGCTTGGGCTTTGCGGTCACGGTGGTGGAACCCGTCCACAGCGAAGGCGGCGAATTGGTGAGCAGCACCTTAATCCGCGGCCTCCTCGCGGAGGGCCGCCTCAAGGAAGCCGCGGAGTTTTTGGGGAGGTTTCCCGCCTATCGGGGCACGGTGGTGCGGGGGCAGGGGCGCGGGCGCCAGCTCGGCTTTCCCACCGCCAATCTCCAGATCGATCCCCTTTTGGTCCTCCCGGGGGAAGGGGTCTACCTGACCTGGTGCCTCCTGCCTGGGGGCCAGGGAGTGGGGGCGGTGACGTCCATCGGGCGCAACCCCACCTTTGACGGCAACGTGCAGACGGTGGAGGTTTACATCCTGGATTTCGAGGCGGAGCTCTACGGCCAAGTGCTGGAGATCCAGTTCCTGGAGCGGCTGCGGGGTATTGTCCGTTACCCCTCGGCCCAGGCACTCCAAGAGCAAATCCGTGCCGATGTGCTGAGGAGCAGGCAGCTGCTGGGTCATTATCGTTTACAAGATGCAAGAGTTGTGCTAAAATAGCATTGTGCCGCGGGTTTGCGCCCGGGCTCAGAAAAAGCCCTTTGCTAGGAGCAGCGTACCTCCGGCGCTGTTCTTGGGAAGTGGTGTTAGACAAATTTTGGAGGTGGATTTGGTGCTATCACAGGAAGTTAAAGCGGAGATCATCAAGAAATTCAGTCGTCATGAGGGCGATACGGGTTCCCCGGAAGTTCAGATAGCCATCTTGACCCACAGGATTCAAGAACTAACTGAACACCTGAAGGTCCACAAAAACGACCATCATTCGAGAAGAGGCCTCTATAAGATGATCGGGCAGCGGCGTGGTCTTTTGAACTATCTCATGAAGAAAGACATCGAACGTTACCGCAATCTTATCGAGGAACTGGGTTTGCGTCGGTAAAAGACGAGCGGGTAACTTCGCCCGCTCTTTTTTGAATCGCGCAGGCTATAATAGCTGTAGATGAGAACAATCAAAATGGAGGTTAGATTATGCAAACCGAGTTTCGCAGGGAATTAGCCGGGAGACCCCTAGTCCTGGAATTCGGCGGGGTAGCCAAGCAGGCCAACGGCTCCGTGCTGGTGCGCTACGGAGAAACAGTTGTCTTGGTCACCGCCACCATGAGCAAAGAACCCAGGACGGGCATCGACTTTTTCCCACTGTTAGTGGACTATGAAGAACGCCAATACGCTGTGGGTCGAATCCCCGGCGGTTGGGGAAGGAGGGAAGGGCGTCCCAGCGAGGAAGCCATTTTGTCCGCCCGGATGATCGACCGCCCCCTGCGGCCGCTGTTTCCAGAGGGCTTCCGCAATGATGTGCACATTGTGGCCACGGTCATGTCGGTGGACAAGAGCAATTCTCCCACCATCGCCGCGCTGATCGGCGCCAGCGCCGCCCTGCACGTATCGGATATCCCCTTTGGCGGCCCCGTGGGTGGCGTGAAAGTGGGCCGGGTCAACGGGCGCTTCGTGCTCAACCCCACCCTGGCTGAACAGGCCGAATCGGACCTGGAGATCACCATCGCCGGTACCAAGGATGCTGTTACCATGGTGGAAGCAGGGGCCAACGAGGTTCCGGAGCAGGCGATTTTGGAGGCCATCTCCTTCGGCCACCAGTTCATCAAAGAGCTCTGCCTCTGGCAGGAAGAGATCAGGGCCCAGATCGGCAAAGGGAAAGCGGAAGTGACTGTCTTCCAACCCGCATTGGATCTGGACCGCTGGGTGCGGGAGCACGTCTATGAAGAGCTGGTGCAGGCCCTGAAGGCCAGCGAGAAGCTGGAACGGGAACGGCTCTTGGATGAGGTTAGGGGCGGTGCCCACGAAGCCTATCAAGAGGAGTTCGGGGAAGAGGAATACGAAGAACAAAGCAAGTTTATCGACGCGGTGTTCGATGCGGTACTCAAAGAAGAAGTACGCCGGGCCATCACCCAAGACAGGATGCGGCCCGATGGACGCCGTCCAGAGGAAATCCGTCCCGTAACCTGCCAGGTGGGTCTGCTGCCCAGGGCTCACGGAAGTGGGCTGTTCACCAGGGGGCAGACGCAGGTGCTCACCTCAGTCACCTTGGGGCTGAAATCCGACGAGCAGCTCCTGGACAGCCTCACAGATGAGGAGAGCAAGCGCTACATCCACCACTACAATTTCCCACCCTACAGTGTAGGAGAAGTCCGGCCCATCCGGGGACCGGGACGCAGGGAAATCGGCCACGGTGCCCTGGCGGAACGCGCGCTGCTCCCCATGATCCCCAAGGAGGAAGAGTTCCCCTACACCATCCGCCTGGTTTCCGAGGTTTTGGAATCCAACGGCTCCTCGTCCATGGCCAGCGTGTGCGGCAGTACCTTGGCTTTGATGGATGCCGGTGTGCCCATTAAGCAGCCGGTGGCTGGCATTGCCATGGGTCTGGTGATGATGGATGGGAAATACACCATTCTCACCGATATCCAAGGACTGGAAGACGCCCTGGGGGATATGGACTTCAAGGTAGCCGGTACCTCTAGGGGGATTACCGCTCTCCAGATGGATATCAAGATCAGCGGAGTCACCCAACTGATCATGGCGGAAGCCCTGGAGCAGGCCCGCAAAGCCAGATTGTTCATCCTCGACAAAATGCTGGCGGTTATCCCCAAGCCCCGTCCTGACCTGTCCAAATATGCGCCGCGCATCATCACCATGGAGATTCCCGTGGATAAGATCCGCGACGTCATTGGACCTGGGGGCAAGATCATCCGCGACATCATTGCCAAAACAGGCGTGGAGATCGACATCGAAGACGATGGGCGGGTGTACATCGCCTCCACCGATGAAGAAGGGGGCAAAAAGGCCCAACAACTCATCGAGCGCTACGTCAAAGACGTGGAAGTGGGTGAGACCTACCTGGGCGTCGTTAAGCGCATCATGAACTTCGGCGCCTTTGTGGAAATCCTTCCCGGCAAGGAAGGTTTGGTACACATTTCACAATTGGAGAACCGTCGGGTGAAGAGAGTCGAAGATGTGCTCAAGGTGGGAGATGAAGTTCTGGTCAAGGTTTTGGAGATTGACCGCCAGGGACGAATTAACCTCTCCCGCAAAGAAGCCCTTGCCGAAGAGAAGGAATTCAAAGGGTAATATAGAAATAAGTTAATAGCACTCTAATAAAGCAGGTATAAAGAAAGACCTGCTTTTTCATTTTCTTAACATAGGAAAAGGGGTATGTGCATGGCGGTTCTGGCCTACTACCCCCACGGCGCAGCTCTGCACGTGGGTGTGGGAACCTTGGAGGCATACACTACTGCTGTTTTTCCTCTCACTTCCCCTGAGCAGCTCTTTCCCTGGCTGGAGGCAGCCGGAATATCCCCAGATGATGTGGACTTTATCGTAACCAGCGGCACGCTCCCGGGCAGCCAGCCCAGCGGCATTTACCTGTTTAACCCGGAAGCAGCCGCGGCGCACCAAGGAGTGGAGTTTTGTGCCCTGCTGGCGGAGAGACTATCCTCTCCGGTGTATCTCATCGACCCCGCCAGCAGGGCTGACTGCCATCCCCAGGCCCTGGTCACAGGCACACCGGCTCTTGGGCGCACCTGCTCTGCGGACCACTTTCTTTTCAAGTTCCTGGCCCGCCAGGAAGCGGCCAAACGCGGCCTTCCGCAGAGCGAGGGGCGCTTCATTGCTGCCCACCTGGATGAGGTGCACCAACTGGGGGCCGTGGTGGGCACCAAGGTGGTGGACTGCCTCACCAGCCTGGAGGAAGGGCCCTTTGCCCTGCGGCAGAGCGGGGGACTGCCCTTCGACGGTGTGCTGGAGCTGTGCAGCCAGCACCAAGGACGTGAAGAAGTCCTGGACGCCCTCAACCAAAATGGAGGCCTCCACGGTTATCTCGGCCTGGAACGCCTGGAGGATCTCTTCGACCTCCAGGGGGAACAGGCGGACCTGGTCAGGCAGGCCCTGGTCTACCAAATCGCCAAGGAGATCGGCGCCCTCGCTGCCGTCCTGGAAGGCAAGGTGGATGCGGTGATCTTAAGCGGCGAGCTGATGCGCCTGCCGTCCTTCCAGGCCGAGCTGGCCCAGCGGGTGGGCTTTATCGCGCCCATCTCGGTCTACCCGGGCAACCAGGGAGTGGCTGCCCTGATGGCAGGCGCCAAAAGGATCCTGGATCAAGAACCCATCATTCTCAGCTGAAGGGGTGTGCATTATGGGATTTGCAGAACTGAAGGCAAGTCTAAAGGGACGCTCCCCGGCAGTTCTCGTTTTGGCCTGGGGCCTGGACGGGGGAGTGCTGGAAGCGTGTAGACAGGCTTTGGACAGCGGTTTTTTGGGAGAAGTGATCGTCACCGGTCCCCCCGATGAGGTGCGGCAGGTAGCTCAAGAGGCGGGAGTTGCCCTTGACGGCTTCACCCTCCAGGACGCCTCCAGCCCCGGGGAAGGGGCGGCAGAGGCGGTGCGGCTGATCCGGGAGGGCCGGGGTCAGATCCTGATGAAAGGGCATCTGGGCACCAGCGTAATCCTGCGGGCGGTGGTCAACAAAGAAACGGGTATCCGCAAAGAACCCCTGCTCAGCCACATCACCATCTTCGAACTGCCCTCCGGGCGGTTGGTGCTGCTCACCGATGCAGCCATGAACATCAAGCCTGATCTCACCCAAAAGGCCCAAATCCTGGACAACGCCATCAAGTTCGCCTGGTCCATCGGCCTGGCCAATCCTAAAGTGGCGGTACTGGCCTCGGTGGAAACGGTGAATCCCCAGATGCAGGACACGCTGGATGCTGCCGCGCTCACGGTCATGGGGAATAGAAAGCAGTTTTCCAAGCCGGCCATCGTGGACGGACCCCTGGCCTTCGACAACGCCTACTCGCTGGAGGCGGCGGCCCACAAAGGCATCGGCAGCCCCGTGGCGGGGCAGGCCGATATCTTCCTGGTTCCGGAGATCACCGCGGGCAACGTGCTTTACAAGGCCCTGGTTTACGTGGGCGGCCTGTCGGTGGCCGGGATCGTAACCGGCGCCCAGTGTCCCATCGTCCTAACTTCCCGGGCTGATAGCGCCGCTTCCAAACTCAACTCCATCGCGGTGGCCTGCCTGTCCCTGGAAGGCAAGTAGGGAGGAGAAAGATGCAGCATTTGCTTCTGGTGATCAATACCGGTTCCACCAGCACTAAACTCGCGGTCTATCGCGATGCAGAGCAGATCCACACCACCAGCCTGCACCATTCCACCGAGGATCTGGCACCCTTTGCCACCATCGTGGAACAGAAAGGGTTCCGCCAGCAGGTGATCGTGGAGTGGCTGGAAGAGATCGGAGTTGAGCTCGCGGACCTCACGGCCATCGTGGCCAGGGGCGGCCTGCTCGCGCCCATTCCCGGAGGCACCTACCGCATCAACGAGCTCATGGTGCGCCACATGGCCGCGGAGCGCTACGGAAGGCACGCCTCTAACTTGGCGGGGCTGATCGCCTATGATCTGGGGCGGAGCTTGAACATCCCCTGTTATATCGTGGATCCGGTGGTGGTGGATGAACTGGCGGACGTGGCCCGCATCAGCGGCCATCCGAGCCTCGAGCGCATTTCCATCTTCCACGCCTTAAACCAAAGGGCCAACGCTAAAAAGGCCGCTGCTTTGCTGGGCCGGCCCTATACAGAGCTCAACCTGATCGTGGCCCACCTGGGGGGCGGCATCTCCGTGGGCGCCCACCAGCTGGGCAGGGTGATCGATGTGAACCAGGCCCTCTCGGGGGAGGGTCCCTTTTCCCCGGAGCGGGTGGGCTCGCTGCCCACCAACGCCCTGGTCCATTACTTTTTTGACCACGGCTGGACCAAGGATGAACTGATGAAGCAGTTTGTGGGGCGTTCCGGTCTTGTGGCCCACCTGGGGACCAACGACAGCCGGGCCATCGTCGCCCGCATGCAGGAGGGGGACAGCCAAGCGGAGTTCTACTTCAAAGCCATGTGCTACCAGATCGCCAAGGAAATTGGCAGGATCAGTACGGTACTCTGCGGTAAAGTGGATCAGATCATCCTTACCGGAGGCCTGGCCCACTCCCCCGAGCTGGTGGCGGAGATCAAGCCCAAGGTGGAGTTCATTGCACCGGTTATGGTGCTGCCAGGTGAAAACGAACTGGAAGCCCTGGCCCTGGGCGCCCTGCGGGTGCTCCAGGGAGAGGAAAGGGCCCGCGACTATATCGTGGAGGAAGTGTAAACGCGCAAGATCCTGCGGAAGGGGGTGAACCCATGCGCGGTCAAGTCCTGGTTAACGAAGAGCGCTGCAAGGCCTGCAGCCTGTGCATAAGCGCCTGCCCCCATGATGTTCTGCGGTTGGCGGAACGGATCAATTCCAGGGGCTACCATCCTGTGGAAGTCTACCAACCGGAGAAATGCACAGGATGTACCCTCTGCGGTGTCATCTGCCCTGATTTAGTCCTGACTATTCAACGTGAAATTCCGGAAAGGAAGTGATCCTGTGGCCAAGATCCTGATGAAGGGGAATGAGGCCCTGGCCGAGGCGGCCATCCGGGCTGGGTGTAAGGCCTTTTTCGGCTATCCCATCACGCCCCAAAACGAAGTACCAGGCTACATGGCCGATCAGCTCCCCCTGCGGGGAGGAGTTTATCTGCAGGCGGAAAGCGAAGTTGCCGCCATCAACATGGTCTACGGCGCAGCCGGTGCCGGCGCCCGGGTGATGACTTCATCCTCCAGCCCCGGCATCAGCCTCAAACAGGAGGGCATCTCCTATATCGCCGCGGCGGAGCTGCCCTGTGTGATTGCCAACGTGATGCGCTGCGGCCCGGGACTGGGCGGCATCCAGCCCAGCCAGGGTGATTACTTCCAGGCGGTAAAAGGGGGAGGCCACGGCGACTACCGCCTGATCGTCTTGGCTCCAGGCAGCGTCCAGGAGATGGCGGAGCTCACGACCCTGGCCTTTGATCTGGCGGACAAGTGGCGCAACCCGGTGATGATTCTCAGCGACGGCATCCTCGGCCAGATGATGGAGCCTGTGGAGTTCCCCGAAGACTATCAGCCCCTGGAGGTGGAAAAACCCTGGGCCACCACGGGCGCCAAGGGCCGGGAACGGAATATAGTCAACACTCTGGATATCATCCCCGAGTCCTTGGAGAAGAAAGTGGAAAAGCTTTTGGAGAAATACGAGCGGATTAAGCGGGAAGAGGTGCGCTGGAAAGAAGAGGGTACCGAAGATGCGGAGATCATCTTGGTGGGCTACGGAACCTCCGCCAGAATCGCCCGCTCCGCCATGGAACAAGCCAGGCAAAAAGGCCTTAAGGTGGGCTTGTTCAGGCCCATCACCCTCTTCCCCTTCCCGGAAGAGCGTCTGCGGGCCCTGGCCGGTCCAGGCCGCCAGTTCCTGGCCGTGGAGATGAGTGCCGGCCAGATGATCGAAGATGTGCGCCTGGCGGTGGAAGGGCGCAGCCCCGTTCACCTCTGCCGGCGCCTGGGCGGCATGGTGCCCACTCCCGAGGATGTATTGGCGAAAATCCAGGAGCTTGTGGAAGGGAGGGCCAGCTAATGAAGACAGTGTTCCAGAAACCGCAGGCCATGACCGATGCCCAGCTGCACTACTGCCCCGGCTGTACCCATGGAATCATCCACCGTTTAGTGGCGGAAGCCATCGATGCCCTAGATATTCGGGAACAGACCATCGGCATCGCCAGCGTGGGCTGTTCGGTATTCGCCTACGATTATTTCAACTGCGATATGCAGCAGGCCGCCCACGGCCGGGCACCGGCGGTGGCCACCGGCATCAAGCGGGTGCTGCCTGAAAGCATCGTGTTCACCTACCAGGGAGATGGCGACCTGGCGTCCATCGGCATGGCGGAGATCGTCCATGCCGCGGCCAGGGGGGAGAATATCACGGTGATCTTCATCAACAACGCCATCTACGGCATGACCAGCGGCCAGATGGCCCCCACCACCCTGCCCGGTCAAGTCACCGCCACCTCACCCCGGGGCCGCAGCGTGAACGAAACCGGGTATCCCATCAGAATCTGCGAGCTGCTGGTGGCCTTGGAGGGGGCAGCATATTTGGCCAGGGTTTCCAGCCACAACCCCCGCCACATTCTCCAGGCGGGCCGGGCCATCAAAAAGGCCTTCGAAGTACAGCAGCAGAAGCAGGGTTTTGCCCTGGTGGAAGTGCTCTCCACCTGTTCGGTCAACTGGGGCATGGCCCCGGTGAAGGCCATGCAGTGGTTGGANNCCTTTTCGTCGGCAGCGTCAGTTGTGTATAAGAGACAGGAATATTTGGCTCCTCTTCCCAGCCACACCCCCCGCCACATTCTCCAGGCGGGCCGGGCCATCAAAAAGGCCTTCGAAGTACAGCAGCAGAAGCAGGGTTTTGCCCTGGTGGAAGTGCTCTCCACCTGTTCGGTCAACTGGGGCATGGCCCCGGTGAAGGCCATGCAGTGGTTGGAAGAGAACATGATTCCCTATTATCCCCTGGGCGTCTTCAAAGACGTCACGGCCAAGGAGGGTGAACAGCATGGCTGAGATCATCATCGCGGGTTTCGGCGGCCAGGGAGTACTGGTTTTGGGCCAGGTGATCACCTACGCCGGGATGCTGGAAGATAAGAATGTGTCCTGGCTCCCATCCTACGGTCCCGAGCAGCGGGGAGGTACCTGCAACTGTTCCGTGGTGGTAACCGATGGCGAGGTAGGTTCGCCCCTGGTCACCAAGCCCTCTGTGGCCATCATCATGAACGGCCCTTCCTTTGACCGGTTTGAACCCACCGTTAAGCCCGGCGGCCTCGTCCTGTACAATTCATCCCTGGTGCACAAAAAGCCCAGCCGCGACGATGTGCAGGCCATTGCCGTGCCCGCCAATGAAATCGCGGACGAACTGGGCAATACCCGGGTGGCCAATATGGTGATGCTGGGGGCCTTCATTGAGGCCACCGGTTTGGTGAAGAAAGAAAGCATCGAGGCGGCCCTCAAAGAGGTGATCTCGGAACGCCATCACCACCTCATTCCTTTGAATATGCAAGCTTTTGAGCGGGGGAGGGCATACCAATAGCAAATCCCACCAAGGGAGGCTAGAGGTATGGAGTGTTCTACCCGCTGGGGTGTGGTGCAGCAGGTGAGCAGCTTCCCCAACAGGCAGGAGCTTCTGGTGCAGGTGGGAACGGAAACCGCCAAAGCCCTGGCTTTCCCCAAGCTGACCGGAGAGTGCCGGCAGGGGGATCGGGTGCTGCTCAACACCACCGCCCTCCAGCTTGAGCTGGGCACAGGAGGCTGGCACTACGTTCTCGCCGTGGAAGGGCGGGAACGTAGTCTTTCTTCTGGGCCTGGACACATCATCAAGCTGCGCTACACGCCGCTGCAGGGGCGGGTTCTGGCGGTGGAGGAAGAGGCCAGTCCCCACCACCAGGTCTTGGCGCAGGCCGACTCCTTGGAAGGCCTGCCTGTGGCGGTGGGCAGCCTCCACAGTATGCTGGCGCCCCTGGTCTGGCTGGTGGCTCAGCACTGCCCAGGCAGGCGCCTGGTCTATCTCATGAGCGATGGCGCCGCCCTGCCCCTGGGTTTCAGCACAGCCTGCGCCCTCCTCAAGGAGCGGGGGCTCCTGGCGGCCACCATCACCTTCGGCCATGCCTTCGGCGGGGACCTGGAGGCGGTGAACATCTACAGTGCCCTTTTGGCTGCCAAGCATGTGGCCAAGGGGGATCTGGCCGTGGTGCTCATGGGGCCAGGGGTGGTGGGTACAGGCACAACCTGGGGCACAACAGCGGTGGAACAGGGCATCTTTCTCAACGCGGCGCTCCAGCTCGGGGGCACCCCCGTGGCCCTGGCGCGCCTGAGTCAAAGCGATCCCCGGCCCAGGCACCTAGGCCTCAGCCACCACACCCAGACAGTGCTGAAAAGGGTGGTGCAGGGCCCGGTGTTTTTTCCGCTCCCCGTCTGTTTCCAGGAGTTTGACCAGTGGGAAAAGCAGCTGCGGGATCTGCCGCACACCATCTGCTGGGAGGATACAGAAGAGGACTTCCAAAGGCTTCTCACAGCGGACCTGCACTTTTCCACCATGGGAAGGGGCCTCAGGGACGATCCCCTCTTCTTCCACGGCGTGGCCGCGGCTGCGCTCTTTTTGTGCCGGCTGCTGGGGAAAGAGTGAGGGGGAAAGGGTCTTGGTAAGAATCTACGCCGATCTCCACATCCATGTGGGTCGAACCAGCCGGGCAGCCCCGGTGAAAATCACAGCTTCGCCCAGGCTGAACCTGGAGAGCATCGTGAAAACCGCAGAGCAAAAGGGCCTCCAGCTCGTGGGCCTGGTGGATGCTGCCTGCAGCGGAGTGCTGCAGGATCTGAAGGAGCTGGTGGAAAACGGAACGCTGCAACCCCTGGAGGGGGGAGGCTGCCGCTGGGGCCAGACGGCCCTCTTTTTCGGCAGTGAAGTGGAACTGGCCCACAGGGGAGAGGCAGCACATTTTCTCGCCTTTTTCCCCAGCCTGCAGGCGCTAAAGGACTATGCCGGGGCGGTGGCGCCCGCTTTGACCAACCCGGCTTTGTCCACGCAGCGTCTGAAAATGCCCCCCGATGAATGGCTGGCCGCGGTGCTGTCCGCGGGAGGGGCGGCCCTTGCGGCCCATGCCTTTACGCCCCATAAAGGCGTCTACGGCAGCTGCGTGCGGGAGCTCGGGGAAATGTTTGCCCAGCCCGAACAGATCTCCGGGTTAGAGCTGGGCTTGAGCGCGGACAGTACCATGGCGGCAAGCATATCCGACACCCACCGCTATGCTTACCTGGCCAACTCCGATGCCCATTCCCCCGGATCCATAGGGCGGGAGTTCACCGTGTATGAGCTGCCTGAACTCTCCTTTGCGGCCTGGCGGAAGGCTTTGGCCTGCGGGGGAGAGGGGATTGTCGCGCTGTGCGGTCTGGACCCCCGCCTGGGGAAATACCACCGCAGCTGCTGCCCACGCTGCAACCTGCTGGCGACGGAAGAGGAAGCCATCTTCCAGTGCCCCAACTGCGGCGGGGATATGGTGGCGGGAGTGTGGGATCGGGTGCGGGCCATCGCCGACTGCCGGGAAGAGCCGAAGAGGCGCGCCCCCTACAAAGTGCATATCCCCCTGGCCATGCTGCCGGGAGTGGGCCCCGCCGCCTGCCAGAAGCTGCTCGGGGAGGTGGGCACCGAACTTGAGGTGCTCTACCGGGCCTCCCCGGAGAAGATCAGGCGGGCAGCGGGGGAAAAGGTCACCAGGAGTATCCTGGCGCTGCGAAGTGGCTCCCTTACCGTTCAGCCGGGCGGCGGCGGGAGATATGGGCGCGTGGTCCTGCCTTAAGCGGCTTGTCCACACTGCCATTTTATTGCATTATTATTACATAAATGTAAGTGTGGAACAGGGGAGGCCAGGGCATGGATTCGGGCCTTTTTCGCAAGACGGCGCTGGAAAGGATTTCTTCACCAGAGCGCCTTAATGAGTATATCAAGATCACCCATCCCGGGGTGTGGAGTGTCCTTGTGGCTTGTCTGGCCCTCCTCTTAGCCGTGGGCTTTTGGGCGTTCTACGGCAGCATTCCCGACACGATCCACGCCTTCGGAATTGTTTTCCCCGAACACGGTGTTGCCCATGTGATTCCCCCCGCGGGGGGCCGGATCACCAACATGCGGGTTAAAGTGGGCGACTACGTGGAGGCGGGGCAGATCCTGGCCGTGATTCCCCAGGAGGATCTGATCAAGCAGATCAACGAGGCCAAAAGCGCCCCCAACCCAGATGAGGACTATATCGCGCAGCTCATCGCCGAGTACGAAAGCCGCTCGCTGGTTCTTTCGCCTGTATCGGGCATCGTGCTTTCGGCCCGCAGGACCGATGAGACTGTTTCCGCCACGGAAGTTTTGGCGACCATTGTGAAACTGGAGAAGTATGCAGATAAACACCAAGTCATCGCCTATGTGCCCATGGCGGCAGCCCAGAAGCTGAAGGAGGGGATGGAGGTGCAGGTATCCCCGGAGTTTGCCCCCCGGGAAGAGTACGGGTTTATCTACGGGCATATCACCGGTGTTGGCACCCACCCGGTCTCGGAAGAAGATGTGCTGGCGGCCGTGGGCAATCTGCAGTACGCGCAGAGGCTTTTCCCCCGGGAAAACAGCGTGGAGGTGAGGGTCACCCTCACGGTGGATCCCCACTCACCCAATGGGGTGAAGTGGTCCAATGACAAGGGCAAACAGCTGCCCCTGACCCTGGGGACTTAATGCAACCTGCAGATCGTGGTGGAAACCTATCGACCCTACCAGTTAGTGTTCTGATCAGGGAGGCGGCCATGGCCAAAGTAGCGAAAGTGCCTGTAATTATGCAGATGGAGGCGGTGGAATGCGGAGCCGCCTGCCTCGCCATGGTCTTGGCCTACCATGGCAAGTGGCTGCCCCTGGAACAGGTGCGGGAAGAATGCGGCGTTTCCCGGGATGGCAGCAAGGCCAAGAACTTGGTGTTGGTGGCCAGATCCCACGGGCTCAAGGCCAATGGCTACCGGAAAGAGCCCGAAGGCCTGCGGGAGGTACCGCTGCCCGCCATCATTCACTGGAACTTCAACCACTTTGTGGTCCTGTGCGGCTTCAAGAAGAACAAGGTAGTACTGAACGATCCAGCCCGGGGGAGGGTGGAAGTCTCCCTGGAGGAGTTCGACGAATCCTTCACCGGCATCGTGCTCTGCTTTGAATAGACGGAGGAGTTCGTGCCTCCGGCAAGCCCAGGAGTGTCTGGGAATTTGCCAAGAAGCGGCTGAAGGGCACTGCCCCTGCCTTTGTGTTTGTCATGCTCACCGGAATCCTCCTCACGGGGGTCCAGCTCCTTACACCCATCTTTTCCCGCCTCTTCATGGATCACATCCTCTCCCGGCACAACCCCCAATGGCTGATCCCGCTCTTGGCGGCCATGGCCCTGACCCTGGCCTTTCAGTTTGTGGTGAACGTCATCCAAGGCATCCATTGGCTGAAAATCGAAGGAAAGCTCGCGGTGGAGGCCAATGCCTCCTTCATGTGGCATGTGCTCCGCCTGCCGGTGAGTTTCTTTGCCCAGCGCTACATCGGGGATATCGCCAGCCGGCAGACCAGCAATGAACAGATCGCGGCCACGCTGATCGGACAGCTCGCGCCCATTTTCCTCAACTTGGTGCTGCTGCTGGCCTATTTGGCCATCATGATCCAGTACAGCCCAGTCCTGGCGGTGGTGGGGGTGACCACCTCCATCCTCTATCTGGTCTCCATGCGGCTCGTTTCCAAGCGGCGCCTGGACCTAAGCCGCGTCACGCTGCGGGATGGGGGCAGGCTCATGGGCGCCACCATGTCCGGCTTTGAGATAATCGAAACCATCAAGGCCTCCGGCGCAGAAGGCAGCTTTTTCCAGCGCTGGGCCGGCTATTTTGCCAGCTACAGCAATGCTTTAGTGCAGTTCAACCAGGCCAACCAGTTCTACAGCCTTATCCCGCCCCTGCTGCAGCAGGGGTCCAACATTATCATCCTGGTGATGGGTGTCTACTTGATTTTGGATGGTTCCTTTACCATCGGTATGCTCCTGGCTTTTCAAGGCTTTACCGCCTCTTTTCTCAGCCCCGTGCAGCAGCTGGTGGGAGCTTCCCAATCCTTCATCGAGATGCGTTCCCAGATGGAGCGGGTGGAAGATGTCTTCAACTACCAGCCAGACGTGGAAGAAGAAGACCCCAGCTTAACGCTTCCTCTCGAAAGGCTCAGGGGAGGGGTGGAACTGCGGGGCATCACCTTTGGCTACAACAAAACGGCACCGCCCCTCATCGAGGATTTCTCCCTCACGGTCAAACCAGGGGGCAGCATCGCCCTGGTGGGCTCCTCCGGAAGCGGTAAGTCCACCGTTGGTAAGCTCATCGCGGGGCTCTACAAGCCCTGGTCGGGTCAGATCCTTTTCGACGGCATCCCCCGGGAGCAGGTTCCCCGCCAGGTTCTTACCGCCTCCATCGCGGTGGTGGATCAGGACATAGCGCTCTTTGAAGACACCATCTTCAACAACCTCACCCTGTGGGACAAGTCCATTGATGAAGCCACCGTGATCGAAGCCTGCAAAGATGCCCAGATTCACGAAGACATCATGGGACGGCCTGGAGGCTACGCCCATGTGATTAAAGAAGGGGGCAAGAACTTCTCTGGGGGCCAAAGACAGCGCCTGGAGATTGCCCGGGCCTTGGCCCAACGGCCCACCATCCTGATCTTGGATGAGGCCACCAGTGCCCTGGATACCAAGACGGAGCACCTGATCATGGAGGCGGTGAAAGCGAAGGGCATCTCCCTGATCATCATTGCCCACCGCCTCTCCACCATCCGGGATTGTGATGAGATCATTGTCCTGGATCAGGGTCAGGTGGTGGAGCGGGGAACACATGAGGAACTGCTGAAGCTGGGCGGGAAGTACAGTGCCTTGGTGAGCACTTGAGGGACCGGAGGTGAACCAGGTGTCCATCGATCCACAGCTGCAAAGGCGCATCGATTATGACAGCAAAGCCATGCGGACGCCTTTTCCGACCTCCTGTCCATCGTGGGCAGAAAAAGGATGGACGCCACCGGGCGGGAACGGGAGGTACAGCTGCAGAGTGCCCTGGAAGCCATTTTTGACGCGCTGTCCCTGCCGGTGCCCGAAGTCCCCGAGGAGCTGGAGGGGCTGGAACTGCGTCTCGACTACATGCTGCGCCCTTACGGCGTTATGCGGCGCAGAGTGGAGCTCAGGGGGAAGTGGTGGCTCAGCACCATGGGGCCTCTCCTGGGCAGCACCAAGGCGGGGGATGTGGTGGCTCTGCTGCCTGCCCCGTACTGGGGCTATACCTTTGTGGATCCCGCCTCTGGTAAGAAGGTCAAGGTGAACAGCAAAACCGCGGCCCAGCTGGGGACGGAGGCGTTCTGCTTTTACAGGGCGCTGCCGGCGCGCCCGCTGAAGCTGTTAGACCTGGTGGCCTTCATGCTGCGCTCCCTCAGTGTGGACGATCTGGCCTTTGTCCTGGTCATCAGCCTGTTGGTGAGTCTCTTGGGGATGTTCCTCCCCTACATGAACAAACAGATCTTCGACAGCGTGATTCCCACGGGTACCAAAAGCGACCTGTTGCCGCTGGCGGCCCTGCTCATCGGGGCCACGGTGGGCTCAGCCCTCTTTTCCATGACCCGTACCCTGGGCCTGATGCGGCTGCGGGATAAGATCAACCATTCCGTACAGTGCGCCGCTTTAGCTAGGCTGTTCACCCTACCCGTGTCGTTCTTCAAGGGCTTTTCCGCTGGTGAGATCTCCAGGCGGGCCATAAGTGTGAATACCCTCACGGAAATGCTGTCTGATACTGTGCTCACCAGTCTCCTGGCGGCTCTGTTTTCCTTCGTGTACATCTTCCAGATGGCGGGCTTTGCCCCCGTGTTGGTGGCCCCGGCCCTGCTCAGCATCGGCGGTCTTTTGACCCTCACTTTCCTCACCGGCCTGATCAGGCAGAAACACAGCCGCAGGCTCATGGAGCTGAGCGCCAAGTTGGACGGTATGGTTTTTGGACTCTTGGGCGGCATTCAGAAGATCAAGCTGGCCGGTGCGGAGCGGCGGGCCTTTGCCAGATGGGCAGCCCAGTACAAAGAGCTGGGGAGATTAAGGTACAACCCGCCCGCGCTGCTGCCCCTGAGCGGTGCCCTCCAGACCCTCTTGGTTATGGGTAGTACCATCCTCCTTTACTATGTCGCGGGCCGCGGTCTGGCGGCACCGTCGGATTATATGGCCTTCAATGCCGCCTACGGAGCGGTGAGCAGCGCCCTTTTATCCTTGGGCGGCGTGGTTGTTTCCCTGGCCAACGTTAAGCTCCAC
>DGEY01000052.1:1395-2932 GCA_002391385.1 Firmicutes bacterium UBA3914 | reverse complement strand
CCATTTTGGAAACGCCTCCAGAGTTCCACGCAGGCAAGAAGCAGGTTATGCGCCTGTCGGGCAGGATCGAAGTGTCCAATGTTACCTTCAGCTACACCCCAGATGGACCCCTGGTACTGAACAACCTCAGCCTGAAGGTGGAACCCGGTGAATATGTGGCCATCGTGGGCAGGTCTGGCAGCGGCAAATCCACCCTGATGCGCCTGCTTTTGGGTTTTGAAACACCCACCTCCGGTGCCATCTACTACGACGGTTACGATCTCCAGACTCTGGACGTGCGCAGCGTGCGCCAATGCATCGGGGTGGATCTCCAGGACAGCAAGCTGTTTCCCGGCAGCATCTACGCGAACATCATCATCACTGCACCCTGGGCCACCCTGGAGGACGCCTGGGAGGCAGCCCGCCTCGCGGGCGTGGACGAGGATATCCGGGCCATGTCCATGGGTATGCACACCCTGGTGAGCGAAGGGGGTGGAGGACTGTCCGGCGGACAGAGACAGCGGATTTTGATCGCCCGGGCCATCATCTCCAAACCCAGTATCATCCTCTTCGATGAAGCCACATCGGCCCTGGATAACATCACCCAGGACCTGGTGGCCCAGAATCTCGCTGCCCTGAACTGCACCAGGATAGTCATCGCCCACAGGCTCTCCACCGTGCGGCAGTGCCACCGTATCCTGGTTCTGGACAAGGGAACCGTTGTGGAAGAAGGCACCTTCGAAGAGCTCATGGCCAAACGGGGGCTGTTCTACGAATTTGCCATCAGACAGATTGATTAGAGGCTGGGTATGCCCAGCTTTTTTCCTGGGCTTCGGCCCCAGAAAGTGGTAACCGGGAGTTACTAGGTTTTCTCACCTGGCCGTTGTAAACAACAGTCGGAAAGCCAACGGGCGCGCTGCAGATGGGCAGCGGCACCGGGCTGCGCTGGAATTTTGGGGAGGTGGGTGCCCTTGACCCGTGCCGAGTCGAACATAGTGCTGTTTTCCATCACCTTGTGCTGGGCTTCATCCTATCTGTTCGTGAAGAACCTGCCGCCGGATCTTTCGCCCTTTGCCTACATGACCATGACCTCGGGGCTGGCCTTCATCATCCTGGCCATCGTGTTCTTTGCCCGGCTGCGGGATCTCAAAGGCCGGGTTCTCTGGCGCAGCGCGATCTTGGCGGCCATCGTTTGCTTCAACCTGGTCTTCGAACGCCTGGGGGTTTCCCGGATCCCGGCCTCCACAGCCAGTTTTGTGGCCAGTTTGACCATTGTGTTTGTTCCCCTCTTCCTGCTCTTACTCAAACAAAGGCCCACCAAAAACAACGTGCTGGGCATCCCCTTTATCCTGGCGGGCCTGGTGCTCACCAGCGGCGTCCAGCGGGGTGCCCCCCTGGAATTGGGCGTTTTGTACATGGTGGCGGCCTGCATCTTCATGGCCATCTACGTGATCGTGGTGGACGGCTTCACCAAGAACGATGACCCGCTGCTTTTGGGGATCGGCCAGATGCTGTGGGTGGCGGTGATCGCCTATTTGCTCTGGCTGGTGGAAGAACC
>DGEY01000052.1:0-1175 GCA_002391385.1 Firmicutes bacterium UBA3914 | reverse complement strand
CCCGGGCCTACGCCTACATCATGCTCATGTACGGCCAGCGCTACGCTAACCCCATCAGCGTCACGGTCATCGCCTCCACGGAGCCGGTGGTCACCATGGTCTTGGCCCTTTTGATTCCGGATACGTTCGGGCAGACCGAAAGCTTCACCTTCGCCAAGCTGGTGGGGGGAGTGCTCATCGTCATTGGCGCCATCTGCGCCGGCACTGACTTTCTGGACAACCCCGATCTGCTCAACAGGCTGAGGCTGGGCGGAAAAGGAGAAAAAGGAGTGGCTGCGTCGTGAGGGAAATCCTGCTGCCCTTGAAGGGGAAACAGACCTTGCTGCAGATCGGTCTGTGTGCGCTGATCTTCGTGGGCATGGCTGTGCCCTTTAAGGTGATGGTCTTGGTGGAAGGCCTCACGGAAGTGCGGCCGGTGAATGCCGTTCCGGTGGTGATGGGCCTTCTGCTGGGGCCTGCCGGCGCCTGGGGCTGTGCCATCGGCAATCTGATTGCCGATCTCTTCGGCACCTTTTCCAAAGCATCGTTCTTGGGCTTTTGGGGGAATTTCATCGCCGCATACCTGCCCTACAAGCTTTGGCATACGCTGAAAAACGGGGAAAAGCCCAATGTGAAGTCGGGGCTGAACCTGTTTCTCTACCTGGGGATCAGTGCCCTTTCTTCGCTGGTGGTGGCCATTTTCCTCACCTGCGGGCTGGATGTGTGGCTGAAGATGTGGCTGCCCAACTTGTTTCCCATCATCTTCTACAACTTCTACAACAACTTGGGCTTTCCCCTGGCCTTGGGCCTTCCCATCCTTATCGTGCTCACCAGCGATGCCCACAACGTACAGCCTGTCCTGCCCCCAGCCAAAACCCCGGGGCAGCTGACCCGGGCCCGGCTCTCCCTTGCGGTCTTGGTGCTCACGGGTCTGGCCATTGCCTGGCTGCTCAGCCAGGGCCTGCCCATGACCAGCTTTTGGTTGACCGCGTTGTTGGGGGCCGCGTTTTTGGTCTCCCTGGTGACCCTGCTCCTGGTCTAGAGCGGCAAATCACCTAGGGGGCGTTGCAGAACTACTCGATTGAGTAGGAGCAACGCTCCTTTTTGTGTCTCTTGGCCTGAAAATGCGCCCAGAGTTGGACAGATCTTGAGATGGCAGACACATACGAGTGTTTTTGGGCGCGCGAAAAAGACTC
>DGEY01000036.1:26412-28262 GCA_002391385.1 Firmicutes bacterium UBA3914 | reverse complement strand
TGGTTTTCGGGTTGTGTCCATTCGGGGCCTTTACTGTACAATCCAAGCCTTAAGCACCCATGCCTCGGATTCTCGGGCAACTCCCTCCGCCCGACGGGAGGTAGTCTTGCAGCAAAAACGGCAGCTTTTCAGCTGCCGCCTTTTACCTCGGGACGCATTTTTACAGGTGGCTGTCCAACACCTCAACTAACCTCTCCTTGGGCTGCACGCCCACCAGGGTTTCAATGGGCTGCCCGCCCTTAAAGAGCATCAACGTAGGGATGCTCATGATCCCGTATGCAGCCACGGACTCTGTGACCTCATCCACATTGACCTTCACGAACTTGATCCGGCCTGCATACTCTTCGCTCAGCTCTTCAAACACAGGGGCAATCATGCGGCAGGGGCCGCACCACACCGCCCAAAAATCTACAAAAACGGGCTGATCAGCCTCGAGAACTTCGCTCTTAAAGTTCGCATCCGTGACTTCCACTATTCTCGCCATTGCTACCGTCCTTTCAGCGTTGCTCAAAATTCTAGTTTGATTATACCCAGGGGGGCTGGGGTTGTCAAAGCTGACCTCTGTCCGGTGCCCCTATTCGCCCAGTACTTCGTGGATATTAGTGGCTACTTTGAAATTTACACCCAGAGCTGCAAAGTGGGCGCGGCCGCAATCGATTTTCCGGTTCTCGACTTCACGGCGCTTCCCGCGGTCTTTGGTATCCTTGGTCTCTCTTACTAAATACAACTTCCTGTCATTCTCGGTCACCACTGCCCAGTCTGGATTGTAATCCCCGAGGGGTGTGGGCACTACAAACCATGAAGGAAGCTTACAGAAGAACCTCACCTTCTCATTTTCATCCAGTCCTTGAGCAATCTTGAGCTCGACCTCCGAATCATAGGGAACATAATCATACGGGGTAGCATTTCTGCTGTGCTGCACCTCGTAGAGACGGGAAAGATAAGTCTCAAGCTCGTATTCTTCAAACAGCCGCATCTCATAGACCTCGCCATCAATCTGCTCGTACTTGATACCGTCCACAACTAGCTCGTGAAGTGCAGCTTTGATCAACTTGGCGACTTCGGTCATGAAAGCTTGGGGATTCACGGTGAACTCCTTGAGCCTCCCGCATCGCTTCAGAATCTCAACCAACGTTGCACGCGTTAGTTCTGTTTCCCTCTGCAGGAAGGCCAAGATGTCCGGCAGCCTTTTGTGGGCACGTACGAAGACGGTCCGGCTATCGCTTACTCGACCTCTTTCCACACCTGCCAGCGTTATTTCTAAATCCTGTTTATCCACGAGGATTCTGAGGGGCTGAATGGGATCCATGTTCCTGATCTTTTCCGCCGCTTTGGCTATCAACTCATCGGTTGAGAACTCCACTGAATAGCGGGTTTTCTTGTTGATGCGCTCCCACAGAGCTTTGAAGTCTTCGTTGAGCTCAATGCGCTTGTTGAACCTGAGCTTCCGGCGTTCTCTGGCATCGATCACCCGATCCCTGAAGGTATAGCGTTTCATCTCTTCAAGCACACTCGGCTCCAAGGATTGGAATTCGGGAGGCAGCCGCAGCTGGAAGCCCTTTTGATGGGGAGTGAAGTTGTCGGTCAGATCTCCGTGTTCATTAAGGTAGCCATCGTCAACTAAGGCTTGCCAAATGCGTTTGGACGCCTCTTGACCAATGGGCTGATCTGTCTCCGGGAAGAGAAGCTTGGCAAAGGCAATATCTGGCAAGCGTCCGAATTTGAAGCCGCCGCCTATTTCCTTTTCCAGCTCCACCTGTAGACCAGCTGCATACTGCTCGAAAGACTCGCTGGCGATCACGGTCAGTCTGTTGATGCTCCGATCGTAGATGCGCTCACCATCGTGCCCC
>DGEY01000036.1:23094-26174 GCA_002391385.1 Firmicutes bacterium UBA3914 | reverse complement strand
CTCCTTGAGTGCAGAATGGCTGAAGACAAATCGCAAAGGTTCCGAAGGCGACAGAAGCCGTTCCTTATCCTGCATGATCAGCTGGTAAGTCTCTTCATCGGCGGCTGTACGCCCTGAAGTATCCTTGAGCCCAACAACCTTTCCCCTCTTCCTGTCTACCGAAAAGTACCCTCCGTGGAGTTCCTCAACCGAATATGGCAGCAGCCCCTTGTAATTGGGATGGGCGGCGAGTTCTGCGTAGATCTCTTCAAACCATTGTGCGATCTTTCCTTTGTGCGGGTTACCCTCGTCGTCATACCACCTGTAATTGGCCACCTTGTCCACAAAGAAAAGAGAGAGCACCTTGATCCCCAAATCCCTAAAGCGTTTTTCCTTTTTCAGGTGCTCCTCAATGGTCTGTCTAATCTGCACCCTCATGATCTCATCAGCCATACCGCCCTCTTCTTGGGCCAATCTGAGTACTCTACCGTTGGCGAATTCCACCTGCTCCAACCCTGGCTCAGCGCAGATGTTGATCACAATGTATCCCTCGTAGCCTGGGCGATTGGTCAGATCGCTCAGATCAGCCCCCTGCTTAAGAGTGACCTTTTTCTCCCGCGGTCCGTTCGGGGTGTCCACATGGATAGTTGCCTTGGCGTGGGGCGTTTTGGCCCCTTTGGCATAGCCAATATCATCAATTCGGATGAACGTTTCATTGTGGTTAAGCTCAGCCTGAACCGATGAAACCTCAATCTGTTTAACCAATCCCAGATCGTAGGCTTGAATTGGATCTAGCTTGTAAATCATGTGATAGGGTTCCACATGGGTAGCTGAGTAGCGGAATGCCACCAGAGGCTTTAGGGTATTGATTACCCGTTTGGCTTTGGGAGTGGTATCAACGCTTTGGGGTTCGTCAATGATCACCACAGGTCTCACAGCTTGAACAAACTCGATGGGCCGCCGCCCCGACAAGCGATCTTGCTCGCGATGGATGATGTTCAGTTTTTTCTCTTCCTCGGGGGTGAGCTGCGCATAGTCCTGCACATCACCCACATCCCGCTGAAACGCCTGGATGTTGATGATCATAATCTGGATCTCGTTGCTGATGGCAAATTGTCTTACCTTAGACAAATCCTTGGAGTCGTAGACAAAATAGTCAAACGGAACATTATCGTACAAGCCCATCAGATGATCACGCATCAGTTTGATGGAGGACAAGACGCCTTCGCGAATGGCGATTGACGGAACGACGATGATGAACTTCTTCAGACCATAGCGCTTATTGAGCTCGAAGATGGAGCGGAGATAGACGTAGGTCTTACCCGTACCGGTCTCCATTTCGATGGAGAAGTTGCAGAATCCATAGGGATCATTATAGGCAATAAGTTGTTCGGATTGGGGCAGGTTGTTTCGCTCTTGGACGGCTCTGAGATTGCGCAGCAGTAGATCGGGATCCAGCTCTAGGTCATTGGCCAAACCAAGTTCTGTTAACTGGAGCGCTCCGTAGCTGAAACCGATCTCGTTTCCCGCGCCACCGGGCCCCATGCCTTCAAAGAGATCGGTGATAGCTGCCAGGGCCTCTAGCTGATAATCGAGCGTGGCATCAAATCTCAGTTTCAAACCCGATCCCCCCTATACCGTCTTGAACACTATCTGCCCTGTTCCGTCCTTCGCCTGACCCTTGGCTGCGAAGGTATAGACTGCATTGGCCTTCAGCTGGTCATTGCCAGCGAAAGCCCGATCCAGGCAGATCACTTGTTTGGGCTGGGCAGCAGCCAGCTCCTTGATGAGCTCCTCAGTGATCTCATCCTCTAGGCAGATCAACAGGTCGTCATCTGCGACAGAATAGACAAGCTTTCCAGCCATATGCTTTTCTTCTATCCGTTCCGTTAGCATAAAGCCAGCCTTAAGCAACAGTTCGTATAGGATGTCTTCTGCGGTGGCGTTCGGATCAACGTGGTCCACATGCAAGTCCAACTGCTGCATCAGTAGCTCTTCAGAGATATCCGGATCGGAACCATCCCAAATCCTGAAGTTAGACTTATCCAATTTCAGCACCTTAAAGCCTAAGTCTAGCTCGGGAACTTCCTCGCTAAATTCCGGGAGCGCCTCGGCAGCCTCTGCCCTCGCTTCATTCTGTTCCGTCTGGATGTTCCTGATAACCAGTCTGATCCTTTCCTTAGCCAAATCCGCAATGGTCTTGAAACCAGCTCTAAGTGCTTCCGAGTTTTCTTCGCATGGCTCGGGAAGCTGTACCATGATGAACCGACGGTTACCCCCATCCTCTTTATTCAGGTCCAACACCCTTGCGCCGTGGTGGCCGATCCGGCAAAGAAATCTAGCACAATAAAGTCGTCATCAGGAATCATTTTCATCAAGTGCTTTATCAATGAGGAAGGCTTCGCAAAGGGGAATACTTTACTTCCAAAGAGATCGGTGACCTCCTTGGTCCCGTCTTCCGTTCTACCAACATCTTCTGGCAACAGTGTCGAAACAGACCTTTTGGCTTCCTCGACTCCATACCTCTCGAGATTCTTCGCCCTATCCTCGCTTTCGAAAACCCGGAAAACAGGCCTGGAGATGTTGAGGAAATCGTAGTCACCAGGGAAGACTATCTTTCCCTTACCATAGTACTCCTGGAAAGTATCCGCAGTAATAGACCACGTCCGGTTGGGATTGGCGGGGTATTTCTCGCCTGTCCTCGGATTGACCATTGTGAAAAACGAGTTTGGGCGTTTCTGGGCTGTAGTCTGCTTCGTGAGATCCGCTATGCGCCATCCTTCGTCGTAATCGTCGGAGTAGTGGTACTTCCGCTTGATAAAGAAACCAGCTTCAAACCCTGCTTTGGCGTAAACCACAATCCACTCAAAATCTTGCGATACCCCAAAGGGGACATCACTCTTCGCAGTACGCTTTCTCCAGGGGAAAATGGCTACGCGGTTCTCCTCCCCGAAGATCTCGTCGCAAAGCTTGCAGAGATTGCTCAGTTCATTATCATCAATGGAGATGAAAATGACTCCATCTTCGGACAGAAGATTTCTGGCGAGATAGAGCCTAGGATACATCATGTTCAACCACTTGGTATGATAGCGTCCTTCGCT
>DGEY01000036.1:20827-22903 GCA_002391385.1 Firmicutes bacterium UBA3914 | reverse complement strand
TACTTAGACAAAAACGGGCGAAATACCTGCCCAGGAAGCCGTGCTCTCGAGCCTCTTCGGCTACTGCGCGACCCCAGTGCATGGAAGTTCTCCCCAGGACAAATACTAGCTCTTAAGGAGGCTGTGTCCATGCGCAGAAGATATTTACTTCTGATCCTTATCGTACTGGTGGCAATCATCGTCCTGGGGGTTGGCGGGGGGTTATACGCCCGGGCCAACCGGGCCGTGAGCGAGTTTGAAAAGCAAAGGCCCCTACCGGGGGCAGCCCTGTACGACCAAGAAGGGCGGCTGATCAAACGGCTGGGTACGGGCCCGGTCTATGTACCCCTGGATGCCGCGCCCCGGGAGCTGCGGCAGGCGGTGCAGTCTACCCACGATGCCCGGGAGATCAATGGCTATCTAGCCCGGCAGATGATCGAGCCCGAGGGCCTGTGGAACAGGCTGCAGCTGGCCCTACTCCCCACCGTCCTCCAGCGCCGCTACTCGGAGCGGGAGCGGCTGGAAATGTTTTTGAACCAAGCCTATTTCGGCGAAGGCGCGGTGGGCATGGAAGCGGCTTCCCAAACCTATTTCCACAAACCCGTGCAGGAGCTGGACCTGGCGGAAAGCGCCCTCCTGGCAGCCCTGATCCAAGAGCCCGAAAGCGCCTCACCCTTCCAAAACCCCGACCGGGCTCAGGAGCTGCGCGCCTCGGTCCTGCAGGCCATGCGGGAGCAGGGACACATCGATGCCGAAGCGGAGCAGCAGGCCAGCCAATCCCCCCTGGAACTGGAGCGCAGGGAACCGGGCTACGCCCACCACTTCTCCGCTTACCTGGGCCGCGAACTCGCTAAGCAGCTGGGCGAAGACCGGGTATTCCAGGGAGGGTTACGGGTTATCACCACCCTCCACCGTGAACTGCAGCTCCTCGCGGAGGACATCATCGGCGAAACCGCAGTAGATGGTTCTCTGGTGGCCCTGGGCCCCGATGGCCGCATCTTGGCCATGGTGGGCGGCCGGGACTATACCGAGGACAGCACCAATCTGGCTGTGAGCAGGCAGAAGCAGGTGGGGAGCACCCTGCGGCCCTTGATCTACGCCGCGGGCTTGAAGGAAGACTGGGCAGTGAACCACCTGGTGGAAGATGTGCAGCGCCGCTTTGGTGACTTCCAGGTGGACAATGCCGGCGACCGCTACTGGGGCACTATCACCATGAAGCACGCCCTGGCCATGGACCTGCACAATGCCGCGGTCTGGACACTAAATGAACTGGGCTTGGAAAAAGTGGCCGAACTGGCCCGGGCGGTGGATCTTGAGCTGGACCCAGACCGGGAAGACCTGGCCCTGGCCATGGGCGAGCTCAAGGAGGGGCTTTCCCTGCTTGAGCTCACCGCAGCCTTCCTGCCTGCGGCAAACAGCGGCCGGTACCAGCCGGTGCGCGGCTATGAGGAAGTGCGGGACAGCACCAACAAAACTGTCCTGAAACAGGAAGACCAGACCCCCGCGCAGATCCTCTCTGAGCAGCAGGCCTACCTCCTCACCGATCTGCTCAGCCCTGGCCTGGCCTACGGCAGCCTCAGCCAGCTGGATGCGGACTTCCCCGCGGCCCTCACAGCCAGCATTGCCCAGGATGGCCGCAGCCAGTGGGCGGTGGGTTATACACCCCAGCTGCTGGTGGGGGTGCTGCTGCACACGCCGGAAACCGCCGAAGAGGAAGCAAGGCCCCGCCTGCTGGCAGGGGAGGTGTGGCTGCAGTTTATGGAGGGGGCCCGGCAACTGCTGCAGGAGCCACGAGAAGCTGATGATGGGGAGAGCCAAAACGCAGAGACCGCCGAAGAATTCCCGGTGCCGGAAAACATCGAAACGGGTGTTGTGATCGATGTCTTTACCGGCCTTCTGGCCAACGAACGCTGCCCCCAGGTGGAAGTGGATGCCTTCATCGTCGGCACCAAGCCCACCCGCTGGGCCCCCTGTGCCATTCCGCCGCCACCACCCACCCCGAGTCCTCCGCCGCAGCAGCCGATACCGCGGCCTGAACCGGAACCGGCGCCGGAGCCCGAGCCGGAACCGGAACCCGAGCCGGAACCTGAGCCCGAA
>DGEY01000036.1:1446-20671 GCA_002391385.1 Firmicutes bacterium UBA3914 | reverse complement strand
GAGCCCGAACCGGCACCAGAACCTGAAGAGCCCATCTTGCCTGTGCCGGAAGAACCGGAAGAAGCAGAGGCGGCCCCCTGAACATGAAAAAACCCCAGGAACAAGGCCTGGGGACCGCTGCGAGATTAGCGCTTGGAGAACTGTGGTGCTCTCCGGGCTTTCTTCAAGCCGTATTTCTTTCTTTCCTTCATCCGCGGGTCTCTGGTTAAGAAGCCGGCTTGCTTCAGGGGCTTCCTCAGATCCTCATCAACGGTGAGCAGCGCGCGGGCAATGCCGTGCCTGATGGCACCGGCCTGGCCAGTGGTTCCGCCGCCGTGCACGTTGACAATGACGTCATATTTGCCATCGGTGTTGGTAAGCACCAGCGGCTGACGTACGATGGTGCGCAGCACCTCGCGGGTAAAATACTCTTCGATGGGCCTTTGATTTATGATAATCCTGCCGTTGCCCGGAAATAGTCTGACTCGAGCTACCGCCTCTTTCCTGCGGCCGGTTCCGTAGTAGCTTTCTACCTTGCGAGCCACGTTCATTCAGACTGCCTCCCTTCGTGTGGGGTTCTTGGTCACGTTCTAGTATTTCAACTCCAGTTTCTCAGGCTTCTGAGCTTGATGGGGATGCTCAGGACCGGCATAGACCTTGAGCTTCTTAATCATCTTACGGCCCAACCGGTTGTGGGGAATCATGCCCCAAACCGCCGCCCTGATCACTCTTTCGGGATAGCGGTTCAACAGATCGCCTGCGGTGATGGACTTCAGCCCACCGGGATATCCGCTGTGCCGGTAATACCTCTTGCTGTGCAGTTTCTTCCCGGTTAGGTTAATCTTCTCAGCGTTGATCACGATGACGTGATCGCCGGTGTCCACGTGGGGAGTATAGATCGGCTTATGCTTACCCTTGAGGATAGCAGCTACCTGTGAAGCCAAGCGGCCCAAGGTTTGACCTTCGGCATCAACGACATACCATTTTCTTTCCACTTCCTGTGGCTTTGCTGCATAGGTTTTCATGTCGGGATTTCCCCCCTTTTTGTCCAACAGTGTTATCTGCAAGCCTGCCTTAACAGCGCACGGGGCGGGACGCTGCTAGAACGGGCTCCCAATAGCAAAATCGCCAACTTTCATTTTACAACACTCGCGGCTGCGTGTCAATATCTGACGCTCTCCAAGAACAGGCCGTGGGCGGGAGCTGTGGCGCTGGCTAGGCGCCTATCACGGCTTTCCATAATCTCCCTCACATCTTCCAGACTGAGCCTGCCCAGTCCCACATCCAGGAGGGTGCCCACCAGGTTGCGCACCATCTTGTACAGGAATCCATCCGCGGTGAAGCGGATGAGCGTAAGGGGCGGTGCCGCTTCCACCGTCACGCTTTCCATGGTGCGCACTGTGGTTTGGGCGCTGCCTCCGCTGGCGGCAAAGGCGGCAAAATCCAACCTACCTACGAAAAGCTCAGCGCATGCTGCCACCGCCTGCCAGTTAACCGGCTCCCTCACCCAGAGGGCATAGCGGCGGTAAAAGACGCTGGGGAACTCCCCCTCATAGACCTGGTAGCGGTAGGTCTTCTGCCGAGCGCTGTAGCGGGCATGAAAGCCAGGGGGAGCGAGCCAGCTTTTCACCACCCTGATGTCGGGAGGCAGCAGTGCATTGAGGGCATGGGGAAGGCGCTCCACGGGTACGGTGAGCCCATCATCCCTAAAGCTTACCGTCTGCCCTTCGCTGTGCACACCGGCGTCTGTTCTGCCGGCTCCCACCACCCGGATGCGGTTGGGGCCCAGTTTAGCCAGGGCCTCTTCCAGTTCCCCCTGGATGGTGCGCTGGCCCACCTGCACCTGAAAGCCGGCGTATTCGGTGCCATCATACTGCACAACCAAAGCATAGGTCTTCATAGCCTGCTCCTCAGAAGAAGACTCCCACCACCACGGTGAAGGTTACTAGTAAGGCGATGGCCACCGCATCAATGCGCCCAAAGCGCAGTTCCCGGAATTTGGTCCTGCCCTGGCCGCCCCTGTATCCCCTGGCTTCCATGGCGATGGCCAGTTCATCGGCGCGGCGGAAAGCACTGACAAACAAGGGGACCAGCAGGGGTATCAAGCTCTTGGCCCGCTGCATCAGGCCGCCGCTTTGGAAATCGGCGCCTCGGGCCATTTGCGCCTTCATGATCTTCTCCGTCTCCTCCAAGAGGGTGGGGATGAAACGCAGGGCGATGGTCATCATCATGGCCAGCTCATGGGCGGGCACACCCAGACGCCTGAAGGGATTGAGCAGTGACTCGATGCCATCGGTGAGCTGGATGGGCGATGTGGTCAGCGTAAGCAGCGAGGTGCCCACGATGAGCAGGACCAATCTGGTACCCATCATCCCACCCCGCGCCAGGCCTTCCCTGGTTATGGTTAGAAACCACAGGCGGAAGATCACTTCCCCTTCCGTGAGGAAAACGTTCAAGCCTACAGTCAGAAGCAATATGACCAGGAGGGGCCGCAGACCTCTGATCACGTAGCGCCAGGGCAGCTTGGCCAGGTGGATCACCCCGGCAATGGCCAGCGCCACTAAGCCGTAGCCGATAAAACCATTGACGGCAAATAAGAGCACGATAAGCAGGGTGGTGCCTAAGATCTTGGTGCGGGGATCCAGCCTGTGCACAACCGAATTGCCGGGAATGTGCTGGCCGATGGTCAGGTTGCGAAATCTCATCTCTGGCCCCCCAATGCTTTCACGATCTCCTCTTCCGCGGCCTCCACCGTAAGGACGTCTGTATCCACGGCCATACCCTTGGCCTTCAGCTCATGCATCAGTTCAGTCACCTGCGGCAGGCCTAGGCCCAGCTCTTTTAAGGTTTCCGCCTGCCTGAACACCTCCACAGGCGTACCATCTAGAGCCACCCGGCCCCGGTCCATGACAATTAGGCGGTCCACTAAACGGGCCACATCTTCCATACTGTGGGTAACCAAGATCACGGTAATGCCCCGCTCCCTATGGAGGGTGCAGATCTCATCCAGGATCTCCTCCCTCCCCTTCGGGTCCAAACCGGCAGTGGGCTCATCTAAAATCAAAACGGAGGGTTCCATGGCCAAAACGCCGGCAATGGCCACCCGTCTCTTTTGACCTCCGCTGAGCTCGAAGGGAGATTGATCCTTCAACTCTGCGAAGTCCAAGCCAACATAGGCCAGGGCCCGGCGCACCCGCTCCACAACTTCCTCCTCAGCAAGTCCCATGTTCCGCGGCCCGAAGCCCACATCCTCCAGCACGGTTTCGCCAAACAGCTGGTGCTCGGGGTACTGGAAGACCATGCCCACCTTCTGGCGGATCTGCCTCAGCTGGGTATCCTTGTGGGTTAGGTCCACCCCATCCACCCAGACTTTCCCGGAAGAGGGCAGAAGCAGGCCGTTAAAATGCTGGATCAAGGTAGATTTACCGGAGCCTGTGGGGCCGATGATGCCCACAAACTCGCCGTCGGCGATCTCCAAAGTCACATCAAGAAGGGCCTCGGTCTCCATGGGGGTGTCCTCAAGGTAGCGGAAAGAGACATTTTCTAATCTGATGGACATAAATGCATCACCATTTCATTGACAGTTAGAATGCCCGAGGGGATGGAAACACCGCGGCTGGCCAGACGCTGGGCCAGATCGGTGATCTGGGGCACGTCCAGATGCAGCTCCCGCAGAAGCTCCCCTTGGCTGAACACCTCCCGGGGCGTTCCCTCCAGCACAATGCGGCCCTGATCCATAACCAGCACCCGATCGGCTCCGATCACCTCATCCATGTGGTGGGTGATATGCAAAACAGTGATGCCCTCTTCCTTGTTCAGGCGGTGGATAGTCTCCATCACTTCCCGCCGCCCGGCGGGATCCAGCATGGCGGTGGGTTCATCCAGCACAATGCATTTCGGGCGCATGCTGACAATGCCGGCAATGGCAACTCTCTGCTTCTGTCCGCCAGACAAGCGATGGGGGGGATGAAGCCGGTACTGGAGCATGCCCACCGCTTCTAGAGCCTCGGTCACCCGCCGCTGAATCTCCGCGGGCGGGATCCCCAAGTTCTCCGGCCCGAAGGCCACATCCTCTTCCACGGTGGTGGCCACCAACTGGTTATCGGGGTTTTGAAAGACCATGCCCACCTTCTGCCTGATCTCCCACACGTTCTCGGGGACACTGGTGTCCAGGCCGGCCACCAAGACCTGGCCTGAGGTGGGGGTGAGCAGGGCGTTGACATGCTTGGCTAGAGTTGACTTCCCCGAGCCGTTGCGGCCCAGCACGGCCACGAACTCATGCTCGAAGACCTCCAGGTTCACATCCCGCAGCGCCTGCCACCCGCCCCTCCCTTGGGCCCGAGCATAGGTGAAGCTTACATTAGTGAAGCGCACCAATGGTTGTTTCATCGTACCACCCCAATTCCCAGAAAAAAACGCAGAGGGGGCTCCTCTGCGACCTTGTCAGTATCCCCTAGACCCATTCGATAATCGCCATCGGTGCCGCATCACCGCGCCGAACACCGGTTTTGATAATCCTGGTGTATCCTCCGTTGCGATCAGCGTAGCGAGGAGCCAAATCGTCAAAGAGCTTGCGCACAGCAGCGGGATCTAGTAAGAATGCAGCTGCCTGCCTCCGGGCAGCCAAATCTCCTCTCTTACCCAAAGTCACCATTTTATCTGCTAGGGGCTTAATGCTCTTGGCTTTTGCCTCGGTGGTCTCAATCCTGCCGTGAAGCACTAGGCTCGTTACTTGGTTACGGAGCAGCGCTCTCCGATGACCAGAGGTCCTCCCCAGCTTTCTGCGTCTCATCTTGCTCACCTACCTCATTCATCAGATTTGCGCAGGGACAGCCCCAGTTCGGCCAGTTTCTCCTTGATCTCCGCCAGGGACTTCTTACCCAGGTTGCGCACTTTCATCATATCTTCTTCAGTCTTGCGAATGAGCTCATCAACGGTGTTGATGCCAGCTCGCTTGAGACAGTTGTAAGACCGCACGGAAAGATCTAGCTCTTCCACCGTCATCTCCATGAGCCGGTCCATGCTTTCCTCTTCTTTTTCCACCATGATCTCCACGCTGTCCACGCTCTCGGTGAGATCGGTGAACAGTTTGATGTGCTCCATCAAGATCTTGGCAGCTAGACTCACGGCAGCATCTGGGGAGATGACCCGGTTGGTCCAGACCTCCAGGACCAGGCGGTCATAGTCGGTGATCTGCCCTACCCGTGTATCTTCAACTGTATAGACAGCCTTGGTGACGGGGGTGAAGATCGAATCCACCGGAATCAAGCCAATGGGATGGTCAGGGCGTTTGTTGCGCTCTGCGCTCACATAACCCCGCCCCCTGGCCACGGTAATATCCATCTTCAGCTCGGCGCCTTCCTGCAGGGTGGCAATGACCAGCTCGGGGTTGAGGATCTCCACGGACGGATCCGTGGCAATGTCCCCAGCCAGGAGGGGGCCCGGCCCCTCGGCTTCCACCCTGATGGTGACGGGATCTTCGCCGTGCAGCTTGACAAGGAGCTTCTTCAGGTTCAGTACGATATCTACTGTGTCTTCCACCACTCCTTCGATGGTGGAAAATTCATGCAAAACGCCATCTATGTGGACAGAAGTGACAGCGGTGCCCGGAAGCGACGAGAGCAGAATTCTACGCAGGGCGTTGCCCAGAGTCAGGCCGTACCCGCGTTCCAGCGGCTCTACGACAAATTTGCCGTAGCTATCCGTCAGCTCTACTTTCTCAATTCTTGGCTTTTCGATTTCAATCATAGTTCCTGCACCCTCCTTTACGACCGGACGCCCGGGGCAAAACGGTTACACCCTGCGTCGTTTCGGCGGACGGCAACCGTTATAAGGAATGGGAGTTACGTCCTTGATCGTAGTCACTTCAAGTCCTGCCGCCTGAAGAGAGCGGATGGCAGCTTCCCTTCCCGCACCAGGTCCTTTAACGTATACGCTCACTTCGCGCACTCCATGCTCCATGGCGGCGGTTGCTGCTTGCTCGGCAGCCAAGCCAGCCGCGAAGGGAGTACCCTTGCGCGAACCCTTGAAGCCTGCATTCCCAGCGCTGGCCCAGGCGATCACATTCCCCTGGAGATCGCTGATGGTGACAATGGTATTGTTAAACGTGGAACGGATATGAGCTATGCCCACAGGAATGTTCTTCCGCTCCCTGCGGCGCGGCCTTTGGCCTCTACGTGGTCTTGCCATGTAGCTTTCCTCCTTTCATTTCAGCCTATCTCTTCCTGCCGGGAATACGCTTGGGACCCTTGCGCGTCCTGGCGTTGGTCTTGGTCCGCTGTCCCCGCACAGGCAGGCCCCGGCGGTGACGCAGCCCGCGGTAGCAGCCGATGTCCCGCAGCCGTTTGATGTTCATGTTGACTTCCCGGCGGAGGTCGCCTTCTACGATAAACTGCTTTTCAATGATCTCGCGGATTTGGTTGGCTTGATCCTCGGTGAGATCGCGCACGCGAGTGTTGGGATCGATGCCGCAAGCATGAACGATTTTCTCAGCAGTGCTCCGGCCGATGCCGTAAATATAAGTCAGGCCGATTACCACCCGCTTATCACGGGGCAAATCTACACCTGCAATACGTGCCATCTATCTAGACACCCCCTTGTCTGTTAACCTTGCTTCTGCTTGTGCCTTGGATTCTCGCAAATGACCATGACGCGGCCTTTACGCCGGATAACTTTGCACTTCTCGCAAATCGGCTTCACAGAAGGTCTTACCTTCACAGTCTAGCGCCCCCTTCTAACGCCGCAGCTACTTCTTGCGGTACGTGATTCTTCCCCTGGTCAAATCGTAGGGAGATAGTTCTACTGTTACTCTATCGCCTGGCAGAATACGAATGAAATTCATGCGCATCTTGCCGGAAATGTGAGCAAGAACTTTGTGCCCATTCTCTAATTCTACACGAAACATGGCATTTGGCAATGGTTCAATGACGGTACCTTCAACTTCAATGGCATCATCCTTGGCCATGGTCCTGCACAACCTCCTTTCTAACTTCCTCCTCGCTGCTGTGCTCTGCGATGAAAGTTCGAATGGCTTTGTCGTCCATGGGCCGCGCCTCCAGTTTGACACGGTGGATGATCAGATGTCTGATGTTCTTGCGCTTGGGACGGTTGAGCTTGCGCACCAAACCATCGGCTACGGCCACATGCTTATCATCATAGAATTGAACCACCACATACTTTCTTCCCGAGTCTCTTCCCTGTCTTGACGTCACTAATTGTCCGACTTCCAGAAGTCTCATTTCATCTCTCCTACAGAACCGTAAGAACCACGGGGCCTCCGTCAGTGACAGCAACCGTGTGTTCGAAATGAGCTGACCAACACTTATCCCGTGTTACCACCGTCCAATTATCTGCCAAAACCTCCACCTGGTAGCCTCCCACGTTCACCATGGGCTCGATGGCTAACGTCATGCCCGGCTTCAAACGTGGGCCCCTCCCCGGCGGGCCAAAATTCGGAATCTGTGGTGCTTCATGCATCTGCCGTCCAATTCCATGCCCGACAAAGTCGCGCACCACGGAAAAACCGTGTGCCTCAACATGGCTTTGCACAGCGTGGGAAATGTCAGAAAGGCGGTTGCCAACCTGCGCTTGGTCAATACCTAGAAACAGTGCCTCTTCTGCCACTGTGAGCAGCCTTTGAATCTCCGGAGCCACTTCCCCCACGGGATAGGTCCAGGCGCTGTCGCCACAGAAGCCATCCACAAAAGCTCCGATATCAATGCTGACGATGGATCCCTCTTCCAAAACCACTTCCCGGCTGGGGATGCCGTGCACCACCACCTCGTTCACCGAGGCGCAGATGGAAGCGGGATACCCCTGATAGCCTTTAAATGCTGGCACCGCATTCTGCTTCAGCAAAAACTCTTCCACGGCCTGATCCAAATCCCAAGTGGTGATTCCGGGCTTGACCAGTTCCCGCACCAGAGCATGGGCCTCGGCCACCACCCTACCCGCCCGCCGCATGGCTGCAATTTCCTCAGCGGATTTCAGAATGATCACCGGGCTTCACCAACCCCTTGAGCATCCACCAACCGCTGCAGGTAATAGTCCAGGTCGGCAAACACCTCAGCGATGGGCCTCTGGCCGTTGATGCTGTACAGCCTGCCGTCCATGCTGTAGTAGTGCAGGACAGGGTGGGTCTGCTTCATGTAGACCACCAGCCTGGTGCGGGCTGTCTCTTCCGTGTCGTCGCTGCGGCGGTACAGCTCCCCACCGCAGTTGTCGCACACGTTCTGGTTCTGGGACCTGTAGTGCTCAAGGTGGTAGACCGCGCCGCACTTGCTGCACATCCTCCGCTTGGCGATCCGTTCAATGGCTTCCTCCTGCGTGATGCGGATGTCGAAGGCCATCTGCACGTCCAGGTCAATCTGGGCCAGGCGTTGATCCAGGGCTATGGCCTGGAGCACAGTGCGGGGGAACCCGTCAAGGATCCACCCCTGGCTGCAGTCAGCTCTGCCGATGCGCTCGGAAATCATCTCGATGGCCAGTCCATCGGGGATCAGTTCACCCTTGCGGATGTACGAATCCACCTCCCTGCCCACCGGTGTTCCCGATGCCACGGCTTCGCGGATCAGGCTCCCCGAGGATATGTGCGGAATGCCGTACTTCTGCGCAATCAAATCCCCTTGGGTGCCCTTACCTGCTCCTGGCAAGCCCAGCAACACCAAACGCATGTGCTTTTCCTCCTTTTATTTCAGGAACCCCTCGTAATGCCTCATCAGCAGATGGGCCTCGAGCTGCTGCATGGTATCAAGGGCCACACCAACCATGATCAGGGTTCCCGTACCTCCGAAGAAGAGGATGTTGGAAGGAATCCTGGTTACTGCAGCAACCAAGAACGGCAGCACGGCGATGAACGCCAGGAAAATGGCGCCGGGCAGGGTGATCCTGGAGAGGATCTTATCCATGTAATCGGCCGTGGGCCTGCCCGGGCGGAGACCCGGAATGTATCCGCCATTTTTCTTCATGTTCTCAGCGACCTCAACTGGGTTGAAGGTCACTGCGGTATAAAAATAGGTGAAGAAGAACACAAGAATTACAAAAATCAGGTTGTACCCGAAGGTGCCGTAGTCCAGCCAGCGGTCTACGAAGTCCTTGATCCCGGGAATGAACTGGGCCAAGGTCAGCGGGAAAGTGAGTACCGACGAAGCGAAAATGACCGGAATCACACCCGCTTGGTTCACCTTCAGGGGAATATGGGTGGACTGGCCCCCATACATGCGCCGCCCCACGACCCGCTTGGAGTACTGCACAGGCACCCGGCGCTCGCCCTGGGTAATCATGACCACCGCGGCGATGACCGCGACCGTGATCACCAGGTAAGCGATGAGGCTGATGATGTGCAGCTGTCCCGCAGCCACAGCCCGGAAGGCGTTGGCATAGGTTGTGGGCATGGCGGCCACGATGTTCACGAAAATGAGCAGGGAAATGCCGTTGCCGATCCCCTTTTCGGTGATCTTCTCACCCAGCCACATGGTGAACATGGTGCCGGCGGTCAAGGTCAGCATGATCAAAGCTAGACCGAAGAACGTGGGGTTGGAAGTTACGCCCCAGTTCCTGGCCATGATCGTGGTGCCAAAGGCCTGGATGAAGCCCAGGGCCACCGTGGCATAGCGCGTATACTGGGCGATGATCTTCCGACCCTCTGGGCCTTCTTTCTGCAGTTCCTCCAACTTGGGGATGACGATGGTGAGCAGGTTCATCACGATCGAAGCAGTGATGTACGGGCTCACACCTTGGGCAAAAACGGTAAACCTTTCCAAGGCTCCCCCAGTAAAAAGGTTCAGAAACCCGAAGATATTTCCTCCATCAATTCCCAACTGCTTGGCTAATTCCACCGCATTCACGCCGGGAACGGGCACGAAGGCACCGATCCGGTAAACGGCCAAAAGGGCAGCGGTGTACAGGAGTCTGCGCCTTAAGTCGGGGATCCTGAGGGCATTTCTCAACGCAGCTAGCAACTAGATCACCTCAACTTTGCCGCCAGCCTCTTCAATCTTGGCTGCTGCCGAATTTGTGAAACGATGAGCCTGCACCGTCAGTGCCTGCTTGATCTCTCCGTTACCGAGGATTTTGATCCCATCGTGCATCTTCTTCACAAGGCCGGATTCAACCAGAAGTTCAGGAGTGACAACTGTACCCGGTGCGAACCGATTCAAGTCTTCCAGCTTGACCTCGGCGTAGACCTTCCTCAAAGGATTATTGAATCCGCGTTTTGGCAGCCGCCTGACCAGCGGAGTTTGACCCCCTTCGAAATAGGCGCCTTTGCCTCCTCCGGAGCGCTGGCCCTGCCCTTTGTGGCCGCGACCGGAGGTTTTACCCCAGCCGGAAGCCATGCCGCGGCCTACTCTCTTACGCTTACGCCTGCTGCCTTCAGCGGGTTTAAGTTCATGAAGCCGCACGCTTACACCCCCTCTTACTCAACTAGTTCTTCCACTTCCACTAAGTGCTGTACTTTGTGGATCATACCCCGGATGGCGGGGGTATCGTCATGGACAACAGAGGCGCCCAACTTCTTCAAACCAAGGGCTGCTACTGTGTCTTTCTGGTCTTGAGCGTAACCGATCGCGCTCTTCTTGTAAGTGATCTTCAACTTGGCCACAACATTCGCCCCCTAACCTAAGATTTCCCCAGGAGTCCTGCCGCGGAGCCGAGCCACTTCTTCCACAGTCCTCAGGCTCTTCAGCCCTTCAATGGTAGCGCGGACCACGTTGATGGGGTTAGAGGACCCTAACGATTTGGTCAAAACATCCTTGATACCCGCTGACTCCATGACGGCACGCACCGGACCGCCCGCGATTACGCCTGTACCTTCAGAGGCAGGCTTGAGCAGCACCCGGGCACCGCCAAAGGACTGCACAACTTCATGGGGGATGGTGGTGCCCACGATGGGCACAGTGATCATGTTGCGCTTGGCATCTTCTGTAGCCTTGCGGATCGCCTCCGGCACCTCTTTCGCCTTGCCGAGGCCAGCACCTACTCTACCGTTTCCGTCTCCCACCACCACCAGGGCGCTGAACGAACGGGTCCGTCCACCCTTGACGGTTTTCGAGACAGGATTTATATTCACTAAGCGTTCCTGGAGCTCTGCGCCACTTGTTTCAGTTCGTTTCGACAAGTTCGTTTCCCTCCCTTGCACCTAGAATTCTAAACCGCCTTCACGGGCTCCATCTGCCAAAGCTGCTATTCTGCCGTGATAGATATAGCCGCCGCGGTCAAAGACAACCTTCGTGATGCCCTTTTCCCGGGCCCGCTGGGCTATTACACGCCCGACTTCTTTGGCCGCTTCTTTGTTCCCTGTGGATCCCAATTTAGCACGCAATTCAGGCTCTACAGAGGAGGCGGACACCAAAGTATGTCCGATGCTGTCATCGATGATTTGGGCGTGAATGTGGTTCAAACTGCGGTATACGTTCAGGCGGGGGCGCTCAGGCGTGCCGACCACGCGCTGTCTCAAGCGCCGATGCCTTTTTTCTCTGGCTTCACGCCGACTGAATTTGGCCATCTGTTACCCTCCTTTAAGCTCTAAGCTTTACCTGCTTTACCTGCTTTGCGACGAACTCTTTCGCCTTCATAGCGAATCCCTTTACCCAGGTAGGGCTCCGGTCTTCTCACGTCGCGAATATTGGCTGCCGTCTGGCCAACCAATTCCTTGTCAATGCCCTTCACGCTGATTCTAGTCGGCGTAGGTACCTCGATTTCAATACCCGGAGCTGGTTCAATTTCCACTGGCTGCGAGTAGCCCACAGACAGGACCAGTTTGCTGCCCTGCTTGGCTGCCCTGTATCCTACCCCAACAATTTCCAAGTTCCGGGTAAATCCCTCCGTTACTCCTGTAACCATGTTGGCAATCAGTGTCCGGGTTAACCCGTGGAGGGAGCGATGCGCTTTTTCGTCGCTGGGCCTGGTTACCACGATGGTGCCATCGCTGAGCTCAACCTTCATCTCGGGATGGAGTTCCCTGGTGAGCTGACCCTTGGGCCCCTTGACTTCGATGACGTTGCCGTTGATTTTTACTTCAACGCCAGCTGGAACCTGAATTGGAGCTCTTCCGATTCTGGACATCTAACTTCCCTCCCTTACCAAACGTAGCAGATTACTTCCCCACCGATGCCTTCTTTGCGGGCTACCCGGTCAGTGACAATTCCTTTGGAAGTGGACAGGATTGCCACGCCGAGGCCGCCTAGAACGCGGGGTACCTCTTCCTTTGAGGCATAGACCCGGGAACCAGGTTTGCTGATGCGCTTCAGCCCCCTGATGACTGAACCCTGGGCCGGATCGTATTTCAGGTAAATGCGAATTATACCCTGCTTGTTGTCTTCGATGACCTTGTAGTCTCTAATAAAACCCTCGTCCTTAAGGATGCGCGCCAGCTCCTCCTTAAGCTTGGAACGGGGGATATCCACCGATTCGTGCTTCACGGAACTTGCATTCCGGATCCGTGTGAGCATATCCGCAATTGGATCTGTCATTACCATTCAGGAAACCTCCTTTCGGATGAGCCATCCCTACCAGCTGGACTTGGTTACTCCTGGAATCTGCCCTTCACTAGCATATTTCCGGAAGCATACACGGCACATTTGGAAACGGCGCATGTAGCCACGGGGACGCCCGCATATTCTACAACGATTGACTTTGCGCACTTGGAACTTGGGTTCCCGCTGCGCCTTCGCGATCATTGACTTTTTCGCCACATTATCTCTCCTCTCAGCTTCTAAACGGCATACCCATGAGCTTCAAGAGTTCGTAGGCTTCCTCGTCAGTCTCCGCGGTGGTGGCGATGGTCACCATCAGGCCCCTCACTTTGTCGATCTTGTCGTAGTCGATCTCTGGAAAGACCAACTGTTCGCGCAGACCAAGACTGTAGTTGCCCCGTCCGTCGAAGGATGCTGGGGAAACGCCGCGGAAGTCACGAATCCGGGGCAAGGCGATGCTGATTAGGCGATCGAGGAACTCGTACATGCGGTCTCCCCGCAGAGTCACCTTGCACCCAATGGCCATGCCAGCGCGCAGCTTAAAGGCGGCAACGGATTTCTTCGCATAGGTGATCACAGGCTTCTGGCCGGAGATGGCTTCCAGGTCGCGCACCGCCGCTTCCAGGGCCTTGGGATCCTGCGTTGCTTCGCCCACACCGATATTCAAGACTATCTTCTCAAACCGGGGTACCTCCATGATGTTCCTGTAGCCAAAACGCTCCATGAGTGCGGGTACCACTTCAGTTTGGTATTTCTCCTTCATTCGTGGCAAGAGAACTCCCCCCTTTTCATACAGCTAAAAACCGTGCTTAGTTGATTGCTCTGCCGCATTTCTTGCACAGACGCTGCAGCTTTCCGTCCGCTGACCGCTCGCGCCTGATCCTAGTGGGAGCTTTGCAGCCGGGGCATACTAAAGCCACATTGGAAGCATTGATGGGCCCGGGCTTCTCGATGATGCCCCCCTGCGGATTGGTCTGGGTTGGTCTGGTGTGCTTCTTCTGTATATTAACGCCGTCGACGATAATTCTGCCAACCTTGGGGAAAACTTCTAGAACCTTTCCCCGTTTGCCCTTGTCATCGCCGGTCAGCACTGCAACCGTATCGCCGCGCTTTACATGCAATTTGGCCATTCCCCATCCTCCTTTCCACTAGAGAACTTCAGGAGCCAGAGAGACGATCTTCATGAAATCCTTTTCCCGTAATTCCCTAGCCACTGGCCCAAAGATACGGGTCCCTCTCGGATTGTTCTGCTCATTAATGATAACTGCCGCATTTTCGTCAAAACGGATAAAAGAACCATCGGGCCGGCCGTACGTCTTCTTCGTCCTCACCACGACAGCCCTTACGATATCGCCTTTTTTCACAACGCCACCAGGAGCCGCGGATTTGACTGTAGCTATGATCACGTCGCCCACCCGGGCATAGCGCCGCCCAGAGCCGCCTAGTACGCGAATGCAGAGGATTTCTCGTGCACCGGTGTTATCAGCAACCTTTAAACGACTCTCTTGCTGGATCATGGTAGCTCCTCCTTCCCTCGCCTAAATGTTCCGCTAACGGGCTTTCTCGACGATCTCCACGACCCGCCAGCGCTTATGCCTACTCAAAGGCCTGGTCTCCATAATGCGTACGCGATCGCCTACGGAGCACTCGTTGTTCTCATCGTGCGCCTTAAAGGTAACGGTCCGGCGCTGAACTTTATCGTAAAGAGGATGACGGACAGTACGTTCCACGGACACGACAACTGTTTTGTCCATCTTATCGCTGATGACGACACCCACCCGGGTTTTCCTCATCCTTCTCTCTTTGTCCACCTGCGTTCCTCCCTTCCCGGATCTTCGGTACCTGAGCCTACCTGATGTTCAGTTCCCGTTCGCGCATCACGGTCTTCACCCGTGCAATGTCCTTGCGCACAGCGCTGATGCGCATGGGGTTATCCAATTGACCAGTGGCCAGTTGAAACCTCAGGTTAAAGAGCTCTTCCTTCAACTCACCCAACTTCGCTTCCAGCTCGTTTACGGAAAGCTTACGGATATCTTTAGCCTTCACTTGCTTCACCACCTGCTGCTGTCCGAGATACGAACTTGCACTTAATGGGCAGTTTATGAGCGGCTAAACGCATGGCCTCCCGGGCCAGTTCTTCGGATACACCGCCGATCTCGAACATTATTCGCCCTGGCTTTACCACCGCCACCCAGTACTCGGGAGCGCCCTTACCGGAACCCATCCGGGTTTCAGCAGGCTTTTTGCTCACGGGTTTGTCTGGGAAGATCCGGATCCAAACCTTACCGCCCCTGCGGATGTGGCGGGTCATGGCAACACGGGCTGCTTCAATCTGTGTATTCTTAATCCACCCAGGTTCCAGAGCCTGAAGGCCGAACTCGCCGAAGGTAACCTCGTTACCCCTGGTGGCCATACCGGTCATGCGGCCCCGGTGGACTCTGCGATACTTAACTCTCTTGGGAATAAGCACCCTTACTCGCCCCCTTTATCCTTCTTCTGGGCAGCGGTTTCAGGCAGGACCTCACCATGGTAGATCCAGACCTTGACCCCGATCTTGCCAAAGGTAGTGTTAGCCTCGGCAAAGCCGTAATCGATATCTGCTCTCAAGGTGTGGAGGGGTACCGAACCTTCTGGGCTCCACTCAGTGCGTGCAATTTCTGCTCCGCCCAAACGGCCAGATACGGCGACCTTAATACCCTTGGCGCCCTGGCGGATGGCACGCTGCTGAGCCTGGCGCATGGCCCTCCGGAAGGAAATACGCCTTTCCAGAGCAAAGGCAATGCTTTCTGCCACGAGCTGAGCATCGGTTTCGGGAGTTTTGATCTCCACGATATTCACCTGGATCTGGCGGCCAGTCATCTGCTCCAGATCCTTGCGCAGCTTATCTACTTCCGCACCGCCGCGACCGATGATCATGCCGGGCCTGCCCGTATGGATGGTCACCTTGGCCCGGTTGGCAGCCCGTTCAATCTCTATCTTGGACACGCCAGCCTGGTAGAAGCGCTGCTTGATCATCTTCTTGATGCTCAAATCTTCGTGCAGCAGATCAGCGAATTCCAGCTTGTTGGCGTACCACTTGCTGTCCCAGTCTTTGACAATACCAAGTCTAAACCCTACCGGGTGTACTTTTTGACCCATGCACCTATCCCTCCCTTTCCCGCAAAATCACGGTAATATGACTCGTGCGCTTGCGAATGCGGTCAGCCATGCCCCGCGCCCGCGGCCGGATCCTCTTCAAAGTGGGACCCTGGTCTACATAGCATTCGGCCACGTACAGCGCATCCACATCCATCTCAAAGTTATTCTCAGCGTTGGCCATGGCACTGCGCAGAACCTTTTCCACGATGGGAGAAGCTCCCTTGGGCGTGAACTTCAAAATGGTCAGCGCTTCCTCCACATCCTTGCCGCGAATCAAGTCAATTACTTGGCGAGCTTTGCGTGGTGAAATCCTCACATGCCTAGCAACTGCTCTCGCTTCCATCCTATATCACCCCGTTCTGCTTATCTGCCTGACGACCGCTCACCGGCGTGCCCCCGGAAAGTACGGGTTGGGGCAAATTCACCCAATTTGTGACCGACCATCTCTTCCGTAATATAAATGGGGACGTGCCGGCGGCCGTCATGAACCGCGATGGTGTGGCCCACCATCTCGGGAAAAATCGTGGAGCGTCTCGACCATGTCTTGATGACTCTCTTCTCGCCCTTTTCGTTCATCTCCCTAATCTTCTTGAGCAGATGGGCATCGGCGAAAGGGCCTTTCTTCAGCGACCTACCCATTACTACACCTCCTCGCAGAGAACCTCAATTACCTTTTCCGACGTCTGACGATCAAGCGATCGCTTGGCTTCTTCTTACGAGTGCGTGTTCCCAGCGTTGGTTTGCCCCAAGGTGTGACAGGGCTGGGCATACCAACGGGCGCCTTGCCTTCGCCGCCGCCGTGGGGATGGTCCACAGGGTTCATGGCCACACCGCGTACATGGGGTCTTCTCCCCAGGTGCCGGGAACGTCCGGCTTTGCCGATGACCATGTTCTCGTGCTCCACGTTGCCCACCTGGCCGATGGTGGCACGGCAGGACTGCAGCACCATTCTAAACTCACCGGAAGGAAGCCTGATTGTGGCGTATTTCCCTTCTTTGGCCATGAGCTGGGCAGCGGCGCCCGCGGACCGAACCATCTGGCCGCCCTTGCCAGGCTGCAGCTCGATGTTGTGGATGATCGCGCCCACGGGAATGTTCTCCAGAGGCAGGGCGTTGCCCGGCTTGATGTCGGCCCCAGGGCCCGATTCTACCATATCGCCCACGTTCAAGCCCACGGGAGCTAGAATGTAGCGCTTTTCTCCGTCTAGATAGTGCAGTAAGGCGATTCTTGCGGAACGATTGGGATCGTACTCGATGGCCGCCACTTTAGCGGGGATACCATCTTTATCGCGCTTGAAATCGATGATGCGATATTTCCGTTTATGTCCGCCACCTCTGTGACGGGCAGTGATGCGCCCTCCGGAATTGCGTCCACCGCTGGACTTGAGAGAAACTACTAAAGATTTCTCCGGCTCCTTTTTGGTAAGCTCCTCAAAGGTGTAGCCGGTCATGGCGCGGCGCCCCGGAGTGGTCGGCTTAAATTTCTTAATCGCCACTTGTCCGTCCCTCCTTAAAATCCACCAAATACCTCGATGCTGTGGCCTGGCTTCAGGGTCACCACAGCCTTTTTCCAATCGGATGTATACCCTTCATGGCGTCCCATCCTGCGCAGTTTACCCCTGACGCGAGCAGTGTTTACCTTCTCGACCTTCACACCGAAGATCTCTTCCACAGCAGCTTTGATCTGCGGCTTGGTGGCGCGCATATCCACCTCAAACGTGTATTTGTTCTGAGCCATCAGGTCGGTGCTCTTCTCCGTGATAATCGGCCGCTTAATGATGTCACGCGCATCCATTATGCCAGCACCTCCTCCAGTTTAGCAACCGCGTCCTTAGTCATGACCAGTTTCTCACTGTTCAGGATATCGTACACGTTCAAGCCCACGGACTTGGCGACCACTGCGCCTGGAATATTGCGGACGGACAGCTCCACATTCCTATCCCACTCCGCGGTGACCAAGAGCGGTTTTTGCACGTCGAGGGCTCGGAATACACCGGCCATCACCTTAGTTTTCGGCGCCTCGACTGTCAGCTGATCCAAAATAACGATATCACCAGCGGCTGCTTTGGCACTGAGTGCGGACTTCAACGCGGCCCGGCGTGCTTTTTTCGGTAGACGGAACGAATAATCCCTGGGCGTAGGCCCGAAGACTACACCGCCGCCAACCCACTGGGGCGACCGGATGCTGCCGTGACGTGCGCGCCCGGTTCCCTTCTGCCTCCAGGGTTTGCGCCCGCCTCCGCTCACGTCGCCGCGGTTTTTCACCGCTGCGGTGCCCTGCCGGCGGTTAGCTAGATAGCTGAGTACCGCCCTATGCATGAGGTCTTGATTCACCTTGACCCCGAAAACAGCATCGCTGAGTTCTAACTCACCAACCTGTTTGCCTTCCATGTTGTAAACGGCCACTTTCGGCATGATTGCAGCCTCCTCTCTTCTTCAGACTCTATCCCTTAACTGCGCTGCGTATGATCACAAGGCTTCCTTTGACGCCCGGCACCGAACCCTTTACCAAGAGAAGGTTGCGGTCAGGATCCACCTTGACGATTTCCAGATTCTGAATGGTCACCCGTTCTCCGCCCATGCGGCCGGGAAGCGGGCGCCCTTTAAACACCCTGGCCGGCGCAATGGAACCCAGGGAACCCACCCGGCGGTGGTACTTGGAGCCGTGGCTCATGCGCCCGCGGCTTTGATTGTGGCGCTTGATGGAACCTTGAAAACCCTTACCCTTGCTGGTGGCTGTGACGTCTACCTTTTCCCCTTCCTGGAAAATGCTGACGTCCACCGTGTCACCCACGCTCAACTGGGCAAAATCCTCATCTGAATTGAAGCGGATTTCCCTCAGGTAACGCTTGGGCTTCACCTTTGCCTTGGCAAAATGCCCAGCCTCCGGTTTATTCACCAGCCGTTCCCGCCGTTCACCAAAACCGAGCTGCACTGCCAGGTACTGATCCTTCTCCAAGGTCTTCTTCTGCACTACGGTACATGGGCCAGCTTCGATGACGGTTACGGGAATCAGCAGTCCTTCTGCGTTGAAAATCTGGGTCATTCCCAATTTCTTACCTAGAATACCTTTGGCCATCTTTCACACCCCCTAATATTGCTCCCACTGGCTGCCCATTAACCCTGAATTTTGATTTCAATATCCACACCAGCGGGCAGGTCTAAACGCATGAGCGCATCAACCGTCTTGGGATTCGGATCGAGAATGTCAATCAAGCGCTTATGCGTCCTCATTTCGAACTGTTCACGAGAGTCCTTGTGCACGTGCACAGAACGCAAAACGGTAAAGATGTTCTTCTCTGTTGGTAAGGGGATGGGTCCCGAAACCGTCGCCCCGGTTCGCTTTGCAGTATCAACTATTTTTGCTGCAGAGTTATCCAGGATTTTATGGTCAAACGCCTTGAGTCTAATTCTTACTCTCTGTCTTGCCAAGTAAATCAGTCCTTTCGCTCGATTCACGAACATACTCAGTGAAAATTCCCTTAATCAGGCTTGATTAAGCAACCTTTCACATCATCGCAAAGTGTTGTTAGACAGCCGAAGGGGAAAAGCAATCGGGTTGATTGCTTTTCCCGGGTCCAAAGTGGAAGTACTGCCTACTCCAGAATCTTCGTGACAACACCGGCGCCAACGGTG
>DGEY01000036.1:0-1368 GCA_002391385.1 Firmicutes bacterium UBA3914 | reverse complement strand
CCTTCAAAGAAAGGAGTGTGGCGGCCGCCCTCGTCCTTGGACAGGACGTAAACCTCGGCCTCGAACTTGGTGTGGGGAGTGATGGAACCGGGCTTAGCCAATACCTGGCCCCGCTCGATGGAGNNGTGACAACACCGGCGCCAACGGTGCGGCCGCCCTCGCGGATAGCAAAGCGCAGGCCTTCTTCCATGGCGATGGGTGTAATCAGTTCGCCGATCAGCCTGGTGTTGTCGCCGGGCATGATCATCTCGGTGCCCTCGGGCAGGCGGATAACACCCGTTACGTCCGTGGTCCTAAAGTAGAACTGGGGACGGTACCCTTCAAAGAAAGGAGTGTGGCGGCCGCCCTCTTCCTTGGACAGGACGTAAACCTCAGCCTCGAACTTGGTGTGGGGAGTGATGGAACCGGGCTTAGCCAATACCTGGCCCCGCTCGATGGAGTCCCGGTCAATACCCCGCAAGAGAACACCGATGTTGTCGCCGGCCTGGGCCTGATCCAAAAGCTTGCGGAACATCTCTACGCCGGTGGCCACAGTCTTGCGGCTCTCTTCGGTCAGACCAACGATCTGAACCTCGTCGCCCACCTTGATGGTACCGCGCTCTACACGGCCAGTGGCCACAGTGCCGCGGCCGGTAATGGTGAATACGTCCTCAACAGGCATCAAGAAAGGCTTGTCGACATCACGCTCAGGCGTGGGGATGTATTCGTCCACTGCATCCAGCAAAGCGGAGAGCTTCTCGCACCAGGGGCCGGGTTCGCCAGCCTGCAGCTCTTCCATGGCCTTGAGGGCGCTGCCGGACACCACAGGAATGTCGTCGCCGGGGAAGTCGTACTCGCTCAGCAGTTCCCTAACTTCCATCTCCACCAGCTCCAGCAGCTCTTCGTCGTCCACCATGTCGGCTTTGTTCAGCCAAACCACAATGGCGGGTACGCCAACTTGGCGGGCCAGCAGGATGTGCTCACGGGTTTGGGGCATGGGGCCATCGGCAGCGGAAACAACCAAAATGGCTCCGTCCATCTGAGCTGCCCCGGTGATCATGTTCTTCACGTAGTCGGCGTGGCCAGGGCAGTCAACGTGGGCATAGTGGCGCTTTTCAGTTTCATATTCCACGTGGGACGTGTTAATGGTGATGCCCCGTTCCCTCTCTTCGGGAGCGTTGTCGATTTCCTCGAACTTCTTCACCTGTCCCAAACCCTTACGGGCCAACAGCATGGTGATGGCAGCTGTGGTGGTGGTCTTGCCGTGGTCAACGTGGCCGATGGTGCCTACGTTGACGTGGGGTTTGGTTCTCTCAAACTTTTGCTTAGCCATTTTCTCTTTTCCACTCCTCCCGGAAAACATTGCTAATTTAGGATTACGGTTACATT
>DGEY01000034.1:3085-23197 GCA_002391385.1 Firmicutes bacterium UBA3914 | reverse complement strand
GAGACAGGTATTAGGAGTGTTTGTGCATTCGAGGGAGGTGATGCGCTGGAGTCAGCCGCAGCTTTGTTCCGCGAAGAGTCTGAGCTGAAGAATAAATGCGAGGAGGATATGCCGTGAATAAGAAACTCGTAGTGGTTTTCAGTCTAGCTTTGGTTCTGCTGATGAGCACTGCAGTTCTGGCCCAGCCCATCCGGGTAGCCCTGGTTCTCTCCGGCTTCCTGGGCGACCAGTCCTTTAACGACAGCGCCTACCAAGGCCTGCAGCGCGCCATCGAGGATTTCGGCATTGAAGTGCGGGTACTGGAGTCGGGCAACCCGGCCGACTGGGAGCAGAACCTGGTGGCCATGGCCGATGCCGGTTATGATCTGGTGATCGCCAGCTCCACCCAGTTCCAGGAGATCTTGGACCGCAACGCCGGCTATTTCCCCAACACCAAGTTCGGGATCATTGACGGTGTCGTGGAGCAGCCCAACGTAGTTTCCGCTGTGTTTGCCCAGAACGAAGGTTCCTTCCTGGCCGGCGCTGTGGCGGCCATGTGGACCCAGATGGATCACCTGCCCGGCGTCAACAGCGAGAAGATCATCGGCTGGGTAGGCGGCATGGATATCCCCGTTCTCCACGACTTCCTCGTGGGCTACAAACAGGGCGCCGCTTACATCGATCCTGAGATCCAAGTGCTCGTGGCCTTCGCCGGCAGCTTCAGCGATCCGGTGCGGGGTAAAGAGCTCACCCTTTCCCAGTATGAGCAGGGTGCAGACGTGGTGATGAACGTGGCCAGCGGTACCGGCAATGGTATTCTGGAAGCTGCCTATGAGGAAGGCAAATACGCCATCGGTGTCGACTTGGATCAGGACGGCATCTATCCTGGCTCCATCGTTACCAGCATGCTCAAGCGGGTTGACCAGGCGGCCTACCTCATGGTGCAGAAAGTTGTGGACGGCACCTGGCAGGGTGGCGAAGTTCTCTACATGGACATTGCCAACGGCGGTGTCAGCCTCACCGATATGTCCGTCATGCGGGGAGTCCTCGGAGACGATTTCCCCATGGAGATCCTGGACAAGGTCGCCGAGCTGACCGAGAAGGTTAAGGCCGGCGAAATCGTTGTGGAGACCTACGAGGGCTTCAGGAGGAACTAACAGTGAGTTCAGGCCCGGGATTTTCCCGGGCCTGACTAGGAGGAAGGGCAGATGGAACCAATCGTAAAAATGACCGGGATCGTCAAACAGTTCCCGAATGTGCTGGCCCTGAAGGGTGTGGACTTCTCGGTGGAGAAGGGGGAGGTCCATTCCCTGGTGGGCGAAAACGGAGCCGGCAAATCCACCCTGATGAACATCCTCTACGGAGTTCTCCAGCCCGATCTGGGCGAGATCTACGTCCGCGGTCAGAAGCAGGTTATCCACTCCGTCCGGGACGCCATGCACCTGGGCATTGGCATGGTGCACCAGGAGTTCATGCTGGCCCCTTCCATGACCGTTGTGGAGAACATCATCCTGGGCTTTGAACCTAACCGGCGCAGCGTGGTGGATTACGACGCCGCGGCGGAAAAGATTAGGGCACTTTCTGAGGAGTATGGCCTGGCAATCCGCCCGGAAAGCAGGATTATCGACAACTCCGTGGGGGAAGCCCAGCGGGTGGAGATCATCAAAGCCCTCTACCGGGGGGCAGAAGTGCTGATCCTAGATGAACCCACGGCAGTGCTCACTCCCCAGGAAACCGAGGACCTCTTTAAGGTGATCCGCTCCCTCAAGGAGCACGGGAAAACGGTGATTTTCATCTCCCATAAGCTCCAGGAAGTGCTGGCCATTTCCGATCGGATCACGGTCATGCGGGACGGCCGGGTCCAGGGAACGCTGCTGGCCAGTGAAGCCACTAAGGAGAAGATTGCCACGCTCATGGTGGGCCGGGAAGTGTTCCTGAACATCAAAGCGCCCGAAGGAAAGAGGGGCGGTGTTGTCCTGGATGTGCAGGGAGTGTCCGCCCGGGGCAGGCGCAGACTTTCCGATCTCAAGAACGTCTCCTTCCAGGTGCACGCGGGGGAGATCCTGGGGATTGCCGGAGTGGATGGCAACGGCCAAAGTGAGCTGGTTGAGGTGTTAACCGGGCTGCGCCGGGTGGATCAGGGGGATATTTTCGTCTCCGGTACCAAGATCACCAACCTGCCACCTGGTGAAATCCGCGAGCGCGGGGTGTCCCACATCCCAGAAGACCGCAACCGCTCCGGCCTTTGCGCCGAGCTGACGGTGGCGGAGAACCTCGTGGCCACCAAGCTCAAGCGCCCGCCGCTCTCCAAAAACGGCGTGATCCGGGGCCAGGCCGTGCGGGAGCTCGCCAGCAGACTGGTGGAGGAATACGATATCCGCCCGGGTGATTACCGGATTCCCACCCGCAACCTCTCCGGCGGCAACAGGCAGAAGGTAGTGGTGGCCCGGGAGGTCTCGGAGGACGCGCAGCTTCTGATTGCGGCCCATCCCACCCGCGGTGTGGACATCGGTTCCATTGAATTCATTCGTTCCATTCTTATCGCTCAGCGGGAAGAAGGTAAAGCGATTCTCTTGGTATCCGCTGACTTGGAAGAGGTGCTGTCCTTAAGCGATCGCATCGCGGTGATGTATGAAGGTAGAATCGTGGGGATCCTGCCCGCCTCCGAGGCCAATGAGCAGGTCTTGGGCCTGATGATGGCCGGCGGCGAGTACGCAAAGGCCCAGGGAGAGGAGGAGAAGGTAGTTGAAGCTTAATCTGCTGGATCGTCTAGATAAGCTGCAGGCGCCCCTCAATGTGCTGGTGGCGGTCCTTATTGGGTTTATCATCGGCACCGGGCTCATGCTGGTGGAGGGGCACAACATCGGAGAAGCCTACACGGCCCTTTTCAACGGAGCGTTTTCCGGCCGCTTTAACTTCGGCGGTACCCTGGAGCGCTTTGTGCCGCTGCTCCTTTCCGGACTGGCCTTTGCCATCTCCTCGAAGGCTTCGGTGTTCAACGTGGGCGTGGAGGGACAGCTGTATTTCGGTGCCATGGCCGCAGCCTACTTCGGCTACACCATCGTCGGCCTGCCCAGTTTTCTCCACATCACGCTGGTTTTGCTCCTCGCGGGTCTGGCGGGCGCCCTGTGGGCGCTCATCCCAGGCTTTCTGCGGGCGGCTTACCGCGTGAATGAGGTCTGCACCACGATCATGCTCAACTATGTGGCCATCTATTTCACCAGCTACATCGTGAACCACCTGTTTAAGAATCCCCATATCGGCGTGCCGCAAACACCTAACATCCAGGAAAGCGCGCGCCTGGCCCGCATCCTCATGCCCAGCCGGGCCAACATCGGGGTGTACATCGCCCTGGGGATTGTCCTCTTTTTCATCTGGCTCATGGATTACACCACCCTGGGCTACAAGATCAAAACGGTGGGACTCAATCCGCAGTTCGCCACCTACGCCGGTTTCCAAGCCCGCTCCATCATGGTGGGGGCCATGGTCCTCAGCGGTTTCATTGGCGGCATCACCGGGGCCATTCAGGTTTTGGGCATCCACGGCTACTTCTTGGACAACTTCTCCAAAAGCCTGGGCTTTGACGGCATCATGGTCGCCCTCTTGGCCAGGAACAACTTGAAAGTCCTGCCCTTTGTGGCCTTCTTCCTGGCGGCCCTGAAGTCTGGGGCGGTGGGCATGGAGCGCTTCACGGGCATTCCCCGGGAGCTCATCGGGATCATGGAAGCAGTGATCATTCTCTTTGCCGCGGCCGAAGCCATCATCGTCATCAGGCGGCGACTCTCCTACCAGAAGGGAGGGGCGGAAGTTGTTTAGATTCTCCGACGTGCTTACCTTAACCCTTGTGCGGGCCACCATCCGCATGTCCACACCTATTTTGCTCGCGGCCTTGGGTGTGATCGTTACCGAGCTTGCCGCCATCACCAATGTGGGCATCGAGGGCATCATGTTGGTTTCCGCCTTTATGGCCGTGGCGGCGAGCTACTGGTCCGGCAGCTGGATTGTGGGCATTTTGGCCGCTGTGGCCGCGGGCGTTTTGATCGCCGCGCTCATGGCCCTGATTCACCTGCGGTTCAAGGCCAACGTCTTGGTTGCCGGTATTGCCGTGAACATGTTCAGCCTGGCCTTTACCCGCTTCCTACTGGTCAACTGGTTCGGGGTCGCCGGCAGCTTCTACAGTCCCCGGATCTCGCCCATACCCCGCATCAACCTGTCCATCTTGGCAGCCCATCCGGTGCTGGATACCTTGTTCAACAACTACAACCTCATGGACTACCTGGGGATCGTCTTGGTGTTTGTGTTCCACTTCCTGATCTACAAAACGGTCTGGGGACTCAGGCTGCGCTTTACCGGCGTGCACCCGCTGGCGGTGGAAACCGCGGGAGTGAATGTGACGGTGAAGAAACTCCAGGCCCTTTTGATCAGCGGAGTTTTAGGCGGTCTGGCGGGGGCACACCTTTCCCTGGGCTACACTACCCAGTTCATTGAAAACATGACTAACGGCCGCGGGTTCATCGGGGTTGCGGCCATGTATTTCGGAGGCATTTCGCCCATCACCACCTGGCTGGCCAGCCTCTTCTTCGGCTTCACCGAAGGTGTGGGCGCACGCCTGCAGAACCTGGGCTTTCCCTCCCAGTTCATGCTCATGCTGCCTTATGTGGCCACCGTGGTGGCTATCACCTTCAGCATGATCCGCCAGCAGAGAAGGGAAACGGATAAACAGCCATTTTAAGAAAGGGGTTGTGCGTTGAAGACCAAAATCATCCTAGATGTGGATCCTGGACATGATGATGCAGTAGCTATGCTAGTCGCGGCCAAGCACGAGAAACTCGATCTGCGGGGCATCACCGTGGTGGCCGGCAATCAGGTCTTAGAAAAAACCCTGCGCAACGCGCTCAACGTCTGCAGTTTCGCCGGGATCGATGTGCCGGTGTACGCCGGACAGGACCGTCCCTTGTTCAGGGATCAGGTAGTTGCCGATGACATCCATGGCGAAACCGGTTTGGACGGGCCCGAGTTCCCCGAATCCACCAGGCAGCCCGAGGACAAGAGCGCGGTGGATTTCATCATCGAAGAGTGTCTCAAGTACGATAAGGAATTGGTCCTGGTGCCCACCGGTCCCCTGACCAACATCGCCTTGGCTTTGCTGAAGGAGCCCCGGATCAAGCAGGGGATTAAGGAGATTGTGCTCATGGGCGGTGCCTACGGACTGGGGAACCACACTCCCTCCGCGGAGTTCAACATCTTCGTGGACCCGGAGGCTGCCCACATCGTGTTTGAAAGCGGACTGCCCATTACCATGGTGGGGCTGGATCTCACCCATCAGGCCAAGGCGTACCCCGAGGTGGTGGAGCGGATCGCCCAGATCGGCTCACCTGTGGCTGATCTCGTGGTGGAGCTGCTCAAGTTCTTCGGCTACACCTACAAGAGAGTGTTCAACTTCGATGCGCCTCCCCTGCACGATGTGTGCGCGGTGGCCCACGTGATCGATCCCACCTTGATTAAGACCCAAAAGGTACCGGTGATAGTGGAAACCACCCGGGGAGCCTGCTACGGCCGGACCGTGTGCGATTTCTATTTCCGTACCGGCAAACCCGCCAACGTGGATGTGGCCCTGGAGCTCGATCAGGAGCGTTTCTGGGATCTGGTCATCGATACCCTGAAGAAGTATTAGGGTGGTGAGGGCATGACTGATCGTCTGCAGGCTGCCTTAAGGCAGAACCGGGATAAATACATTAGGCTGCTCCAGGAGCTGGTGCGCATTGACACCAGCGTCATCGGCCACGGCATCGAAGGGGGCCGGGAGCTTAAGGGGCAGCAGTTCCTGGCCGAGCAGATCGCGGCCATGGGCGGAACATACGAGTTTCGGGAAGTGAACGAAGAGCTGATCCAGGAAGGTATCCGCAGGTACGGGGAGGGCAATCCCGGTCACAACTACCAAGACCGCCCTAACCTCTTGGGCATTTTCCCGGGAACGGGGGGCGGCAGGTCCCTGGTGCTCAACGGCCATGTGGATACCATGCCCTACGGTGAACGGAAGCTGTGGGCCTTCGATCCCTTCAGCGGTGCCGAGGTGGAGGGAGTCATCCAGGGTTTAGGGACTACCGATATGAAGGGCGGCCTGGCCGCGGCCTTGGCCGCCATCGATTTAGTCAAGTCCGCAGGCCTCAAGCTCAAGGGGGATGTCTTCTTCCAGAGCGTGATCGACGAGGAGGGGGGCGGCAACGGTACCTTGGCCTTTGCGGTACAGGGCTTTAAGGCCGATGGCGCGGTGGTGTGCGAACCCACCGATCTGCACCTGCAGGTGGGTCACATGGGCTTCATCTTCTACAAGTTCTCCTTCCTGGGTAAGGCCATCCATTCCGGACGCAAGTGGGAAGGGGAAAACGCCATTGAGTACGCAGTAAAACTCATGGCCCGCCTCAATGAGCTGGAGCACAAGTGGCTGCTCAAGTACAAGCATCCGCTGCTGCCTCCCCCCACCCTCAATGTGGGGGAAATCCACGGCGGCGATGCGGGATCCACCGTGCCGGCCGAGTGCACATTCAAGATCTGTGTGCACTACTACCCTGGGCTGACCAAGGAGATCATCGAAAACGATATTCTCGCCGCGGTGAGATCCCTGGAAGCGGCGGAGCCGTGGCTGCAGGTCAATCCCATCCAAGTGGAGTGCTACCAGGAAGGCGGGCCCTACGAGATTTCCCAGGACCATCCCCTGGTTAAAACCGCCGCGTCCTTTCTGCCCGAGGGCAAGATCATCACCGCTTCGCCCGCGGGCAATGATGCCCGGCTGCTGCAGAACATTGCGGGGATTCCCACCATTGTCCTGGGACCGGGGAAACCAGAACAGGCCCACAGCATCAATGAATCCATACCTGTGGAAGACTACTTAACCGCAATTCTCCTGTACGCCAATCTGCTGGTTGAGTGGTGCGGCCTAGAAAACGCTTAAGGAGGTTGTTAACATGAAGAAAGTGCTGCTGGTTGGTGAAAGCTGGGAAGTGTTTTCCATCCATCTCAAGGGTTTCGATGCCTTCTTTACGACCAAATACGATGAGGGGGCCAAATGGCTCATCGAGGCGCTGGAGGAAGGCGGCTACCAGGTGGATTACATCCCCAACCACCACGCCCCCAGCAAAGTGCCCACCGATCTCGCTAAACTGAAGGAATACAGCGCAGTGATCCTCAGCGATATCGGGGCCAATACCCTCTTGCTCCATCCCGATACCTTCGAGCGGTCCATAGCTACGCCCAACCGCCTGAAGCTGTTCAGAGAATACGTGGAGCAGGGCGGCGCCTTTGTGATGATCGGCGGCTACATGTCCTTTACCGGCATTGACGGGAAGGCTAAGTACAAAAACTCGCCTGTGGAGGAGATCCTGCCGGTTACCCTGTTGGCCCATGATGACCGGGTGGAAATACCGGAAGGTGTCTATCCTGAGGTGTCTAAGCCGGATCATCCGGTGGTGCAGGGCTTGGATGCCCAGTGGCCCATGCTTCTGGGCTACAACCAGGTGATCGCCAAGGAAGGGGCGGAAGTTTTGGCCGTGGCAGGCGAGGATCCCATTTTGGTGGTGGGTACCTACGGCCAGGGCAAGACCGCGGCCTTCACCTCGGACTGCGCGCCCCATTGGGGTTCCCCGGAGTTCGTGGAGTGGAAGCAGTACAACAAGCTCTGGCAGCAGCTGGTGGACTGGCTCACTAATTAGGAGCTCTAGAGATAATCTTTGTGACGCAAAGCGCCACGCCCGGGGCTTCCCTGGGCGTGGCCTTTCACACTTGAGGGAGTGAGGGATAAGATGGCAGCTTTTTTCCCCGCCGAGGCAGTCAATGACCTGGTGAAAAAACATCTTCCCCAGGTTATCGAGATCAGAAGGCGCATCCACAGCGAACCGGAGTTGGGTTTTAGGGAAGTGAAGACCACCGCCTTGGTGAAGAAACACCTGGCTGAGCTGGGTTTGGAAGTTATGGATTTGGGTGACACCACCGGTGCCGCCGCGATCCTGCGGGGAGGCAAACCGGGTCCTGTGACAGGACTGCGCGCTGATTTGGACGCCCTGCCCATCCAGGAGCAGACAGGCTTGCCTTTCCAGTCCAAAAACGCTGGGGTAATGCATGCCTGCGGGCACGATGGGCACACGGCCATGCTCCTGGGCGCGGCCATGGTGCTTAGGGAGCTGGCAGATGAAGTCCCAGGGACGGTGAAATTCGTCTTCCAGCCCGCGGAAGAGCTGCTGCAGGGTGCCAAGGCCCTCATCGACCGGGGGGTGCTGGCGGATCCCAAACCCGATTTTTTCTACGCCTTCCATGTCTGGCCCAGTCTACCCCTGGGGCACTTCGGGATCAAGCCCGGGCCGGCCATGGCCGGTGCCGCCAGGTTTCAGGCCACTTTCTCCGGCCAGGGGGGCCATGGGGCCAATCCGCACCTGACCGTGGATCCCATTTTGGCTGCGGCCAATTGGGTTACGCTCTTGCAGAGTATCGTGGGCAGGAAGGTGGATCCTGTGGATCCGGCGGTGGTGAGCGTAGGCACGATTCAGGGCGGGACATCCTACAACAGTATCGCCAGTTCCGTTTCCTTGGAGGGCACAGTGCGGGCCGTCACCCCGGGGACAGCTGGGCGTATCGCACGGTGGTTAGAAGAGACCCTGCAAGGTGCAGCCGCGGCCGCAGGCACCGCCTGCGACTTCAACTACCAGGAGCTTTGCCCGCCGGTGCTAAATGACCCTAAGGAGGCGGCCCAGATCCTGGACTTGGTTGGGAGACTCTTTGGACCCGAGCGGGCCCATGCACTGAACCAGCCTTCCATGATCGCCGAAGACTTCGCCTACTTCCTCCAGGAGGCCAAGGGCTGCTTGGTTTTCCTGGGCACCGGTGAAGCAGAGCAGGCCACAGCCCTGCACACCGACACTTTCAACTTTAACGAAGAGGCCCTAAGCCAGGGCATCAGGCTGATGGTGCATTTGGTGTTGGCGAAGGGTTAACCGGCACCCATCATCACCTTACCTTCGTTTGTCGTTTTCCCGCACCGCGGCAATACAGCGTTGACAGCCTGTCCAACTTTTGTTAACATGACGGCGACACCCCCCACCTTTGTGGTTTGCGTGTCAAGGGTGCTCGGGCTTTGGCTTTGGCCAGCAAACCGAGCGTCTGTTCTCTGGAAGGATATTCGTCCCGGACAGAGAAATCGCCCTGTGGAGGGGATTGACAGAGTGAAGCAGGTCTATGGCTACAACTTGACAGATGTTAAGCTCCACAATCGCTTTCTCGTCTACAACACCATCCGCCTGCATGGGCCCATCAGACGGGCTAGCGTGGCGCGGAAGACAAGGCTGACCCGCGCCACCATCACCAACATCATCAACGAATTCATAGAAGAAGGGCTGGTCACAAGTTCACAGCAGGGGGACAGCAGCCACGGCTATCTGCAGATCAACCCCCACGCCTTCAAGATCTGCGCCGTCCATCTCCAAGGAGCCATCGCCAAAGTGGCGGTGCTCACTCCAGATATGGAGTTTTGGGAAAACGACACGGTACCGCTGGATGGTTCCCCCGAAGAGGCCCTGGCTAGAGTCGCTGCCGCGGTTAACTCCTTTAAGGAAAAGTATGATCTCAAGGTGATGGGCGTAGCCGTTTCAGGTGTCGTCGATGCGGGGCGGGCCTTCATTAAGCACTCTGTAACCCTGGGCTGGGAAGACGTGTGCTTGGTGGAGCATCTCCAGCGGTTAGTTGGGATTCCCATGGTTGTTGAACGCAACGCCAATGCTCCCCTCCTCGCGGAAGTCTGGCAGGGTTCTGCAGTGGGGAAAAGCAACGTGGTCTATGTGAACTATGGCAGCGGCATTGGCTGCGGAATCATGATGAACGGTGAGCTTGTGGCCCGGGATGGTCTGGTCACCGGTGAGCTTGGGCATATAACCGTTGATCCTTCGGGCCCCTTCTGCCACTGCGGCAATCAGGGCTGCCTGGAGGCTTTGGTGTCTGTGCCTGCCCTGGTGAGGCAGTGCAAGGCCATCAGCCAGCGCTTTGAGCACATTGACGATGGTGATGTGGAATCTCTCTTTGCTGCTCTTTACGCACAGATCGAACAGGGGGATGAACTTGCCCTCAACCTCCTCAAACGTACGGCGGAATATGTTGGGCTGGCTTTGGCCAACATGATCACCTTGTTCGGACCAGAAGTAGTGGTGTTGGGCAATGGCTTTGTCAAGGCGGGGGAGAAGTTCTGCCAGATGATTGAACGGGCGGTGGAAAGGCGGGTGCTCAAGTCATCTTTGGGTTCCTTCCAGATCGTTCCCACTGCCATCAAATCAGATGCCATTTTAGTGGGGATCAGCTCTCTGGCTATCCGCCACCTGTTTAACGGTTCAACAGTGAATTAAGTAAACTAACTCGTCGCCTCGTTTCCCGCGGAGGGCTCTATCGCAGATTAGCCTTCCCTGGGGAAGCGGGGCATCTTTTTTGCCTACCCCAGCCGTACAGAGAATAATCCTTGGCTTAAGCATAAAATGATTAACAACATCACCGACCTGCGATCGGGCGTGAATTAAGGGGGGACTTTTTGAAGCCGATCAAAAGGATGATTTGTTAAATGTGCTCTGTGGGAAGGACATTAACAAACCCCGTAGAATAAGGGATGTTGTAAAAACGATTAACAAGTGCCCTGATGTACGCAGCAGACCGGGCCCAGTGCTGTTGGCATCCCAGCCCGGTGTAGATGAACCAGTGAACTGTAAGGTCTAGGGGAGTGATTAGAATTAGGACTATTCTAGCCAACGGAACCGTGATCACACCCATACGTGCCCTGCATAGCAGCAGTGTCATCGTTGAAGGCGGTAGGATCGCAGCGGTGCTTCCCAGCGATCAGGTGGAAATGCAAGAGCAGGATCGGGTTATCGATGTTGGAGGCGCTTACATAGCTCCGGGGTTCATCGATATCCACACCCACGGTGCCGGGGGGCACGATTTCATGGATGGTTCGGTGGAGGCCATCATGGAGGCGGCGCGCACCCACCTGCGTTACGGTACCACCACCATCATGCCTACCACCCTAACGTCCGATTTGGATGAGTTGTTTGACACCTTGGATAAGTTCGCCCAGGCCAAGTCCAAGCTCAAGGATGGGCCGAATCTCCACGGGCTGCATCTGGAGGGTCCCTACTTTTCCAGGGAGCAGGCCGGGGCGCAGGATCCCCGGTACATCAAAAATCCCGATCCGGATGAGTATCGCCGGATCGTGGGATACTCCGGCGAGGTCAAGCGCTGGACCATCGCTCCCGAGCTGCCGGGGGCCTTGGAGATGGGGCGCTATCTCTCGGAGCGGGGTATTCTCTGTTCCATGGGCCACACCAATGCGGTCTACGAAGACGTGGTGGCGGCGGTGGAAAATGGGTTCCGGCTGGTAACGCACCTCTATTCAGCCATGTCTGGAGTGAGGCGGATCAACGCCTACCGTTACGCCGGAGTGATCGAAAGCGCCCTGCTCCTGGATGAACTAACCGTGGAAGTGATCGCAGATGGTGTGCATCTGCCCAAGAGCCTGCTGCAGCTCACCTACAAAGTGAAGGGGCCTGATCGGATCTGTCTTGTGACCGACTCCATGAGGGGTGCCGGGATGCCGGAAGGCGAGTCGATTCTGGGCAGCCTCAAAGATGGACAGCGGGTGATTATTGAAGACGGCGTAGCTAAGCTGCCTGACCGCAGCGCGTTTGCCGGAAGTGTGAGTACTTCCGATCGCTTGGTGCGCACCATGGTCAAGCTCGCTGAGGTACCTCTGGTGGACGCTGTGAAGATGGTCACGTTGACGCCGGCTAAACTCTTGGGAATCGCTGAGCGCAAAGGGCAGATCGCACCTGGTAAGGACGGAGATCTGGTCGTGTTTGATGCGGACATAAACGTATCTTTAGTGATGGTTGGCGGCCAGGTCAGATTCGAGCAGAGTCAAGGAAGGGACTTGTAAGGCACGGTACAACCCCTGAGAGGAGAGTTAGGAAATGCGGGACATCACCAAACAGTATCTGACCGCGGTCTCAGAAATCATCCGCAGCATCGCTGAAGAAGAACAAGAAGCCATTGACCGGGCCGCAGAGGTGTTAGCGGACTTTGTGATGCAGGATAAGCTGATCAACATCATCGGTCCAGGCGGGCATTCCAATCTAGCCGCTGAAGAAGTCCTCTGGCGGGCCGGCGGCCTGGCCTGCGTGAATCCCATCCTTGACCCCGGAACTATTCTCATGTTCGGCGCCAAGCGTTCCAACTACATCGAGAGAACGCCGGGATATGCTGCAGCCGTCTTGGATTCCTATGGGGTGCAGCAGGGAGATGTCCTGGTAATTGTTAACGCCTATGGCATCAACTCCATGACCATCGATTGCGCCTTGGAGTGTAAGAGGCGGGGTGTGACCTCCATAGCCCTCACATCCACCAGTTTCGCTGAGCATGTGCCTCCCGGCGCTCCGGCGCGGCATCCCAGCGGCAAGAATCTCCACGAGATCGCGGACATGTATATCGATGTCCATCTGCCCCTGGGAGATGCGGTGGTGGCTGTGGAGGGTATCCCCCAAAAGATGGGACCCACCTCGACCTTTGCCAATGCTTTCGCCATAAATTTGCTGATGATGACCACCGCGGAGAAGCTCCTGGAACGGGGAGTGCGGCCCCCGGTTTGGACCAGTGCCAACTTACCGGAAGGGGATCGCTTGAACAAAGAATATGAGGAAAAATACGCCTACAGGGTCCGTCATCTGCTGTAAGGACGTGTAGGGATTATCTAAAACATCAGGAGGTGCTCTCATGGCAGTACAAGAGTTGAAAATCGGCAGCATTCAGGTGAAGATCTTTCCAACCAAAGAAGAACTGGGGTTAGCCGCGGCTCAGCACGCCGCGGAGGTGATCGCAAAGCTGGCTCCGGAAAGCGTCAATATCCTTTTCGCCACCGGCACATCCCAGTTTCCCCTGGTTGAAGGTTTGAAGAAGCAAGACATCGATTGGCAGCGGGTTCATGGTTTCCATTTGGACGAATACAAGGGTATTTCCCCAGATCATCCCGCGAGTTTCCGCCTCTGGCTGCGGGAGCGGATCGATCAGCAGTTCCACCCGGCGGCCTTCAATTACATCCAAGGGGATGCGCCGGATATTGAGGCGGAATGCCAGCGCTATGCCGCACTGCTGAAGGAGAATCCCATCGATGTGGGCTTTATCGGCATCGGGGAAAACGGGCACATTGCCTTCAACGATCCGCCTGTGGCTGATTTCCAGGACAAGCAGCTGGTGAAAGTGGTGGAGCTGGACGAAGCCTGCAGAAAGCAACAGCTGGGGGAAGGGTGGTTCCCCACCTTGGATGATGTTCCCCGGGAGGCTGTCACCCTCACCATCCCCGCCATCATGTCCTGCAAAACCATAATATCCGTAGTTCCCGAGGCCCGGAAAGCCCAGGCTGTGCGGGATGCCCTGTTGGGGCCCATTGAGCATGCCTGCCCAGCTTCCATCCTCCGGACCCATCCTGGAGTAACGCTCTATCTCGACCAGGAGTCCGCGAGTCTGTTTCTGCGGGACTTTGAGAAGTAGCGCAGCAGCATGACCTGGCGCTGCTGGGTAGTTCCTGCCAGATGCGGCCCGCCAGGCTTTACCTGACGTCAAATTCCTTTACCAGTGCAGGAGTTTTTGTAAAGAGATTGAACGTATTAGTAACACGGTGTAACGCGGAGGGGGGATGGCTACAGCTAGGCTCTTAGTTACCTGTCTTTGGAGAAACTGATTACTTGTCAAGGAGGTAGAAGTCGTTGAGAAAACCGTTTGTGGTGTTGGCTATCACTCTGTTGACGCTGGTGCTTGTGGGCGGTGCCGCGCTGGCCCAAACCGGTAGTTTGGCCATTTGGAGTGCCGCTTCGGAAGAAGAAGCCCAGGCTCTGGTTGCTGAGTTTAAGAAGCTTTATCCCGGCATTGCTGTGGACCTGATCCGCGCTGGCTCCGGTGAGCTGCTCACCAGGATGCAGGCGGAGGCTCCCCGTCCCGGCGGTGATATCATCCTGGGTATCGCCAAGGAATCTTTAGATGCGGTATACGATCTGCTGGAACCCTATAAAGCCGCGAACCACGATGAGATCCCAGAAAACCTCAGGGATAGTGCCGATGTTCCCCGTTACTACGGCTATTCCATGCCGCTGCAGGCTTTCATGGTCAATACCGATCTGCTGGCTCCGGAAGATTATCCCAAGACCTGGAAGGACTTGGCTGATCCCAAGTACAAAGGGGAAATCATCCTGGCCAACCCGGCCCTTTCTGGATCGGCCTATGCTCAGCTGTTCATGATGTATGAACTGTATGGCTTCGATTTCTGCGTGGAAGTGGGCAAGAACGCCATCTTCACCGCCTCTTCCACCATGGTTCCAGAAGCTGTTGCCCGGGGCGAATATGCCATTGGCGTAACCGGTGAAGGCAACATCGCCCTGGCCATCAACGATGGGGCTCCGGTCATTGCCATTTACCCAGAGGATGGAACCGGTGCCAGGTTCGACGGCTCCGGCATCTTGAAGGGCGGCCCCAATCCGGAGAACGCCAAGCTGTTCATGGATTTCCTCACCTCTTTGGATGCGTACCGCATCATCGTGGAAACCAGACAGCGCCGGGTCGTGCATCCCGATGCCCCTGGTCCTGGGCCCCTCCCGCCCTTGAGCGAGGTCGTGCTCATTGACTATGATGACGCCAAAGCTGCCGAGATCCGCGAAGATCTGACCATGCGGTTCTCCGACGCAGTATTCTAAAAGGAGAGCGACAAGTCTAGCCCGGAGTTGCTCCGGGCTAGATTTTAGGAGGTAAAGATAGGTGAGTTCACGCATTAGATACAAAGAAGTAGAAAAGATCTTTCCAGGAGATCCACCAGTACACGCACTGAAAAAAGTGTCCTTCACCATTGAACCGGGAGAACTCTTCTGTCTGCTTGGCCCCAGTGGCTGCGGCAAGACCACCTTGCTGCGCTGTACAGCAGGTCTGGAGACCCTCAGTTCCGGCAGCATTTTCTACAACGATCAAGACGTCACCAGCATTCCGCCCTTCCGGCGCAACATCGGGATGGTGTTCCAGAGCTACGCCCTCTATCCCCACCTGAACGTCTTTGAAAATGTGGCCTACGGTCTGCGGGTGCGCAAAGTGGACCAAGCCACCGTGAAACGGAAGGTGGAGGAGATCATGGAGCTGGTGGGTCTGCCCGACGTGCTCAAGCGCAATCCCAGCCCCACTGCCCTCTCCGGCGGTCAGCAGCAGCGGGTGGCGGTGGCCAGGGCGTTGGTGTACGATCCCCAGATCCTGCTGCTGGATGAACCCTTAGCCAACTTGGACGCCAAGCTGCGTAGGCACATGCGCGCCGAAATCCGCCGCATTCAAAAGGTGACCAATATTACCACCATCTTCGTCACCCACGACCAGGAGGAGGCCATGGCCATTGGCGACCGCTTGGCCATCATGCGGGACGGTATCATTGAGCAAATCGGCTCTTCGGACGAAATCTATCATAATCCAGCGAATGCCTTTGTCTCCAACTTCATCGGCAAAATGAACTTCTTCCCAGGCCGCATCGTGTCTATGGATGGGGACCACTACCAAATCCAGCTGGACAGCGCTGGCTACGATTTGCGCTTCACCCCCAAGGTTGCCTCTGATGCCCAGGGAGCCAAAGCAGGCGACAGGATCACCGTTGGTTTCCGGCCCGAACACCTGCAGATCGCCCCAAGCCCCACCGAAGGACAGGTGCGGGGCAGGGTGCGCATTATCCAGCACCTGGGCCAGGTGGTGCGCTATGAAGTGGCCCTGGAGCAGGGCGGTACAGAGAGGGCCATCGAAGTGGATATGCGGCGCCTAGTTCCCGGTGTTTTGGAGGGAGATGAAATCGCCGTCCAATTCCCGCAGGATGTGGGCTTCCTGTTTGCTGAAGGAGGGGAGGAGTAATGGCGGTCCGCCCCAACGAGCCGGAAAGCAGGCTTCGGCGCTTTCTGAGCAAGGACTTCACCCCTTATTTGGTATTCAGTGTTCCCCTGATCTTCATGGTCATCTTTCTGTTCTGGCCTTTGGTGACCACTTTTATCCGGGCTTTCCTGCCCGCGGGTAGGCACTTCACGTTCGGACCGTTCTCTTTGAACAACTTCGAACGCTTCGCCACGTCCAACCTCTACCGCATGAGCCTGCGGAACTCCTTTATCGTGAGCTTCGCGGTGGTGTTCTGCACCATGCTCATCGGTGTGCCCATGGGTTACTTTGTCGCCCGGGTGAAGATGCCCTTTAAGAACCTCATCCTCTCCCTGGGTATCCTGCCCGTGATCCTGCCTTCCTTTGTGGGGGCCTTTTCCTGGATTCTGCTTTTGGGCAGGCAGGGGCTGGTGCGGCAGTGGATCAACGCCTTTTTAGGCCTGTTTGGCCTGGAACTGCCCTCCATCTATGGGTTGTTTGGGGTCATCTTCGTCATGACCGTAACCTACTATCCCTTTGTGTTTCTCTTGGCCTACGGGGCCTTTGAGGCGGCTAATCCCCTTCTGGAAGAGGCGGCCATGATCATGGGTGCACGGCGCAGCCGCATTCTGCGCACCGTCACTCTGCCCTTGGTTCTACCCAGCTTGGGCGCGGGGGCCATCTTGGTCTTCATCCGGGCCATGGGCAACTTCGGCATACCCGCTATCCTAGGGGGCGAAGAGTATGTGCTGCCCACCCTGATCTACTTCCGGGTGAACGGATTCTACGATCTGAACGGGGCTGCAGCCATTTCCCTGGTGAGTGTGGCCATTACCGGCGGGGCGCTGCTTCTGCAGAAGTTCGTGATCAGCAAGCGGGAGTACGAGACCATCGGAGCTTCCCGCTCCCAGTTTGCCCAGCACACCCATCCGGCCATCAGGATTATCGCCACCGTGTTCTGCCTCTTGGTGCTGCTCATCTCCCTGGCACCTCAGATCACCATGGTGGTCATGTCCTTCTTCACCAGGTGGGGGAGAACAGGCCCCGAGGGCTTTACCTGGGCCAACTACGCCCGGATTCCGGAGATTGCCGGCAAACCTATCCTCAACTCGCTGTATCTTTCCACCACGGCATCTCTGCTCTGCGCGGTGCTGGGCTGCCTGGTGGCGTACATCACCGAGCGGCGTAAGCCCAGGGGAGCTCTCATTTTGGATCTGGCCATCATGGCACCCTTTATCCTGCCCGGTACCGTGGTTTCGGTGGCGGTCATCTCCGCCTTCGGCAGCGGGTCCATCTTTGCCCTGGGGGGAACCTACACCATCATTTTGATCTCGTACATGATCCGTAGAACCCCCTATGTGTTCCGCTCCGCGGTGGCCAGCCTCTCCCAGCTGGATCCCACTTTGGAAGAGGCGTCCATGATCGCCGGAGCCAACTGGCTGTACACCTTCCGCAGGGTGAGCCTGCCCCTGATTCTGCCGGGGATCATCTCCGGTACCATCCTGACCTTCGCCACCCTGCTTCAGGAGCTGAGTACAACGATTTTGCTCTACTCGGCCCGCACCAGGACACTGCCCATTTTGATCTGGGGAGCTGTGGCGGACGGCAAGTTTGGCGAGGCCAGTGCCCTCTCCACGCTGCTCATCACCATGGTGTTCATCGTGGTGTATGTCATGAACCGTTTCTTGGGCAAGTCCATTACTTCCAGTTTCAAGGTGGGATAGGGAAATGACCAGACCCAAACTCATGTTTTCCAGCCGAGTATTCGGCACCGACACAGAAAAGATCTTAAGCTACGCCCAAGCCCAGGGCTACGGTGGAGTGGAGTGGTATCTGAATAGCTTCCGGCTGCGCACGCCGCAAACGCGGCGTGACGCCTTTTTCCGCAGTTTAGATCGGTATCCCGATCTGCGCTACACCTTCCACCTGCCCACGGTGGATGTGGAGCTGGCCCACGGCAATCTCCTGATCGCCGAAGCGTCCCTGCGCTACATGCAGCTCTACATCGAGTACCTGGCTCCCTGGCTGCAGCAGCAGAGCGAGCCCCAGATCATCACCCTCCATGTGGGCTCCAATTCCATTCCCGTGGAGGAGCTGGATTGGCATACTGCCCTCCGCCACCTGGAGGAACTGGGGAGGTTCGCCGCGGAGCGCAACGGCATGGTCCTCCTGGAAAACCTCAAGGTGGGTTGGACCACCGATCCCCACACCCACCTGGAGATGATCCAGCGGGCGGGGCTGAAGGGCCTTACCTTTGACACCGGGCACGCGGCATCCAATCCCAAGGTGCGCGGCGGGGAGCTTAAGCTTGTGGAGTATGTGGATCTGCTGCGGGATCACATCCGCCACGTCCACTTTTATTTCTACGAAAGCCTGGATAAGGGCAGTCACATTCCTCCTCAAGAATGGGACGAGGTGGCAGAAGTGTGGCGCCGGGTAGTGAACCTGCCCCATGTACAGTCGGTGGTGCTGGAGCTTTCCAGCCAAGAGGAGCTGGAGCAGACCTTTAAGCTGCTGATGGAGAATAAGGAGAAGTGGTAGCGGTGGCGCCGGAGCTGAAGATCAAGGAGGAGCTGGCGTTCTATCGGCGGGAGCTTTGCGATAACATCCTGCCCTTTTGGATCCAGCGTGCTTTGGACCGGGACTACGGCGGGTACTTCACCTGCTTCAATAACGCGGGGACGGAGCTGGTAAGTACAGACAAGTATGTGTGGTCCCAGGGCCGGCTGGTCTGGGTCTTCGCGGAACTCGCGGCCATGCTGGGTGAGGAGCGCTTCTTGGACTATGCCAAGCTGGGTGTGGATTTCCTCCTCCAGCATGCGCTTTTGCCGGATGGCAGCGCCGCCTTTTTGCTGAGTAGAACAGGTGAACCCAAGGAACCCGCACCAGGCAGCGGCCTGGCCACCAGCATTTACGCGGACTGCTTTGTGGTGTTGGGTCTGAGCTGCTATGCCCGGGTGACGGGAAACAGGGAGATCCTCCAGTTTGCCGGGGAGCTTTACCAAAGTATTGAGCGCAGGCTGCAGGGGGAATTCCGCACCGATCCCTATCCTATTCCCCAGGGGATGTACGCCCACGGCGTGGCCATGATCCTGCTCACCACCAGTCAAGAGCTGCGTGATGCCCAGCGGGCGCTGGGTGATCTGGATCACTTACAGACCAACGAGAAGTGCCGGGGCTATGTGCAGCTCATCTTCGACCTCTTCTACAAAGGGGGCCTTTTGCAGGAAATGGTCCAGCCGGGCCAGCCCGGGGAGTCGCTTCTGGAACGCTATATCAACCCCGGTCACTCCTTGGAGTGCCTGTGGTTTATGCTGCACCAGGCCCTGGAGGATGGGGATCAGGCGCTGGTGGAGGCCTGCGCTGATCTGGCGGAAGCTACCTATAAAGTGGGGTGGGACGAGCAGTACGGAGGACTTTTGCTCTTTGTGGATCGGGATGGGGGAGCGCCCCGGGGCGAAGTGGGGGCGCTGGCCGGACATCCCATGGTGCGCAAAGTGCAGCAGGACTGGTCCCATAAGCTCTGGTGGCCCCATTCCGAAGCCCTGTATACAACCCTCTTGGCCTACGCGCTGACCAAGCGCCCTACGCTTTGGGAGCTCTATGCCAAGACTAAGGAGTACACCTTCCGCACCTTCCCCCATCCGGATCCCGCGGTGGGCGAATGGATTCAGATCCGGGATCGCCAAGGCGCGCCCATGGAAGCGGTGGTGGCCCTGCCGGTCAAGGATCCTTTCCACATTGCCCGCTGTCTGATGCTCATTATCCAGCTCCTGGAGAGAATGGAGCGGCAGGTGGAAGGTGAGGCCCAATGACCGTAACATTGCGCGCGGGGTTCGGCCGCGCCGCGATCACCCCTCAGCTAGGCAGCCCCATGGCCGGTTATCTGGCGCGGGTAAAGGGCGCCCAAGGGGTGCATGATCAGCTGTCTGCCCATGCCGCGGTATTTGAGCAGGGTCCTCTGCGGGCTGCGGTTTTGAACCTGGACCTTTTGGAAGTTACGGAAGAGATCTGCCGGGAAATCCGCAGGCGAGCCGAGGGCGCCCTGGGGATTCCCGGGGATAATCTCCTGATCTGCGCCACCCACACCCATTCCGGCCCGGCGGTCTCCAAAAAGTTCGGCTTTGACGGAAACGAGAGCACTGTGGACCGCATTATCTCCGGGGCAGTGCTGGCCCTGGAGGAGGCCCAGGG
>DGEY01000034.1:1975-2828 GCA_002391385.1 Firmicutes bacterium UBA3914 | reverse complement strand
ACGCTGGAGGAAACCCCCGATCCTGCAGTGCAGGCGGTGGGGTTTTATGCAGGTGCGGAGCTTGTGGGCTGCCTGGTCAATTTCGGTCTGCACCCCACAGTGCTGGGGGCGGAGAACTTGGAGTATTCTGCGGACTATCCAGGCTTTCTCCGGCGAGCTGTAGCCAGGCAGCATCCTGGGTGCTGCACTTTGGTGTTGACCGGCGCGGCGGGGAATGTCAATATCGGTTATTCCGCGGATGCCAGCGCCTTGGGCGAGCAGATTGACTTCCGCACCTTTACCAAGGCGGAGGAAGTGGGAACGACCATCGCCCAGGCAGCCCTGAATGCTTTGGGGGATGGTGTAAGCTGCACGGAGCCTTTTCTGCAGGTGGTCAGCGGCAGGATTCCGCTCCCCCTAAAGCACTTGCCCACCCTGGACGAACTTGGGCTGAGCCTCGCGGAGCTGCGGGAAAGGAGGCAGGCCTTGCCGCCGGAGAGTTCCGAAGCGAAGCAGCTCAGTATCGAGGAAGTCTATCTAACTGTACTCCAGGCTTCTCTGGAGGATTACAAGGCGGAAGGCCGCAGCGAGCTGGACGTTCCCCTGCAGGCCTTGGCTGTGGGCGATACGGTATTGGTGGGCATCCCCGGTGAACCCTTTGCCGAGCTGGGCCTATCCATCAAGGAGGGCTGGGAACCTGCCCAGGTGCTGGTGGTCGCTTACGCCAACGGCTACTTCGGCTATTTCCCCACCATGGAAGCCTTCCAGGAAGGCGGCTACGAGGCGGAAACCTCCGTATTCCACCCAAGTGCCATCCAGGTGCTCACCACTGAGGCTCGAAGGCTGATTGCAGCCGTGCTTGGCAAATTAGGCT
>DGEY01000034.1:0-1797 GCA_002391385.1 Firmicutes bacterium UBA3914 | reverse complement strand
GGGGCCTTTTTTGCTTGTTTCGTCCGCTGGCTGAAAGCATTCTATCCAAAGCAAAGATCTTGGGTTAACTGGTTAAGAAAAATGTGAAAGAGGTAACCGGCAGTATCCCGTTTGGGGGAGGAACATCGATGGCTTTCGGTGAATTTTCATCACGATATGGGGTTGGGGCGTTTCGCGTTCCCCATGAGGCAGCGAATGCACTCTCTGGTACGCAAGAGCACGGATGCTAGGGTCCAGGCAAGATATCTTGGACTATTGCGGAGGTATGGCTGTCGACTATTTGAACGTGAGCTCCGGCGGGCAAGACCCACCGGCCCCCTGAGGACGTAGATAAACTCTCCATCGGCAGACAAGGCCATCACTGCGCTCAGGCTACACCTCAGGAGCAAACGCTAGCATGAAGGCAGTGCCCAGCCCCTGGTTCCTTACGCAAAAGACGAGACGCTTTCCAGCCACTGTTTGCCGGGGTCTCCTGAAGACAGGTTGCGGACTGGTGAGGAAGTGGGGAAAGAGGGTGTAGTGATGCTGCTGGAATTCCTGTCTGCCTGGCTTGGAGCTCGGTTGTTTTCTTGGCTTGCTGTGCTGTTGCGCGCCCCTACACCTGCAATCCTGATGATTACACAGATCGGAGCTGGGTTGTCTAGGGGATTGGCGTACGCTCTCTTCCTGGTTGCAAACATCCACGGAGCGGATCTCGGGCTGGGAGCCCCTCCGTGGCTCAGTGGATGGTTTTGGCTGGTGTTCGTCTTCACAGCAGCCATCACGGCCATGGAATGGCGACTGATAACAGTGCGACAGCTGATAGGCCGGCCTATCAACAACCATATTGTGTTTGCTGTTCTGTTAGGTGGTCTAGAAGCGATCCATCATGCGGGACGAGGCGCTATTTTAAGACGTTACGCTCTTTCCAACGTACCGAGAAGCCTGGGCCTTTTGAGAGGCCGTGAGGTGTTGGTTGGGTTCTTCTGGGGCATCCTTCTGGGAATAATTGTTGTGGTGGTTGACATCGCCAGAGCCCGCAGGGAAATGAGAAAGGTAGGGAAAGGGACGGGGGCTCAGTACGCTTTCTACCAGGTTTTTGAGGAAGTTATCCATTTCTTGGACGATACATACGGTCTCAGCGTATTTACGTTTACGGAGTTAATCGCCTATGTTTTTGCCCAAATTGATGCTTACCTCCTCGGGAAAAGCTACGCATTGCGACAGGAAATGACCAAACTGTTTCTTAGAACCTACGTTCTCTTTCTAGAAGAGAGGTTTAGGGTTGAGGGTGCGGAACACTATCAACAGCTCACTGGGCGGGTTAAGGAATATATACGGATGCTGAGGAAACGCTCAGAAGAAGATATACTGTGGCAATTGGAGTTCTGGATCAGCCAAGCGGCACTGCGCGGGGATTACTATCAAGAGGGTAGTCCAGCCGTGATAAGTACCTTTTGCGGGTATGCCACGCGCCGAACTGCACTCAGGAACTTCCTGTCGGGAATCTCCCACCTGTACCGTGTTCAACTGGGCCAGGCAGTCGCCATCGGTTCTGGCCAGTCCGCAGACAGGCCGGCAGGAGTTAGGTGAGAGAAGACTTGATGACGCCTGCTGCAGGGCACAGCATCGCGCTTTCTGCACAGCCTCCCAGTTACATCCACAGTGGCGTGGAACCACTGTCAGACAGCGAACTTGGGGCTGTTACTGGTGGAAGTGACAGACGGGGCACAACGCTGAAGGACAGGTGATCCACTGTAGCCAGTTGCTTTCTCTGTACAACGGGCACTGTTTCACTGCGAAACGGTGCCCGTTCTT
>DGEY01000035.1:3386-13731 GCA_002391385.1 Firmicutes bacterium UBA3914 | reverse complement strand
CCAGGGTGCGGGCCCCTTCGGGGGCCCGTATTCTCGTTATTAGACAAAAAAGGGCCGGGCAGGATGAACTAATCAACGTTCATTCTGCAACAGCCCCGATTCTTTCTTGTTCTAGACGATCTTCGCCGTATCCCTGGCAATCACCAGCTCTTCATCGGTGGGGATTACAAAGACCTTGACCTTGGAATCCGGGGTGGAGATTTCCACATCCTCACCGCGGATTTTGTTTTTCTCTTCATCGATGGCGATGCCCAGGTAGGACAAATTGGCGCAGAGGGCGGTGCGCAGGGACGGGGTGTTCTCCCCGATGCCTGCCGTGAAGACGATGGCATCCACGCCGTTCATGGCGGCCACATAGGCCCCCACATACTTACGGATGCGGTATTCGTACATCTGGAAAGCTAGGCTGGCCAGCCTGTCGTCATCGGAGATGGCCTTTTCGATGTCCCGCATGTCGCTCACCCCGGCAATGCCAAAAAGCCCCGAGTGCTTGTTGAGCATGGAGTCGATTTCGTGGAGACCCAGCTCTTCCTGTTTCATGATGTAGAAGATGGCACCGGGGTCAATATCACCGCTGCGGGTTCCCATCATCAAACCTTCCAGGGGCGTGAACCCCATGGAGGTATCGATGGATTTGCCGTTTTGCACCGCGGCAATGCTGGCACCGTTGCCCAGGTGGCAGGAGATGATCTTCAGCTCTTCTATGGGCCTGCCCATCAGCTCAGCCGCCCGCTGGGAGACATACTTGTGGCTGGTTCCGTGGAAGCCGTAGCGCCTCACCTTGTGGCGTTGGTAAACGCTGTAGGGGATGGCGTACAAAAAGGCGTGGGGAGGAATGGTGGAATGGAACGCCGTGTCGAACACCGCCACCTGCGGGACATTGGGCATGATCTTTTCTGCAGCCCGAATGCCCGTGAGGTTGGCTGGGTTATGCAGGGGCGCCAGGCCCGCCAAGGAATCGATGATTTCTTTGGTGCGTTCGGTGATCAGCACCGAATCGGAAAAGGATTCCCCGCCATGGACAACCCGGTGGCCCACGGCATCGATTTCCTCAACGCTTTTGATCACGCCGTGTTCAGGGTGGGTGAGGAGGTTCAAACACTCCCTGATGGCGGTGGTGTGCTCCAGGATGGGCATGGCTTTGGATACCTTTTCCCCGCCGATGGGCTGGTGGGTGATCACGGCATTATCCTGACCGACGCGCTCCACCCGCCCTTCCGCCAGGACCTTTTCCTTTTTCATGTCATAGAGTTTATACTTAACTGAGGAAGAACCGCAGTTTAGAACGAAAATGTTCATGATCAATCCTCCTGTTTACCTTGCTGTGTACTTTCGCCTTCGGTGATGAGGGCATCATCTTCAGTGTAGGCCAAAAAGCCCAACCTGGTCTTCACCCCCAGGCGGCGCTCCCGGACATAGCGGCGGATCAGGGGGCAGGGGGCATAGCGCGGCCCGAAAACCTCCTGGAGCTGTTCCATCCAGTTCAGGACCAGATCCAACCCTAAGCGGTCGGCCATCTCCAGGGGTCCTTGGGTCATGCCCCAGGCACGTTTGATGATGGTTTCAGCCTGGTAGGCATCGCAGACCCCTTCGTCAATCAAGTAGGCAGCTTCATTCACCAGGACAGCGAGGGTGCGGGGATTGACCAGTCCCGGGCTTTCTTGGATTTCCACCACCTGTTTACCCAGTCGAGTGGCAAACTGCCTGGCAACTTCCACCGCCTGCTCGTCGGTGTGGGTGCCCCTCACCAGTTCAGCCACGGGTACACTGGGCACCGGAGGAATGAAGTGCAGACCTACCAGGAGATCTGTGCGGTTGATCCCCCTGGCCAGGTCTGAAATCCGCAGGGTGGAAGATGTGGAGATGAACACCACTTCCGGCCGGCAGAGATGGTCTGCCGTGCGCAGCAGTTCCTGTTTGGTATAGAAATGATCAATGGTGGCCTCCACCAGAAGGTCCACTTTGCTCAGCTCTTTCAGGTCCAGGGTATAGCTGATGCGCCCGAGGATCAGCCTCTTTTCCGATTCGGTGATGGCCCATTTGGCCAGTTTCCGGTCGAGGCTCTTCTCGATCCGCCGCAGGGCATCTTGTCCCCCGGCACCTTGCGAAAATAGTATTACATCATAGCCTTTGCTGGCAGCGCATTCGGCGATGCCCCGGCCCAGCCGGCCAGCGCCTAGCACTGCTATTTTTCGAATATCCACTATTTCTACCTCCCATGTTGGCTGCTTCACCTGTTAGTGATTCTAATTTCAAAGGACAGTTTCCTGCCTTGCCTCCCATTTTTGGTTGCCCTTTGGCTCTTTTGTGATAAAATATCCTCAAATCAACGGACTATTGCAGGAAAAAAGGGGGCCCTGGAGTGGACTTTCAGGACAAATTTGGGCGGGAAGGCATAACCTTCGATGACGTTTTGTTGGTACCCGACGCCTCTGAGGTTCTGCCCTCCGAGGTGGACCTCACCACACGGTTTTCCAAGAACATCAGGTTGAACATACCTTTGGTCAGTGCCGGTATGGATACGGTCACCGAGTCCCGCATGGCCATCGCCATGGCCAGGGAAGGCGGCATCGGCGTGATCCACAAAAACCTTTCCATCGAGGAGCAGGCCAGTGAAGTGGATCGGGTGAAAAGATCCGAAAGCGGTGTCATCGTCGATCCTTTCTACCTGCATCCCCACAACTCCGTGCGGGAAGCCCTGGCTTTAATGGCCCGCTACCGCATTTCCGGCGTCCCCATTGTGGACAAGGATAAGAAGCTGGTGGGCATTCTAACCAACCGGGATCTGGTGTTCGAGGAGAATGTGGATCAGCCCATTGACAACGTGATGACTAAAGAGGGGCTGATCACGGCTCCCGTCCACACCACGTTGGAGCAGGCCAAGGCCATCTTGCACAAGCACCGCATTGAAAAGCTGCCCCTGGTGGATGAGAATTATGTGCTCAAGGGCTTGATCACCATCAAGGACATTTCCAAAGCCAAGCAGTATCCCAACTCCTCCCGGGACGATAAGGGTCGGCTGGTGGTGGCCGCCGCGGTGGGCGTGGGGGGAGATTCTCTGGAGCGCAGCGCTGCTTTGGTGGAGGCCGGCGTAGATGCGCTGGTGATCGATACCGCCCACGGGCATTCCCGGGGCGTGCTGAAGGCCTTGGAAAGGATCAAGGCCGCCTATGGCGGCAAAGTGGATATCGTCGCGGGCAATGTGGCCACCGGTGAGGCCGCCAAGGCCCTCATCGAAGCGGGGGCAGATGCGGTTAAGGTGGGTATCGGCCCCGGCTCCATCTGCACAACCCGGGTTGTGGCGGGGGTGGGTGTGCCCCAGCTCACCGCCGTTTGGGACTGTGCCCAGGTGGCCCGCTCCTATGGCATTCCGGTGATCGCCGACGGCGGCGTTCGCTACTCGGGAGATATCGTTAAGGCCCTGGCCGCGGGCGGCAGCAGCGTGATGCTGGGCAGCCTCTTGGCGGGTACCGACGAAAGCCCCGGCGAGCAGGAAATCTACCAGGGCCGCAGCTACAAGGTCTATCGCGGTATGGGATCGCTCGCGGCCATGAAAGCCGGCAGCAAGGATCGCTACTTCCAGACGGACAGCAGCAAGCTGGTACCGGAAGGCATCGAAGGCCGGGTCCCCTACAAGGGCCCCGTAAGTGAGACCGTCTTCCAGCTGGTGGGGGGCTTAAGGGCTGGCATGGGTTACTGCGGTGCCCCTGACCTGGAGACCCTCTATGCCAAGGCCCGTTTCATCCGCATTACTCCAGCGGGCACTTTGGAGAGCCATCCCCACACGGTGCAGATCACTAAAGAGGCTCCCAATTATCGAATATAGGAAAAGGGTGCTGTGACCGAATTCCCTCCTGGTGCGTAACTGTGGTAGAGAAGGAGGGGATAGCCATCAGTTACTCGGACGGCAGGTTTTACCGTGATGTACTGCATGGGTTGGCTTACCGCTATTGGTGGGAGAGCCTGGCCAGAACTGGAATCTGGGCTACCGGTTTGGCCTGGCCTGGAGTACTGAACTTAAGGGGATGAGCATAAGCTGAGGGGCGCGGCTGCGCTCCTTTCATCTGGGGGAAGGAGAACTCCATGGAAAACACCAAGGCTGCCTTCTGGTTCTTTGTGGTCATGGGCTTGGTGCTGCTCACCGGGCTGGCGGCCGCGCTCATGGAACCCTCCGCAGATGTGCGGTTGGCCCTTTTGGCCTGGCAGCAGCTTCTGTTCATCGTGGGAGGCTTTCTCGGTTCCAAGCGGGAGCACTATCAGTCCATCTCCCTGCGCAGGCTGGTGCAGGGCTTAGTGTGCGGGGTCGGCCTCTATTTCCTGAACATCCTGGTGGGAGCCCTCACCTTTGCCGCCTTCGCCCAGTTTTTGGGCAGTGGCGCCGTGCGGGAACTGCTGCTTCGGGATCGCGCGCCGGTGGAAATGCTGATCACAAGCGAAAAGCCCTTCGTGGCCTGGGGGGCTGTGCTCCTCCTGCTGGTGGGAGCACCCCTGGGCGAAGAGCTTTTTTTCCGGGGTTTATTGGTGAGCCTGCTGCGCAGCCGTCTCGGGGCGCTTCAGGCCGTCCTTTTGGCTGGTTTGCTTTTTGCCCTCATGCACTTTTATCTGCTCCAGTTTGTGCCGGTACTTGTTTCCGGCATTGTCCTGGGACTGCTCTTTGTGCGCTCGGACAGCATTTATGTGCCCATCGCCGCGCATCTAACCGTGAACGCGCTGGCCCTTTTGGCACTCCTCAGCTCCTTATAACCTCCAAAACTGGTTGACGTCCAGGACAAAGACGATGGCTCCGCCGGCTTCAATTTCCACAGGCACGCCCATGGCCGTGGGCAGCTCCGGGGCCAGCTGCGGGATGATCTTTTTGCGGGGCGCGCAGGTGGTGCGGATGATCTCCAGAACCGGCTCCACTTCGTGGTCCTGCACCCCGATGAGCAAAGTGGTGTTCCCCTGGAGCAGGAAGCCGCCGGTACTGGCCAGTTTGGTTGCTTTGTAGCCGCTTTTGACCAGTGCTTCCATGAGAAAAGCCACATCGTTATCCTCAACTACGGTGATCACAAGCTTCATGGCCCTTCCTCCTCCTCCTTTGCCCCTATAGATTAGACGTTTCCTTGTAAATTCCTGTTTAACCTTGCAGTTTTGCCCTGCGGTCCAGGATGGAGCGGTAAATCTCCTCCACCGCCAGGGCCATTTTTCTGCTGGAGAAATGCTGCAGGGCGTAGCGCCTGCCGAAGCGCCCCAGCTCCTGGAAGTATGCTGGCTGGGGCTGGGCCAGGCTTGCGGCCGCGGCCGCGGGGCAGAACGGGGCCCGGTAAGCCCTGCCGCTGAAGTTGGCTGTCTGCAGCTTTTCTACGTTTTCCGGGGTGACCAGCCCATCGCAGTAGCGGCCGAGCACAAAGGCGGCGCAGCAGGCGGCCATCCCCTCCCTGATTGCCCGGCCGGTACCCACCACCAGGTCTGCCCCCCTCAAGAGGGGTTCAACATCATGCACCCAGCCTAAGTATCTCACCCCCGGGAAGCTGCCTCCCCCAGCACTGACCACTTCCCAACCCCACTGGAGCAGGCATTGGGACAGCTGGTGGAAGTTTTCCTGCTTTTCCGGGGTGGTCTGGGCAAGGAGCAAAGCCCGCTGGCGCCAGCGCTTGGCCCTGGGCCTAAGGCGGGGCAGCCGCACACCGTTTTCCACCACAAAGCAGGGCACCTGGAGATCGCCGAAATCCTCCCGCATCTCCCTGCTGATCAAAATGACCGCGGCCTGCTTTTGGAGCAGCTGTTTGGGCTCGAAGTCCAGGTAATGCACTGTGGTCAAGGTGGGGATGTTCAGCTCCTGCCCCAGGATCAGTGCCGCGGGCAGGGTGTGGGCGGAGTGGTTGTGGATCAGTTCAGGCCCCCATCTAGCTAGCTGTTTGCGAAGCGCCTCGGGTCTGGCGGTGAGCAGGTGGGGGATGCCTGAAGCCTTGAGTCTTTGCAGATAGACCAGATCATTGAGGTCCGCCAGGACCAACAACACGCGGTGACCCAACTCCAGAAGCTCGGCGCAGAGGTCCAGCACATGGGTGGTCTGCCCGTTGCGGTAGAAACGGGTCATCACCAGAATGCGCACAGGCGCGGCCTCCCTTCAAAAAAGCCAAATCCAGCGGGCCGCTGGACTTGGGCTTTTTTTAGCGCTGTACTGTGGGCTGCGGAGGGAAGGGGGGCCAGAAGGCTCCAGATTCGGCCAACTCGAACCACTCCGCACAGCCGATGGGAGATACCTGCTCGCATTCTGGCGGTTCTGGGGCAAAGCGGGCCAGAACCTCCAGCTGCACCAGGGCCACCGCTTTGAGCACTAGGTAGATGCCCACATCGCATTCGATGACCGTTCCGCTGTCCACAGCCCGGCAGTTCAGACAGCGGATGAGGGGCAGAACGACGGCGCTCATGCCGGGCAGGGCTCCCTCTAGACGCACTCCCCTGCGGCGGTACTGCGCGGTCTGCTGGATGAACTGGGTCATCCCGTTGCTGTCGTATTCCACATTCATCACAAAATTGACCACCACATCCATCTCGCCGGCGGCCACAATCACCGCCTCCGCCACCACATCGCTGATGGTGCAGGATACGATGTTGACTGCTAAGGGATAGGAAGGGGGAATGGGGATGCGATAAGTGGGGCAGTCCACGATGGCGCACTCGTTGTAAACCTTATTTACATAGATGACCTCCCGCTGGAAATCAGGCTCGTAATCACACTTCATCCGTAATCCTCCTTTCTCTAAGCCATAGTATGCAGGACCCGAAGCGTGGTGCCTGCCGGGGAAGAAAATGTCTGAATGGCCAGGCCCCTGCATACCTTAGTGGTGAGGGGGTGTTGTTTTGTTCATAGAACTAGACCATCCCATGTTCAGCAGTGTAGAGCTGCGTGGTAAGGCTCTAATAGTCCACTCTATGCAGGCCGGGCCGCGGGTGTTACGGGAAAATGTGCAGGATCTCGCGGTGGCCCTGCAGGGTTCCTTGCTCCGTGTGGTGGCCTTTACCGAGCAGGATCAGGCCTGGTTTTTCTCCGGTGAAGATGAGCTCCACAGCGAGCGTTTGGACTTGGGGGCACCGTATGGCGGAGGGGGCCGCTTGATCTGTGACGGGCTGGGCACATGCCACCTCTTCTACTTCGTCCGGCAGTCACCGGGGTTGAGCTCGCTCCTGCGCCACCAGCGCTTCACCGACAGCTGGTCCAAAGCCCAAACTGTCACGGCCAACGTGTTCGGCGAGCTGTGGGGCTACAGCGTAAGCTGGCACAGTGACCAGTACCTTCATCTTGCCTACTTAGGCCACAAAGACAGGCGCCTGCTGTACCGGGTGTACGACTTGGAGCATGGGCTCTGGAGCGGGGCGGTTACCGTTTCCGAGGCTACCTGCGCCCATCCCCAGTTCCTGTCCGCGGGTACGCTTCACCTCTTCTGGCTGGAAGAACTGGATCGCACCGTGCTTAAGGTCCGAAGCAAAAAGGAGCACTGGTCAGCCCCGTTAACCTTATCCACCGGGGGGCAGCATGCCGGTCTGGTGGGCTTTGCCCTGAATGAAGGTGAGTGGAGCGTGCTGTGGGGCGAAGGCAGCGATTTCTACCAAACCCCCCTGGACAGATGGGAGGAGCGCGGCACAGCTGAGCGGGGAGATTTTGAATACCTTTGGAAGGTGCAGGGAGGAATTACGCTGCCCATGTACATAGCCAAGGGGAAGCGGGAGGCCAAGAAAATGGTGGAGCCCCCAGCTGTTCCCGGGGAGCCCGAACCTGCTGCGGAAGAACCGCCGCGGGAGCTCGAGCCTACACCGGAGGATACGGCCCGCCGCCGGCGGGAACAGGAAGAGGCTCGGGCCCAGGCTGCCTTTATGGAGCAGGCTTTCCGCACTTTGCAGGAGTGGGAGCGGGTGAGGGAAGAGGTGCGCAGGTGGCAGCAGGAACTGAAAGCGCCTCCACCAGTTGATCTTGCGCCCTTAACGGCGCGGCTGGAGCGTTTGGAACGGCGCTTGATGAACCTGCAAAAGGCCCAAGAGGCGGAAAAGGCCCTGGGGGAAACGAGCCGCGCTCAGCTGGATAGGGAGCTAACCAGGCTCAAGGCCCGCCTTGATCAGCTGGAGGAGGAAAAGCCTCGGCGCCGCAGCTTCTGGTGGAGGGTCTTGGGCAGGGCCTGAGGCATATACTAGCTCTGAGGCGAAGCGGGGAGGGCTGAGCATGGAAGTGATCGTCTGCGGCCAGGCCAGATCCATTCTGCGTTCCTGCGGCGGTTGAAGGAAGAACCTGCCTCTGGGAGAGGCGGTGGTATATCTCAAACGGGCCGTACGCAGGCGTTTTGGCTCAGAAGTAAATGTACGCCTGGTGAGCCCCGACAGTCCAGAGGCCCGCCAAAGGGGCTGGATCCGGGGGGATGTGCTGCCGGTTGTGATCATCGGCGGCGAGGTGTTTTGCCGGGGGCGTTTTTCCCTGAAAGAGATCATCAACAGGCTATACGCCCTTAAAGGGGTAAAACGGCCTTAAGCTGGACAATCCCATAATTTGGATTTCAAACGCTGGAGTTTTTCCTGCTATAATGGGAAGGCAAGACTAAACAGTAGGAGGAACTCAGCGTGAAACGTCTAAGTGCGGTTGTTCTAACCATCGTTCTACTCGCTGCCGCAGGTGTTCAGGCCAGTGCCTGGGAGTGGTGGGCACCCACACTGCCCAATACGCCTCCCGCTTCCAGCACGCCGTGGCAGCCGAACTGGCCGGTAAACCCCAGCCCCAATCCCAATCCTAATCCTAATCCCAATCCCAACCCCAACCCCAACCCAACACCTAATCCCAGCACACCCATCCTGCCGGTACAGCCCAGCCAGCCCGGTTCGGGCTCCCAGGTGCCTGAGCCCAGCCCAAGTCTAACCAGCGATGAGCAGCGGCTCATTGATCAGGTCAACCAGGAGCGGATCAAAAACGGCAAGCAGCCCCTGAAGATCGACTACACCCTGGTGGCCCTGGCAAAAAAGAAGAGCCACGACATGGCTGTCAACAACTACTTCAGCCATGTGTCGCCCACTTACGGCACTGTGTACAGCATGCTGGACCAAGCCGGTGTCAGCTATTCCCGGGCAGGGGAGAACATAGCCAAGACGGGCGATGTGAGCAGGGCCCACACCTTGTTTATGAACTCCGCGGGCCACAGGGCCAACGTCCTCCATTCCGGTTACACCCATATCGGTGTTGGCATTGTCAAACGGGGGACAAGCTACTATGTAACCCAGATCTTCATCAAACGCTAACTGCCAAATGAACCCCGCAGACCATCTGCGGGGTTAAAATATGCTCAGGATCAGTACCTGGACCAGACCGATGATCAATCCCAACACTGCGCCGAACAGCTCAATGTGGCGCAGTTCGTTTTTGGCTACCCGTAAAACCAGCTGCTCCAGCTGGAGCAGATCCAGAGAGTTGATCTTTTCTTCCACCAGCTGGCCCAAGAGCTGGCTCTCCTGCAGCTCCCGGCTCAGGCCTGCAGCCACCTGGCCCAGCAGGGTCTCCAGCTCGGAGGCGACCAAGTCCTCCAGATGGGCGCGAATCTTCTCTTCCGTAGGTTCCAGGATAAAGCGGGGTACAAACCGCCTGAGCTTTTCGGTGAGGCCAGCGGCCACCAGCTGGGCCAGCTTGCTGCGGACCGCTGGGGTGTTGGCTGCCGCGAGGAGCTCCTCCATGGGCAGGATTTCATCGTTCACCACTTCCGCGATGCTCTTGGCCAGCTCCCGTTGGCGTTTCGGCAGCACGCCCAAAAATTCCCAGCCCAAGATGTTCAGCGGTTTCCTGGGCCAAAAGAGCATGCGGATGGCGATGACATTGGTGCCCCAGCCGATCAGGGCCGCCACCAGGGGCAGAGAGATCAGATCCCAAGTCATAGAGATTCCCCTTATCTAGAGTAGACCAAGCTGTCCCCAGTATACCTCAGTGCTGCGGAAAAGCAACAGGATTTAGGGCCGCGGACACGAAGAAGAAGGTGTTGGGGGGAGGAAATTGCTGGCCTGGAAAGTGCTCACCTTTTGCACCATAGCTTTAGCGCTGCTCTGGCAGGGCAGGCCCGCCTATGCCCTGGCCTATCTCCTGCTGCTTTTTTTCTTCGCGGCCCCCGCCCTGCTGGCCAAAAACGGGGAGAGGCTGCAGGTGAGCCGGGGAAGCCGGGAACGGTATCTCTTTCCCGGCGATGAGGCGGAGGTCGTTTTGCAGGTGAGTAACCCAACGCTCTTTCCCTTCGCCTGGGTTTCTGTGCAGGACAGCATACCCAGCAACCTGCTGCGGGGACACCGCCCGGTGCGGCCTGTGCTTTCTTTGGGCCCCCGGCGGACCAGGGAAGTGAGG
>DGEY01000035.1:0-3153 GCA_002391385.1 Firmicutes bacterium UBA3914 | reverse complement strand
GGTGCGATCACTGCCGGAGCTGGCCCTGCCTTCCCGGCTATCCTTCGGCAGCATCAAGGCCCTGCAGAGGATCAATCCCGATCCCACCCGGCTTGCCGGGGCGCGGCCCTACCAGATGGGCGATCCCCTGAGGGCCATTCACTGGCCCGCCACCGCCCGCACTCAGCAGCTCCAGGTCAAGCAGTTCGACCATACCGTGACAGTGAACTGCCTGCTTCTGCTCAACTTCTATCAAGGGGATTACCAGGTGGGGAAGTTCTTCGCGGCCACCGAGCGGGCCGTGACCACCGCAGCTTCCCTTGCAGCCCACATCATCCAGCGGGGGGAAGCCTGCGGTTTGGTGGCCAATGCCGTCTTAAGCGAGTACCTGCCGGACCAAGGGGGCATTGTCCACGGTTCTGGGCAGATCCAGCTCCGTCCCAGGCAGGGGGCGCAGCAGCTCAGCGAGCTTTTGGCCGTTTTGGCGGGGGTGCAGCCCCAAGACCATCTGGACTTTTTCACCCTGCTGGAAGGGAGCAGGGAGTATCTAAAGGGTGCCTCCATTCTGCTCTGGATCGTGCCGGTGGATACCCCCAAGGTGCTGGCTGCCGCCGGGGGCTTCCTGCGCCAGGGGCAGAGGGTGTTCATCTTTGCCGTGGAAAAAGTACTCCATCGGGAGCTTTTGTCCAGGCCAGCCAGTTCGCCGCTGCAGCTGTTCGCGGTGGGGCCAGGAGGTGAACTGGAGCTGTGAGTGTGAAAGGTTACCTGCCTGCCCTGGCCGGCATTTTCTCTGCTTCAGTTCTGCTCTTGGGTGCCCTCTATGCGGGCCTTTTTGCTCCGGCTTTAGCGGTGCCTCCTTGGCTGTGGGCTTTCCTGCTGGGCAGCGCGGTGGAAAGTGCCTATTTCGCCGCTTACCTCCTCAGTCCCCGCACTCCCTGGACCGTGCGCCTGCTGGAGCTGGGTTTTTGGCTTGTTCCCCTGTACTTCCTTGCGGGGCGCTCCTGGCGTTTCCTCTGGCTCGGGGGCTTGACCTTCCTAAGCTGGCTTTTGGGCCGGGATTACGGGGCGCAGCTGAGGGACATGGAGAGGGTGGCGGATCTTTTGGGGGATCAGGCGGCCTCCACCGTGAGCTGGGAATACGAGGCTCTGGAGAGCCAGGGCCAAAGCCCTGCGGTGGAGTTTTTCTGGCGCCGTTTGGCGGGGTTTGGCCTGCTCATGGCGGTGCTGGCCAGTGCCGCCCACCGGCGCGGTCTGGTGGAGGGAAGCCACCTGGCCTGGCAGCTGAAGCTGCTGGGGGGTATCGCCCTCTGCGCCGGCCTTACTCTGCAGGGGGGCGCTTATCTTTTCCGGCTCCAGATGCTCTGGTCCTGCGCCAAGGCGGAACCTGATCCCGCTCTGCCTAGGGTGTGGATGCGCAATCTAGGGCTGATCCTCCTGGCCCTGCTGGTTTTGGTCTACCTGGCACCGGTGGATTACTCACCACTGACCGCCGAGACCATTGGCAGGCTGGTCATGGGGCTTTTGCAGAGGGGATGGGAAATGCCTGTGCCCCAGGAACGGTCAGCGGGAGAGCGTCCCCAGTTTCCACAAGAGGAGGCAACCTACGGGGAACCGCAGGGTTTGGACGTCGCCGGCTTGGTTTTCTTGATTATTTCCTTCCTGCTGTTAGCCATCTTTACAGCGATCATCTTGGCCGTGGTGGGCTTCATCTTGGTGGAGCTGACCAAGGCGGAAGTGGAGCGCCTGCGGGGCCTGCCGAAGCTGGCGGCGGCAGCCTATGCTGCCCTGCGCAAAGCGCTGGCCGAGCTGAGCGCGCTCCTGCGCCGGGTCAAACTCCAGCTACCCCAGGCAAGGAGGACCCCCGGGCCCCTGGGGAGGGACCAAGGGGCTGCTCCGCCGGGCCCGGGGGCCAGGATGCACCTGCCGGAGCGGGGGATCAGGGCCCTGCTGCGCCGGATTGCCCGGGAGGCGGGGAAAAAGGGACTGGCTTTTTTGCCCAGCCAGACGCCCTGGGAGTACGGGAAGCTGCTCCAAAGGCGCTTGGGGTCCCAGGAGGATTTGATCGCCGAGTTTTTCCAGGGTTATCAGGCGGTGCGCTATGGCGCAAGAGGCTTGCAGGGAGCTGCAGAGCAGCGGGTGCTAGCTGCTGGAAGGGAGATTCTTAAAAAGATCGAGGCCTTGGAAGGGGAGGAGCAAAGTGACTCAGGTACACGAGGTGGCTGAATTCGGCCGCCAGATGATGGAGAACATAGGGTCAGTTATGGTGGGAAAAGAAACTGCCACCCGTATGCTGCTCGTGGCCCTGCTCAGCGGCGGTCACGTGCTGGTGGAAGATGTGCCTGGGGTGGGGAAAACCATGCTGGCCAGAGCCTTGGCGGCTTCAATTGGGGGCAGCTTCAGCCGCATTCAATGCACCCCGGATCTTCTGCCGTCGGATATCACCGGCCTTTCGGTTTATGACCAAAGGGCGGGTGATTTCGTGTTTCGGCCAGGCCCGCTCATGTCCCAGATCGTGCTGGCGGATGAAATCAACCGGGCCACCCCCCGCACCCAATCCAGCCTTTTGGAAGCCATGGGTGAGGGACAGGTCACGGTGGATGGCCAGACCTACCGCCTGGAGCAGCCCTTCTTGGTCATGGCCACCCAGAACCCGGTGGAATTCGAAGGCACCTTTCCCCTCCCGGAAGCGCAGCTGGACCGCTTTTTCCTCTCCTTGAGTTTGGGTTATCCCAGCGTGTCCCAGGAGAAGGAAGTGCTCTACCGCCTCCAGGAGCGGCATCCCATCGAGGACGTGGCCCCGGTCACAAGCCCCGAGCAGGTCCGCCTGCTGCAGCAGGCGATCACCAAGGTCTATGTGGAGGAATCGGTTGCCGAGTATCTGGTGCGTCTCGTGCAGGCGACCCGCACCCATCCCCAAGTCCAGCTTGGGGCTTCGCCCCGGGGGAGCTTAGCCCTGTTTCGCGCGGCCCAGGCTTTAGCTGCCCTGGAGGGCAGGGATTATGTACTGCCCGACGATGTGAAACAGCTGGCTGTGCCCGTTTTGGCCCACCGCCTGACCCTGAAGGCCGACAGCATCCTGCGGGGGGTGCAGCCTGCTGCGGTGGTGAGGGACCTGCTGCGCCAGGTGCCTGTGGGGGCGGAGGAGCTGAACTAGTTCTAGCTGGGCAAGAAAAA
>DGEY01000017.1:5131-14129 GCA_002391385.1 Firmicutes bacterium UBA3914 | reverse complement strand
CTAGAAGCGCAACCGCCCTATCCTGGTCTTGGGTCCGTGAAACAAGCAACTGCGAGGTCTCAACCTACTAAACGTTGACACTTACACTGAAGTGGGCAAAGTTGACAAAATATTGTTTTTCGCGTAGAATGTGTTAGATATCACTAGAGTTTGCTTTCACACATTCGGCATAGAGACGTACTGAAACTGGTGATTTCTCGTCGTTGTAACTGAGCCATTTCGGCACAGAGGCTCCCTTCGTGCAGCAGATTCGGAGGATCAGTAAAAAAGGCAGCTTAATATATAACTCACAATATATAGAAAGGGGAGGGTGTTAGGGCCGGAGAGCAGAAAGAGGTTTTTGACATGAGATGCGTTGCCTTGGTTACGTCGGAAAAAATTAGAGGGGGTTTAACGATGAGAAAGCTGCCACAAGTAGGACTATTACTGTTGGTGCTTGTTTTGGTTTTGGCGTGGGGCTCTGCCCTGGTGGCTGCACAAGATCTGATTAAGGTGGGTATTGTCAACCTGCCGCCAGAAGAATCCGGCTACCGCCAGGCCAACGTGGAGGACCTGAACCTGGTCTTTTCCCGGGAAAACGGCTACGATGCGAAGCAGACCAACACCGCCGACGTCAATGAACAGATGGCGGCGGCCATGGGGTATATTCGCGACGGCGTCGATTATCTGCTGATCTCCGCGGCCCACGCCTCCGGATGGGATGATGTCCTGCTGGCGGCCAAGCGGGCAGGCGTAAGGGTAATCCTCTTTGACCGGCTGATTGACACAGATCCCGAAAACTACGAAGCTGCACTCGTTTCCGACATGTACTTTGAAGGCCAGCTGGCAACCGACTGGGTACTGGCAAACGTTCCCGAACCCATTAACCTCATCCTGATCCGCGGCCAGCTGGGCAGCGCGGCTGAGATCGGCCGCAGCGCCCCGGTGCTCCAGGCCGCTGAAGAAGGCAAACTCAACATCGTCTGGGATGGAACCGGCGGAGACACCTGGAGCCTGGAAGAGGCCCGCAAAGTTGTTGAAGCCGCCATCGCCGCGGGCAAAGACTTCAACGTCATCTATGCCCAGAACGACGGTATGGCCCAGGGAGCCTGCCAAGCCCTGGAGGCCGCCGGGATCAGCTTTGGCAAAGACGGCAAGGTCAAGATCATTGGCTTTGACTTCAACCGTTTTGCCCTGAGAAACGTACAGGCCGGCTACTGGAACGCTGACGTACAGTGCAACCCCCGTATGGCCAGCCAGATCGACCAGTGGATCAAGAGCGGCAATATCCCCAAAGGCATCGTCTATCAAGAAGAGATCATCCTAGACACGGATACCATCACCGATGAACATATCGAGAAGTACGGGATTAACCCCGATCCGGGCAAGGGTGTAATTACACGGTAGTCTTTTAACGGTCCAAGCAGTGCGGTGTCCGGATTCTCTCCGGTCAACCGCACTGCTGTTAATTTATGTGATGCCGGTAAGGAGGGCTTTGCTTGCAGCCGGAAATCATTCTCAAAATGGAAGGGATCTGCAAATCCTTTCCCGGGGTCAGAGCTCTGGACAACGTTGACTTCGTGCTGCGCAAGGGTGAGATCCATGCCCTGATGGGCGAAAATGGGGCGGGCAAATCTACCCTGATCAAGATCATAACTGGTGTGTACCAAAAGGATGCCGGCCAGATTTACCTCGAGGGAAGGCCGGTGAACTTTAGATCGCCCCAAGATGCGCAGAACATGGGGATAGGCACGGTCTTCCAGGAGATCGCGCTCTGCCCCAATCTGACCGTGGCCGAAAACATGTTTATCGGGCGGAGCCGGGACGCTTTCGTCAACTGGAAGCAGATGAACCAAAGAGCCGCCGAGATGCTGGATTCCCTGGGGATTCCCGCAAGTCCCACCCAGGAACTGGCCAGCTGCTCCATTGCCGTCCAGCAGATGATCGCCATTGCCCGCGCGGTGGATATGGACTGCAGGATCCTCATCCTGGACGAGCCCACATCTTCCCTGGACGAAGATGAAACGAAAAAGCTCTTTGCACTCATGCGGGAACTAAAGGCCCGGGGTGTAGGAATCATCTTCATTACCCATTTTATCGATCAGGTTTACGAGATCAGCGACACCATCACGGTGCTGCGTAACGGTCAGCTGATCGGCGAATACCCCACCGCGGAGCTTTCCCAAATCGAGCTCGTCTCCAAGATGATGGGTAAAGCGCTGAGCGACATTTCGGCCATCAAGAAACACGAACCGCCTCAAACCGACGAAAGTGTACCTGTGTTCGCGGCGAAAAACCTTTCCAGCGCCGCTGGGGTGAGACCCTTTGACTTTGCCATCCGCAAAGGCGAGGTGAACGGATTTGCCGGGCTTCTGGGCTCGGGGCGCAGCGAAAGTGTGCGGGCCATCTTTGCCGCGGATAAAGTAACAGGCGGTGAAGTACGCGTAAACGGCCAAATGGTGAAAATCAAATCTCCCCTGGATGCCATGAAACAGGGCATCGGCTATTTGCCGGAGGACCGCAAGGTGGATGGGATCATCGACGAACTTTCCGTGCGGGACAATATCATCCTGGCCCTGCAGGTGCTGAAGGGCTTTTTCAAGCCGCTGTCCCGCAAACAGGCTGAAGAGTTCGCCGATCAGTATATCGAGCTCTTGGATATCAAGACGCCGTCCCTGGACACGCCCATCAAATCCCTTTCCGGCGGCAACCAGCAGAAGGTGATCCTGGCCCGCTGGCTGCTCACCCACCCCATGTACCTGATCCTGGATGAACCCACAAGGGGGATCGATGTGGGCACCAAGGTGGAGATTCAAAAGCTGGTGCTCAAGCTGGCGGCGGAGGGGATGAGCCTCACCTTCATCTCCTCGGAGATCGACGAGATGCTCCGTGTCTGCTCGCGGCTGATCGTGATGAAGGACCGGGAGATCGTGGGCGAACTGAGTGGGGCGGACCTTACGGAGCAAAACGTGATGCAGCTGATCGCGCAGGGGGGCGAGTAGAATGCCAAGGTTAAAAAGACGGTTCAATCGTATGTCCCATCTCTTCCTTCCCCTCTCCGTTTTAGTGGTGCTCCTGATCATTAACCTGGTCAAGGGTGCCGACTACTTCAAGATTACCCTGATCAACGGAGTACTGTACGGGAACATACCCAATATCCTCTTCGGCGCCTCGGAGCTGGTGATCCTGTCCATCGGGATGACCCTGGTCACCGCGGCCTCCCGGGGCCAGGACATCAGCATTGGTGAGAGCGGTGCGATCAGTTCCGCCATCTTTGTCCAGTATGTCCTGCGGGCCGGGAATGTCACGGTGTGGACGATCCTGGCGGGTTTTCTCATCAGCTGCCTGGCGGGGATGGTCATCGGGGCCTTCAACGGTACCCTGGTTTCCTTCTTCAATGTTCAACCCATGGTGGCCACCCTCATCCTCTTCCTGGGGGGAAGATCCATCGCCTTTATCATTGATGGGAAGGTGTCGCCCATCCTGGCGAACCCCATCTCCAACCAGATCGGCACCGTCATACCGGGTGTGCCCATCCAGACACCCATCATCCTCACGGCCGTCTTCATCGCGCTGGTTGTGGTGGTCCTCAAGACCACCAACCTCCGGCTCTATGTGGAATCCGTGGGGGTCAACCCCAGCGCGGCGCGGCTGAACGGCATCAACCCCAAGAAGGTGATCTTCCTGACCTTCTTAATCATGGGAGTGTGCAGTGCGGTCGCGGGCTTCATCGCGGTTAACAAAGCCGGGCGCCACGACAGTGTCAACCTGCTCAAGTTCATCATGATGGATGCAATCTTGGCCGTGGCTCTAGGCGGTAACTCGCTGGCCGGCGGGAAATTCAGCATCACGGGGTCGATTATCGGGGCGTACACCATCGAGGTGCTCAACAGGACCCTGCTCCGTTTGGAGGTAAACCCCGAGGCCATCAAAGCGTTCAAGGCGGTGTTTATCATCGTCCTCATGATCATCGCTTCCCCCGTGGTCAGTGCCTATGCCGGTAAGCTGCTGGATAGGATCAAGGGGATCACCACCGGCTATTCCCCGGGCCAGGAAGTGGCTGTGTCGGCTGTGGACAGTTCTGCGAAGAAGGAGAAGTAAGATGGGACCCCTAAACAAAGGCAAACCAAAAACAAGGATGTCCAATTCGACGCTTCTGTTTATCATCGCCGGGATTATCCTTATCCTCATGTACGGGATTGCCCTGATCAGCTTCCCCGTCAGTTTCCGGCAGTTCCAGACCTTCTTTGACTTTTTCAACCTGAACGCGGCGCTCTTCATCGTGACCCTGGGCATGTGCATCGTCATGATCGGCGGCGGCATCGATATTTCCGTGGGCGCCGTCTGCGGACTGGTCACCATGGCCTGCGCACTGCTTTTGGAAACGGGAGCGGGGAACATCTGGGGCGCGCTGTTTCTGTCCCTGGGGATCGGGCTGGCCTTCGGGCTGATGCATGGATTTCTCATCGCCTATCTAGAGATCCAGCCCTTCATCATCACCCTGGGCGGGATGTTCCTGGCGCAGGGGCTTTTGACCACCCTCCACAAAGAGCCCCTCAACGTGACCAAACCAGCTTTTGTGGCCCTGCGGCGGTATACCATCGAAATTCCCTGGCTGGGTACCGTCAACCGGCTGGGCGTGTTCATCCCCAGCGAAATTAAGCCCAGCGTGTTCGTTGTGGCAGCCCTGGTTGTTCTCTACGCCATCTTGATGAAGTGGTCGCGCTTTGGGCGCAACCTCTACGCGGTGGGCGGCAACCGCCAGAGCGCCCGGATGCTGGGCATCAACGTCAAGAGAACCATCTTTCTCTCCTACGTAATCTGCGGACTCACCGCCGGGCTCTCCGGCTTTATCTTCCTGCTCACAACGGGGGCAGGTAACATCGGCAACGGCTCGCTCTATGAGATTAAGGCCATTGCCGCGAACGTCATGGGCGGCGTTATGCTCAGCGGCGGAGTAGGAAACCTTTTGGGCGCGCCCATCGGCACCCTGACCCTCCTGACCATCAATGAACTGATTCGGGCGGCGGGGGTCCAATCCAACCTGCAGGCCATCGTCAGCGGTCTTCTGCTCTACATCTTCATTGTGCTGCAGAGCATCATTATGGCGCTGCGGGAAAGGAGGCAGTTCAGTCTGGCTCTACCTCCCTGGCTGAGACCGCCCCGGGCGCAGGATCAAAAAACAGCCGAGGATCAAAGGTGACCGCCGGCCGTGATGCTTCGCTGGCTAGAACGCGCCGCCTTAGAAGATGCAGGGTGCGTCTTGGGCGATGGGCTCCAAAATTTCCAGGGCCCGCTCCACCCGCTGGGGCAGGGCCTCTTCCACCTTGAGGATCTGGGCCATGGAGAGGCCCAAAGACTCCACCAGATCAGCTTCAATCTCGTATTTGTGCACAGACTCCCGCAGCGATTCGTAGTAGTTAAAGCTGATGGTATCGGCAATGTGCATGATGATGATCTCCTGCTTGTTCACCTGCGCCCTTCTGGGGGCGTGGTGGTACTGCACCACGTTGCGGATATCGGGGGGCAGGTGCCACTTAGTGCACACCCACTGCCCAATGGCCGAATGGGTGTGCCGGCCGAGAACCTTCCCCTCAGCCTGCAGGATGGGGATGTTCTCTTCGGTGGCGATTTGGAAAATGCGGTTCAGGGTTACAGGCAGGCACCGATCCAGGGCCAAAATCCCAATATCATGGATCAGGCCGTAGTTGACGAGCTTATACGTATCGAACCGCCCGCTCAGACCCGCCTCCTGGCACAAGAGCTGCGCAGCAAGACCCGTGCCCAGGCAGTGGCGGAAAAAGCTGCGGCGGTCAAAATTCTCCAGCAGCTGGCGCTGGGGGAAGAGAGCCTGCAGCAGGATGCCGAGGATGATGTGGCGGGTAGCTTCCAGCCCCACAAGGAGTATGGCGTCTTCCAGGCTGCGGGCACGCCTGCCGCGCCGCTGCCCCACTGAGTTCACTACCCGCAGCACCGCCGCTCCGAGATTGCCGCATTCATTGATCTTGCGAATCAGGACTGGGCGGTCGATCAGGTTCGGATCCCTCAGTTCTTCAATGATCTCCGCCACCTGCGGCGGAAGCTCAGGGAGATCCCGCTCCAGCACCTGCAGAATCACGTTCGACACTTCCGGGCCCCCTTACTTAACTGGAGTCGACGCTGTCTGTGTCAAGTGTTCTGTTCCAACGGGCAAAACCCTCCTGACCAGCAAGGAGAATCCTCTGCGGCGTCGAAGAAGAGCAGGGCTGGGGGGTAACATCGTGACAGTGGTTGGAGTTGCCGTAGCTTTTGGATCCGTCCTCTATCTAGTCTCCAAGGGCCTCTCGCTGGGGCTGGCGCTCTTGGTGGGGACAGCCCTGACGGGACTGCTTTCCCCCATGGGGCTCTCGCCCTTTGCCGCTGCGCTCTGGGATGGCCTGAAAAGCCCCATGACTTGGCAGCTGGTTCTTGCTGTGGCCCTCATCAGCGGGCTGGGCAAGGTGATGAAAGCAACTGGCGACCTAGAAGAGATGATCAGTTCCCTGGTGGCCTTGTTCCCCAAGCCTAAAGCGCTGGCCATGCTTCTGCCCGCCTTGGTCGGCACAATTAACGTACCGGGCGGAGCCATCATGTCCGCTCCCCTGGTGGAAGAAAACACCAGGGCGCTGCATCTGGACCGCACCTCCCAAGCAGCCATCAACCTCTTCTTCCGCCATATCGGCTACTACGTTTACCCGCTGCACACCTCCATGATCGTCCTCAGCGAGCTGATGGACATCCCAAAGCAGTCCATTATCAAGTACAATGCCCTGCCTATGCTGGTGGGCTTAGGCGCAGCCTATCTGCTCTTTTTCAAAAGAGCGCAGCTGCCCCCTGCGGACGCACGCCAAGAAAGCTCCCTTCGCCATCTGCTGAGCTTCCTGCAGAGTTTTTCCCCCATCCTGGTCATCCTAGGTCTAATGCTCCTTTTGGGACTGCCGTTTTACCTGGCCGCAGCCGGGGGCCTGCTTTGGGCGCTCCTGAGGAACCTTCCAGGCGAAAAGCGCAGCCGCGCTCTCCTCGGGCGCCTGAAGGAGCTCTTCACCCGCTGGATCGACTACAAGCTGGCCCTCACCATCCTCAGCCTGCTGCTCTTCAGATCGGTGGTGGAGGCCTCTGGGGTGACCAGTACACTGGCCGCTTCCTTCTTCCGCTACGGCATTCCCCTACCCATCCTGGTGATGGGCCTGGGGGCAGTTGCCGCGTACCTTGTGGGCATGCACATGGCGGCAGCGGGGCTTTTGGCTCCCTTTTTTGCAACGCTCTTCCCCCCTGCCCTCCTGGCCCCGTACACTTCCCTGCTTTTGGTTTCCATCATGTTCGGCTACTTGCTCTCTCCCCTCCACCTCTGTCTGGCCTTGACCAACCAGTACTTCGGCACAAGCTATGGCCAGACCGTGGGGAAACTGGCCGTGCCTCTGCTGGCCATCGTTTTGACGGCCTTGGTTCAGCTGCTCTTCCTTGCATAGCTGTACCCCGCCGCCTTCAGGGGAGAGTCAAGCGCCCCCGCTAGCGCTGGGCGCCTTCTTGCTTTTTCTTTTTCTCCCGGCCGGAGAGGAGCAAGAGGATCACGATCAGGATCAGGAAAGAGGCCGCCGCTTGGATGATGGTGGCCGCGATGCCGTGCCCCGGGCCCATAATCCTGATATTGTACACCAGCACCAACGCTGTGATGGCCAGGGCGGTTAAGCCCATGATGATGGCAGTTGTGAGCTCGGGTCTCTCCACGTCGATCCCGATGGCCAAAAGCGCCGCCAGCATCAACAGAGCGATCATGCCCAGCTGGAAGATGTCGTGAGCGTACTTCTGCTGGAGGTGCTCGCGATACGCCTCCACACCGCCCCATATGAACAGAATGCCGATGATGGCGCCCACGATCTTCAGGGTCTGCACAGCAATCATCCCTTCCAAGAGCTTTCGTCAATCGAGCCAGCGGGTATCATCTGGTTGGGCAGGCTGGGCGAGATTGTAAACCACCGGCACTTTTTTGTCTTTGGGAGCAAATCCCTCGCCGCCGCTGCGGACCCACACATAGTCCCGATCCGGGCTCAGCTCCCAATCAACGTCGAAGGCGATATGTCAAAAGACGTAATCCCACACTGAGCCAAAAAAGGAGTCGGTGTGATCCAATACGGGGATGTACATGGTGCTGATGTGGTATCTGTTCCAGGACTCCCATCGCCTTGTCCTGGCGTTGCGGGCATACATGTTCCTCAGACGGCAGCTGCGCCACACGTTGTTGCCCCCAAAATCCTCCTGGAACATCCCGTTACTTTGGAAAACCCGTATTCGTCCCGATAGGCGAACCTCAAAAAGGCATGGACATCCATCTCGGGCGAAGCGTCTCCGCTGCCTAGGTTGAGGATATAACCCCGGTCGTCATCTTTTTCCACAGCCACACTCCTCTCCGCCACCCTTTAGCCTTTACATTCTATATTTTTCCAGGTCATCCTGCTTTTCGCCGGCCTTGGACCCTGGGGCAGCGCATAATCGCAATTGTCTTCCCTATCGCGATGTGGTATTCTGATCTTGATTCTTTCGAACCCGCTTTCGCCCTAGATGTTCAATTGGCAAATGGAAAGGCAGGCAAAGCAGTGCACAGCGTTTCAGCATCGGGAATCTGGACGCGCTTTAGAAACAGGTTCATCGGGGATCGCGCCTTTTACAAGATGGCTCTGAGCCTGGTGGTCCCCGTAATCATCCAGAACACAGTAACCAGTTTTGTTAACCTGTTGGATAACGTGATGGTTGGTAACCTAGGGACAGCCCACTTGTCAGGTGTGGCCATTGCCAACCACCTCATGTTCGTCTTTAACTTGACCATTTTCGGAGCCCTGTCGGGGGCGGGGATTTACGGAGCGCAGTTTGCGGGAGCCAAGGACTGGCAGAGGTTCCGGGAAACCCTGCGGTTCCGGCTCTTGGTATCGGTGATCATCACCGCTCTGGCCATCTTCATTTTGACCGGCTGGCCAGTTCAGCTTCTCTCCCTGTACCTTCAAGG
>DGEY01000017.1:4233-4907 GCA_002391385.1 Firmicutes bacterium UBA3914 | reverse complement strand
TGCGGATCATGCTCTGGGGGCTTTTGCCCTTTGCCCTGTCCCAAAGCTACAGCAGCGCGCTGCGGGATGCAGGTGAAACGGTCCTGCCCATGCGGGCCACTTTGGTCGCGGTCTTCACTAACCTGGTCTTCAACTATGTGCTCATCTTCGGCAAACTGGGCCTGCCAGCCCTGGGGGTGCAGGGAGCAGCCCTGGCCACGGTGATCAGCCGGTTGGCCGAGTTTTTCGTGGTTGCCGTGGTGGCCCACAAAAACATGGATCGCTTCTTCTTCTTGAACGGGCTCTACCGCTCGCTGCGTATCGGCAGGGATTTGACCAAGAACATCATGTTGAAGGGGATGCCCCTGTTGGTGAACGAGCTCCTCTGGTCCTCGGGTATGGTCACCATGACGCAGATCCTGTCCACCAAAGGCCTGGCGGTGGTGGGGGCGCTGAACATCGCGCAGACCTTCACCACCCTCTTTGGGGTGTTCTTCTTCTCCTTTGGCACCGCGGTGGCCATTGTGACCGGTCAGGCCCTGGGGGCAGGCGATGGGGAACTGGCCAAAGCCCAGGTATGGAAACTAATGTTCTTTGCCGTGGCGGTGGCGGGCGCGCTGGGGGTGCTCCTTTCCATCAGCGCCGACTGGATTACGCAGATCTACCGAACCGAGGCGGAAGTGCGCAGCCTGGCT
>DGEY01000017.1:3512-4150 GCA_002391385.1 Firmicutes bacterium UBA3914 | reverse complement strand
GGGTGAAAAGACAGAATCTGCCCTAACCGACTAGGGAAGGAAAACTTGGGTGTTGTGGAAAAATGAAGAGCGCGGAGACACTTCCTTTGGCTGGATCTCCTGAGGGGGGAAAAGGTTTGCCCAGGATNNCGCAGCCTGGCTGCGGCTTTCATGAGGGCGACCGCGCTGTGCATGCCTTTCCAGGCCATTGCCAACTGCGCTTACTTCGCCATCCGCTCCGGGGGAAGGACGCTGCTCACCATGGTCTTCGACAGCATCTACGTCTGGGTATTCTGCGTACCATACACCTATGCTCTGGTTACCTTCACAGCCCTGGGGATCGAGAGTATCTACCCCCTCAGCCAGCTCCAGCATCCCCTGAAGGCGGTTATCAGCTTGGTGGCAGTGGGAAGTGGAATCTGGGCCAGAAACCTGGTGGGTGAAAAGACAGAATCTGCCCNNCCGCGGTGGCCATTGTGACCGGCCAGGCCCTGGGGGCAGGCGATGGGGAACTGGCCAAAGCCCAAGTGTGGAAACTCATGTTCTTTGCCGTGGCGGTGGCCGGCGCGCTGGGGGTGCTCCTTTCCATCAGCGCCGACTGGATTACGCAGATCTACCGAACCGAGGCGGAAGTGCGCAGCCTGGCTGCGGCTTTCATG
>DGEY01000017.1:2729-3440 GCA_002391385.1 Firmicutes bacterium UBA3914 | reverse complement strand
TGGGTGAAAAGACAGAATCTGCCCGAACCGACTAGGGAAGGAAAACTTGGGTGTTGTGGAAAAATGAAGAGCGCGGAGACACTTCCTTTGGCTGGATCTCCTGAGGGGGGGAAAGGTTTGCCCAGGATGAGATTGGCGGCCTGCGGAATCGACTGCAATGAGTGCGATATCTACAACGCAGCCCACGACAGGCAGGCCGCGGAAGCGCTGGTAAAGTGGTTTAAAAGCAGGGGATGGATCGAGGAAAGGGCCGATGCGCAGACTGTGATGGCCAAGGCCCCGTACTGTCAAGGCTGCTGGAACAAGACCGGCGTGCATTGGTGCGGCGATTGTCATCTGCTCAGCTGCTGCGAGGGGAAAAGGCTAGATCACTGCGGGGAATGTGCTGACTTCCCGTGCCAGGAGTACAAAGCTTGGATCAAGGACTATGAACATCACAAACGGGCCATGGAATACCTGCAGTCTTTGAGGCAGGGCTCGTAGAAATGGATCGAGGACCGCACTATGCGGTCCTCTTGACATTCGCGGTTCCTTTGACTCAGCCTACAACCATATCTTTCCCAGCGGTTTTGGCCTGCAGAAGCAGATCGTCCGCCCTGCGCAGAAGCGACTGCTTCGTATCGTTCTCCCTAGAAGCCGCCACGCCAAAGCTGCAGGTTATCTCTTGCAGGGAGGCGTTGCTGTTGATGGCCTGCCTGATCCGCTCCGCCA
>DGEY01000017.1:0-2482 GCA_002391385.1 Firmicutes bacterium UBA3914 | reverse complement strand
TTGCAGCACGCTGTCACCTACAATATGGCCGTGGTGGTCATTGATCTCCTTGAAGTTGTCGATGTCAAACATGATCAGGGCAAAGGAGCTGCCATAGGTTTTGGAGTAGTGCAGCCATTCATCCAAAGCATCGTCGAACTTCTTGCGGTTATAGGCGCCGGTCAAGGGATCCTTGGACGAGAGGTCAAGCAGCTCCCTGTTGGCCAGGAAAGCCTTTCTTTTGGTGGTCTCCGTCCAACAGTAGTTGATATTGCAGTAGGTGAGCAGGATGGTCTGGTACGCAATGATCCTGAAAAACTGGGGAGCGGTTAAGCCCTCCAGCTTCTGGCTGGGGGAAGCAAAGAACGCCACGGTGAACACGAGGGAGATGATCTGGGAAATGGTTATCTTGTTGGGCAGGAGGTAGATCGCCAGGGTTATGACCATCAACCCCAAGACACTAAAGAAGTTGAGGGAATCATACTGCTTCAGGGTGAGCAGATAGACTATGGCCATTATGGCCTGGTAGAAGGTGATCATGACCCTTAAGTGCTTGGGCTTAGTGATGGTTTTGGCGAGGAGAAAGAGCAAGAGGGAGACCAGGATAAAGCCCAACCTTAGGGGCGCAACGGCGGCAAATAACGGGGTGTTGCGTTCAGTAATGTAGCTGTGCACAAGAAAAAGCCCAAGCGTGGAACCAAAGACAAGGGCTATGTAGGCAGTGAGCTTAGTTGATCTTGTCAGACTATCCGCCAAGTACTCGTCTTCCATAGACTTGTCCGTGAACTCCCCGAACAAGGAGATCCGGTATTGTCTCAAGTTATCCATCTCCACGACCCCTGCGTTTCCGACCCGGCAAGATCTCCCGCCGAGAGTTCTACAGTGTTATTGTAACACGAAATCAGCAAGAAAAGGAAGGTGTTACCATCGCTGGCAACACCAATCCGCGACAAACAGAAGACCGCCCGTCTTACTGAAAACGTCGGTATCGGTAGTTTGTACATTCCGGAAAGAACGCCAAACCAACGCATACTGTTGGTAGTCCCAACAAGTCTTCCACCCGAAGATTGATCCCCGCGTATGCGGGGGAAACGCCGTTCTACGTCTAGGTGCTGTGCAAATGAGCGGTCGATCCCCGCGTATGCGGGGAAAACCCAAACCCACTGTTCATGCGTGAGATGCCTTGGGGTCGATCCCCGCGTATGCGGGGTAAACAAGATTCTTAGCGGCGAAGGTGCAGCCGTTCAAGGTCGATCCCCGCGTATGCGGGGTAAACCCTAAGAAGCAACTTCTGCTCTGTGTGTGTCAAACATCGTTCCGTTTTGCCCATCTCCCCCGAAAAGCTCCCCGTACAAACTTTGGTGGAAGACAAGGTGACCGATGATGGTCAGAGCTCATCGCTTAACTCCAACCAGGATTGGAGCGGGCAACACCTGTTTTTTTATATAGAATTCTACTTGGCCCCACCAAATCCTTGTTCGTTAAGATGATTTGGATCGGCTCTAAGGTTACAGCAGGGTTGAACTCAACACAGACCTGGCTCATACTACTCGTCTAGCCGGTACATGCGCCCATCGCCAATGCAATCACCGGAGAACAAGAAGGTGAGCATACAAACCGCCGAGTTGAAAGGCGGTCTGGAAAAACGGGCATCAGAGACCAGCCGTGGTCGCAGAAGTGCCACAATCTAGCACTCGAATTCGGTTTGACAACATGTTCCCGTTTCAAGCCCAAAAAGGGGCACCTTGATTCCCCGAAACGCAGAAGCGATTTCCACGTTCAGAGGTGAACGCTAGTGTAAAGTTACTGCAGGACAGGAGTTTGACTCAAGAAAACAGAGGAAGATCCCACCGTCCGTGCAGGAGACGAGTACGAAGTACTCAGAGGTGAGATCTTCTATGCAAGCAATATTCGATGTAGTGTTTTCCTTTCAGGAAGTTGGCCAAGAAGCGGTGGCCGAGGCTATGGACGGTAAGGGGATGCCGGCCTTGCAGCAGGCGTTGCGAAACGGTCTGAACAGAATCTGCTGTACCATTCAGCAGCCTATGCGGAAATACGGCAGACTGCCTATCGGTTGCTGTGCGAAAGGCCACGTGAGTCATGTTTTGTCAGCACGCCTGAGTAGCCGGCCCATGGGATGGTCGTACTTGGGTGCCTGCCAGATTGCCCACTTGAGAGTCCATCGCGCGAACGGAGTAAATTTGTCCCACGTTTACATAGAGCAAAGCGCCCAGAGGAAGAAAGGGTTTGCTTCCGAGCATGTGCCTACGGCGGCTGTGCGTCAGATTTCCAAAGCCGCTGGTTCGAGTTGCGAGACTCTAGGCAACATTCCTTCCCTTGCCAGTGGCACTAAGGGTTGGTCTCCATTGTTGCGACGCATATCCAACGCAGAGTTCAAGTTCTGATCAGAACGACATGATATCTTGGCTCGTCACAGGGGCGGGAACGGACCTTTGATCCTACAGTGCCTTGACACTATCTATAGTAATGCTCAAGTGTGTAT
>DGEY01000028.1:22317-24775 GCA_002391385.1 Firmicutes bacterium UBA3914 | reverse complement strand
AAGAGACAAGTACAGTGTCGGGATTGTGTCGCAGTTCTACGAACGGCGGTAGATTCTTCAGGAGCGGTGTACGCGGCCCGTACGCACCGTTCTGTGAGAGGAAAGCCGCTAGGCTGATCACCTAGCGGCTACCTACTCGATTTCTTGGGGAGTGAAGGAGGAATATTGATTCTTTCGGTGAATTAATACAATGAATAAATTAAAAGCTCAGGCTTACCACAAGGCACTGACCAGGCTAAGGGGAGAGGCAATGTCTTATTTGGAGTGGATTAATACCGATATACACAGGGATTTTAAGGCAGTCTTATTCGACTTTGATGGCACCCTGTCCCTGATCCGGGAAGGGTGGCAGCCCATCATGTACGGCTATTTTACCGAAGTCCTCACCGCGGTCTCCGGGCTGCCCGAAGCGGAGATCTATAACCTGGTGAAGGACTTTGTGGACTTGCTCACCGGCGAGCAGACCATCTACCAGTGCATCCGGCTGGCGGAAGAGGTAAGAAAACACGGGGGCCAGCCGGAAGATCCGCTGGTGTACAAAGCCGAGTACAGCCGCCGCTTGCTGGCGCATATCGCCCACCGCCGCGAGGCTCTGGCCTGCGGCGCTGCCGACCCCGAAGAATACCTGGTGCCGGGGAGCATCGAGCTCTTGGAGGAGCTGCGCAGCCGCGGTTTAACCTTGTATCTGGCCAGCGGTACTGACCATGAACACGTCTTGGAGGAAGCCCAGGCCTTGAAAATCGACCAGTATTTCAACGGAGGTATCTTCGGCGCCCTGGATGATTATGAAAACTTCTCCAAGGAGCAGGTGATCAGAGAGTTGATCCTGCCTAAGATTGATTCCGGCCATGGGCTCTTGGGTTTCGGGGACGGTTATGTGGAAATCGAAAATGTGAAAGCAGCAGGCGGCATTGCCGTGGGAGTTGCCTCCAACGAGAGGGAGCGCCGGGGTATTGATGCCTGGAAGCGCCCAAGACTGGTTCGAGCCGGCGCCGATGTGATCATTGGCGATTACCGCGTCCGGGAAAAACTGATTCCTGAGTTAATGGGAGGGGGAAAAGCCTGTGTATCCCACGTTTGACTTGAGCAAGCTTAATTTGAAGCCCCTTGCGGAACGCAAGCACGACATGCACGTCTCTGAAGTAAAGGAGCTGGGCTGCCCCCAGCCCATGGAAAATGCAGACCTGAAGGAGATCGCGGCCCGCATCGTCGCCGCCAGGAAGCGGGGGGCAGCGGTCATCTTGATGATGGGTGCGCACGTGATCAAAACGGGGATGAGCCGCTTCATCATTGATCTCATGGAGAAAGGTTTAGTTACCCATGTGGGCTTCAACGGGGCCTGCGCTATCCATGACTTCGAGCTGGCCATGATTGGCGCCACCACAGAAAGCGTGGCCCGCTACATCAGCGCAGGGCAGTTTGGCCTCTGGCAGGAAACGGGCAGGATCAACGACATCGTCAAAGCCGGTGCGGAAAAGGGCTATGGTTTTGGCTATGCCCTGGGTAAGCACATCTTTGAAGGTGACTACCCACATAGAGACGTGAGCATCTTAGCCGCCGGCTACCGCCTCAAGGTTCCCGTCACTGTGCACATCGCCATCGGTCAGGACATCATCCACGAGCATCCCAACTTCGATGGGGCCAGCAGCGGTAAGGCCTCCCACACCGACTTCCTCGTTCTGGCCCAGAGCGTCTGCAATTTGGAAGGGGGGGTACTGCTCAATATCGGCACGGCGGTGATGGGTCCGGAGGTTTACCTCAAGGCCCTGTCCATGGCCCGCAATGTGGCCCATCAAGAAGGGCGGGTGATCCGCAATTTCACCACTGCCGTTTTTGATCTGCAGCCTGTCACATCCCGGGACTACCATGTGGAACCCACAAAGGATCAACCCCAGTACTACCATCGTTTCTGGAAGACCATTCTGATCCGCACCGTGCGGGACGGAGGCACAAGTTTCTACATCGAAGGCGATCATCAAGCAACCATTCCCAGTCTCTGGGCAAGATTACAGGAGCTGAGCTAGAGGAGGATCAACCCATGCTGCAAGGTAAGCGTGAATTCATGGTAAGTTATCTAGAAGATCTCCAGCAGGCCATAGAGAACATCGATTTGGGTGTTATCGAAGAAGTACTGGAACTTCTCGCCAAGTGCCGGGAAGAAGGCCGTTTCATCTGGGTTATGGGTAATGGCGGCAGCGCCTTAACGGCCTCCCATTTTGCGGTGGATCTGGGCAAGGGCGCTTCCTACGGAAGGAATAAGCGCTTTGCCGTGTTCAGCCTCACCGAAAGCGTGGGCACCATCACCGCCTACGGCAACGACACCAGCTACAACCACATCTTCGTGGAGCAGCTGAAAAACGTAGTGAAACCCGGCGATGTGGTGCTGGCCCTGAGCGGCAGCGGCAACTCGCCCAACGTGATTGCGGCCCTGGAGTACTGCAAGCAGCAGGGCATCACC
>DGEY01000028.1:20126-22093 GCA_002391385.1 Firmicutes bacterium UBA3914 | reverse complement strand
ATTTCATGGAAAAGGACAGTGGGAAGTAGGCCATGCAGCGCAGTGTTTTAGACCGGATCCTCAAACAGGCGAACGACCTCAAGGTGCTGGTTGTTGGCGATTTCTTTCTGGATTTCTACGTCCTCATCGATCCAGAAAAGGATGAGGTGAGCCTGGAAACCGGCAAAACCGCTTTCCAGGCGGTAGACCACTATTCCTCCCCTGGGGCGGCGGGAACCGTGGTGAACAATCTCACTGCTTTGGGTGTGGGCACCATCGGCGCGCTGGGCGTCATCGGCTCAGACGGCTTCGGTTTTGAGCTCAGGCGCCACCTGGAGGAGCAGGGGGTGAATATGGAGCACCTGATCCAGTGCCCCACGCGGCTTACCCCCACCTACATGAAACCACTGCGGGGAACCAGGGAAGCTAGCGAGGAGCAGAACCGCATTGATTTCAAGAACTGGACGCCGCTCCCTCGGGAGCTGGAGGACCAGGTGATCGAAGCTTTACGGGCGGAAGCGCCCAAGTACCACGCCCTGATCGTTGCCGATCAGGTGGACCAGGAGGGCCTGGGCCTGGTTACCGAGCGGGTGCGCTCTGCCCTCTGCCAGCTGGGCCAAGACCATCCCGACCTGATCATCCTAGTGGATTCCCGGCGGAACATTGGCGAGTACCGCCATGTTGCCATCAAGCCCAATGAGTTTGAGGCTGGGCGGGTCTTGGGCCTCAAAACCGCAGCTGAGCGGCCGGAAGAAAGCGTGCGCGCCCTTTCCGCCAGGACCCAAAGGCCGGTTTTCCTCACCGTGGGGGACCAGGGCCAGTGGGTGTGTGCCGAGGGGGAAGTCCGGCAGATCCCCGCTTTCCCTGTGACTGGTCCCATCGACATTGTGGGCGCGGGGGACAGCACCAGCGCCGGAATTGTGCTGGGCTTGGCTGCAGGGGCCTCGGTTTGGGATGCGGCCCTGCTGGGCAATTTGGTTGCTTCCATCACCATTACCAAACTCGGGACCACAGGCACCGCCAGCCCCGCTGAACTGGTGGCACGCTACGAGCAGTGGGCTGAGCTCAGGGCTCAGGAGTAACCAAGGAGGATCAGCGATGCCGGTTGTGGCTGTAGATATCGGTGGTACCCAGTACCGCTTGGCCGTTGTGAGCAGAGAAGGAGAAATCCTCTTGCACCAGCGGGCCCGCACCAACAGGGAAGCAGGGGCCAAGTGGCTTCTGCCCAGACTGCGGGCTGAGCTTAGGGAGCTTCTGGCCAAGGGTGAGCACAGCCCGCAAGCCATCGGCATTGGCTTTGGCGGGCCGGTGGACTTTGCCAGCCAGACCATCCTCGCTTCCCTGCACGCGCCGGGCTGGGAAGAGGTGGATCTGTGCGGGGAACTGGAGCGGGAGTTTGCCCTGCCCTGCGTAATCGACAACGATGCCAACATGGGCGGCTTAGGGGAGTATACCTATGGTGCGGGCCGGGGCTTTGGCAGCATTTTGTACTATACGGTGAGCACCGGCGTGGGGGGCGGAGTGATCATAGGTGGGGAGCTCTTCAGGGGCAGCCACAGCCAGGCTGGAGAGCTTGGCCATATTCCCATCAGCCTCGACGGGCCCGCCTGCACCTGCGGTTTTCGGGGATGTGTGGAAGCGCTGTGTTCCGGTCTAGCCATTGCCCGCCAAGCCCGGGAAGCCGTGGAAAAGGGAAAGACATCCTCGTCCCTGCGCACCATCCTGGAGGAAAAGGGCGGCTTAACGGCCAAAGACGTTTTTGACTGTGCCGCTTCGGGGGACGCCCTGGCCCAGGGGATCCTGGCCAAGGTGAAGAACGCCTTTGCCCGCGGGCTGATTGGCGCCATCAACTGCTTTGATCCCCAGGCGGTGGTGGTGGGGGGCGGTGTGGGCTTAGCCCCCGGCTTCCTCGATGGTTTGGAGGAGCAGGTCAACGGCTCCTTGGTCATACCGGGCCGGAGAAAGATCCCCATTTTGCGCGGCTCCCT
>DGEY01000028.1:19889-20041 GCA_002391385.1 Firmicutes bacterium UBA3914 | reverse complement strand
AGCTTTTGGGCAGGTGGGTCATTTTACTTGATGGGCAAAAGGCTAAATGAGTGCTGCTGGAGAAATAAGGGTTAGGGCAGCCCGGAAGAAAACGGGCCCCAAAAGCCAGATTCTCGTTACTAGGGGGCGAGTGGCATGTACGATGTTGTGGC
>DGEY01000028.1:14181-19846 GCA_002391385.1 Firmicutes bacterium UBA3914 | reverse complement strand
AGGTGGGTCATTTTACTTGGTGGGCAAAAGGCTAAATGGGTGCTGCTGGAGAAATAAGGGTTAGGGCAGCCCGGAAGAAAACGGGCCCCAAAAGCCAGATTCTCGTTACTAGGGGGCGAGTGGCATGTACGATGTTGTGGCCTTGGGGGAAATACTCATCGATTTCACTCCGGCTGGGCTGTCGGAGCAGGGAAATCCGCTCTTTGAGGCCAATCCCGGCGGTGCCCCCGCCAATGTCCTGGCCTGTCTAGCTAAGCTGGGCAGGAAAACCGCCTTCCTGGGTAAGGTGGGCGCCGATGAGTTTGGCCGCTTGCTGCGGGAAGTGCTCGCCTCCCGGGGCATTTCCACCCACGGCTTGGTGCTGGAGGAGGCAGCCCAGACCACCTTAGCCTTTGTGCATCTGCACGAGGATGGAGACCGCTCCTTTAGTTTCTACCGCAGCCCGGGGGCGGATACCCTGCTGCGGCCGGAAGAAGTGGATCGGGCGCAGCTTACAGCTTCCATCTTTCACTTCGGTTCCCTATCCTTAACCCATGAACCGGCCCGCAGCGCGACCTTGGCTGCTCTCCACTGGGCGAAGGAAAGGGGTGCGCTCATCTCCTATGATCCCAATCTCCGGCCTCCGTTGTGGTCCAGCTTGGCGGAGGCGAAGCGCCAGATTCTGGCTGTTATGGATCAGGCCGACATTGTGAAGATCTCCCGGGAGGAGCTGGAGTTCCTTACGGGCTCAGACAGCCTCGCGCAGGGCAGCGCCCAGCTGGTCAGGGAGTATGGAACGAGTCTGCTTCTGGTTACTTTAGGCAAAGACGGCTGCTTCTTTAGATTAGGCGATCTCACCGGGCTTGTACCTGGATTTCCAGTACAGGCGGTAGATGCCACCGGCGCCGGTGATGGTTTTCTCGGGGGCATGCTCCACGAAATCCTGCGGCGGGGCAAGGCCCTTGAGGAGTGGAGCTTGGAGGAGCTGGAAGCAAGCGTACGCTTCGCCAACGCCATTGGCGCTTTAGTGGTTACCCGCAAAGGGGGCATTCCAGCCATGCCCAGCCTGGCTGAGGTCCAGAGCTTCTTAGCCAGGTAAGGGGCGGTTGAGCACAGAAAAAAAGCCTTGGTCAGTGGATGCTGCCCAAGGCTTTCTCTTTGCTTGCTTACCCTTCCAGCTTAACGCTTTCCTGCGGTTTCGGTGCCCTTCTGCCAAAAAAGGGCAGGAAGCGCAGCTGCATTCTCTGTTTGCCCAGAACGTCAAAGGCCACAGCTCCCAAGAGGACGAGACCCTTCACAACCTGCTGGACGTTGGAGCTGATGCCCATGATGGACATACCGTTGTTCAAAACGCCCATGATCATGGCACCGATCAGCGTGCCGCCAACGGTACCAATTCCCCCATAGGCACTGGCGCCACCGATAAAACAGGCGGCAATGGCGTCCAGCTCAAAGGATTGCCCCGCTTGGGGAGAGGCCGAGTTCAACCTGGCCGAAAAGACAATGCCGGCGATGGAGGCCAAGAAGGCCATGTTCACATAGGCGAGGAACAGCAGCTGTGTCGTTTTTACACCGGAAAGCCGCGCCGCCTTTTCGTTACCGCCCAGGGCATAGAGGTGCCGTCCCATCACAGTGTGTGTGGTGAAGTAGCTGTAGGCGATGAGGATGATGCCTACGATGATCAGCACCTTGGGTACGCCCCGGTAAGCCCCGAGGGTGTAAAACAGCCAGATCACAGCGGCCGAGACGATCACCATCTTCAGCAGAAGAACCCAAGGGCTCTCCACCTCGTAGGCCTTCTTCTTGCGCCAAATCCAGCCCCGCATCTGGGAAATGCAGTAGATGATGGCCAGGAGCACGCCGATCAGGAGCGAGGTGGAGTTTCTCAACCCAAACAGGCTCATCCCGGGAAACAGGTCGGGTATGTAGCCAGTGGAATAGGCGAGAAAGTCGCTGGGGAACGGTGCTAGGGTGAGTCCCCCTAACACGATCAGGGTTAAGCCCCGGAACACCAACATGCCAGAGAGGGTGACGATAAAGGCGGGGATGCGCGCGTAGGCGATCCAGAAGCCCTGCCACGCCCCGATGGCCAGACCGATCAACAAACAGAGCAGGATGGTGAGGTGCGAGTTCCAGCCCCAGCTGATGATGAAGGTTCCCGCACAGGCACCGATAAGGGCTACCACTGATCCAACTGACAGGTCGATGTTACCGCCAGTGAGAATACACATGAGCATACCTACGGCCAGAATAACCACGTAGGCGTTTTGGAATATGAGGTTGGAAACGTTCATGGGCTTCAGCAGCGTGCCGTTGGTCATCAGTTGAAAAGCTATGATGATGGCCAGCAGCGCCAGCAGGATCATGTACTGCCGCAAATTATTCCGCAGTGTTGTCCAGAGACTACTCATGCCCCGATCTCCCCCTTACTTTGCTGCATGATGCAGTTCATAATACCTTCTTGGGTGGCCTCCGACTGGGGAAACTCTGCAATAATGCGCCCGCTGTCCATGACGTAAATCCGGTCGCACATGCCTAAGATCTCAGGCAGCTCAGAAGAGATGAGCAGGATGGCCTTGCCTTGTTTCGCCAAGTCGTTGATGATCTGGTAGATCTCGTATTTGGCCCCTACGTCCACGCCCCGGGTGGGCTCGTCAAGGATGAGAATGTCCGGTTTGGAGTAGATCCACTTGGCCAGCAGCACTTTCTGCTGGTTGCCGCCGGAAAGGTTGTTGACCAGCTGCTCCACGCTGGGTGCCTTGATATCCAGAGCTTCGCGGTAATGGTTGGCCGTCTGCCGCTCCAGGTCTCGGTCGATGCGTCCCTTGGGCGCAACGAAGTCCATTCGGGGCAGGGTGATGTTGTGCATGATGCTGTTACCCAGGATCAGCCCGTTGTCTTTCCGGTCTTCGGTGACGTAGGTCAGCCCGGCGTTAATGGCCTCGGGTACCGAGTTCAGCTCCAAGACCTGGCCGTCCTTGATCAGTGTGCCTGAGATGCGCGACCCATAGGCGCGTCCAAAAATGGATAAAGCCAGCTCTGTGCGTCCAGAGCCCATGAGTCCATAGATCCCCGCGACTTCACCCTTATGAAGTTTGAAAGAAACGTTGTCTACCACTTTGCGTTCAGTGTACAGCTCATGGTATACGGTCCAGTCTTGGACCTCGAGAGCCACTTCGCTGCGGATCGTATGCGGACGGTGAGGATAGCGCTCAGTCATCTCCCGGCCCACCATTCCCCGGATAATCCGCTCTTCAGTGACCCCATCTTTGTGTTTGTCCAGAGTTTCCACGGTGGATCCATCGCGCAAAATGGTGATGCGGTCAGCGCAATAGGCGACCTCGTTGAGTTTGTGGGAGATGAGAATCGAGGTAATGCCCCTCTCACGTTTCAGGGTCAACAGCAGATTCAGGACTTTCAACGAATCCCCTTCGTTCAACGACGAGGTTGGTTCGTCCAAGATGAGGAGCCGGACGTCCTTAGCCAGCGCCTTGGCGATCTCAACCAGCTGCTGCTTGCCTACGCTGATGTCTTTCACCAGCGTCCGAGGATTCTCCTCAAGGCCCACAACCTTGAGATATTCCTCCGCCTTTTGATACGTTTCATTCCAGTCAACGACCCCGCGGCGGCGCCGCCGTTCATTGCCCAAGAACATGTTCTCGCCAATGGACAGATAAGGAACGAGGGCCAATTCTTGGTGAATGATGACTATTCCCAGTCGTTCAGAGTCCTTGATGCTGTGGAACCGGCAGAGCTGTCCGTCGAAGTAGATGTCTCCAGAATAAGAGCCGTAGGGATGAACTCCGCTGAGTACATTCATCAAAGTCGACTTTCCAGCTCCGTTTTCACCAACAACCGCGTGGATTTCTCCCTCGTTAACGGTGATGTTCACATTGTCGAGGGCTTTAACACCAGGAAACTCCTTGGTGATTGAGTGCATCTCCAGTAATTTCTTGGCCAATTGTGACCCTCCTGAACCCTAAACGGGCGAATGGGTGTAGCACCCATTCGCCGTCGTGGTTTCTAAAGCTGAAAGCTTAGAGTCCCAGCTGCTCCCGTGTGTAATAGCCGCTTTCGATGAGGAGTTCCTCGTAGTTGTTGATGTCAGCAAAGACCGGTTCGCACAGATATGTTGGTACCACGAATACGCCGTTGAAGTAGGTTTCGGTGTCGTTGACTTCAGGCTCTTCACCGTTGACGATGGCCTGCACCATCTTCACAACCTGCTCAGCCAGGGTACGGGTGTCCTTAAAGACGGACATGGCCTGATAGCCGGCGATGATGTTCTTGGTGTTGGCGATGTCGCAGTCTTGGCCGGTGATCAGCGGGAACTCTTCTTTGGTGAACCCAGCGCCGATCAGGGAGTTGGTTACACCCAGGGCGGTGGAGTCGTTGGAGCAGAGAACCGCATGCAGCTTCAGACCGCCGGCGTAGTTGGCAGCGATCAGGTTATCCATGCGGGCCTGGGCCCTTTCGGACGACCACTCTAAGGTAGCAACCTGCTCGAAAGCGATCTGGCCAGAGGGCACCACTACCTTGCCAGCCTCGATGTAAGGCATGAGCTGATCCATGGCCCCCTGATAGAAGTAGCGGGCGTTGTTGTCATCTGGCGAACCAGCAGTGATCTCGATGTTCACCGGATCCGTGCGGTTGTCGAGATCAAGGGCTTCCACCAGGTACTTGCCCTGGATGGTACCGACCATGTAGTTGTCGAAGGTGGCGTAGTAGGAGACGGCATCCGTTTCCATAATGAGGCGGTCATAGGCAATTACCGGAATGCCCTCGTCTTTGGCGATCTCCAGAACTGTACCCAAGGAGGCGCCGTCAATGGCGGAGATGACCAGGACGTCAGCTCCGTTGAGGATCATGTTTTCGATCTGCGAAACCTGCAGGGCTACGTTGTTGTTGGCGAACTGGAGGTCAACTTCGTAGCCAATGGCCTCAAAACGCTCCTTCATGTTGGCACCGTCTTGGTTCCAGCGCTGCAAGCTCTGGGTGGGCATGGAGATACCAACCCTCACTGCCGCCATGGCTGCAGTGGACGCAGCCAAAACCAGTGCCGCCAAAAGAACTACCGTTAATAATTTCTTCACAAGCAATCACCTTCCTCAGTAGTGTGTCAAGACTGCGCTCAACTCCGTTGGCCCTATCTCTCTACTGCAGTAACCCTTCGGCAATCCCCCCTTCTGTCTTGTACCTGGTGCAAAGCAAAGCACATCCCCTGGACTAAGCCTAGAGCCAGGGGCTGCTGCCCCGTGGAAACCATTTGGGATGCATTTCACGATCACTGGTTCGACAGAACGGGCTAGGCTACTGTGGTGATTGCTACCATCCCAAGAGACTAATTCTCTGCATAAGTCGATTTTCCTCTTCTATTTGCCTTGGCTTTGCGTCTTTATCGATATTGCTAGAAAGAAGGGGACAATTTCGTTGACTTGAGAAACCTCTGAGGTACGGCAGCACAAGCGCTGACATGCCGCCCTGTGCAGGAAGGACTGTGATTGTCAGGAAAATGCTACGAATATCGTTAGCTGTCTCCGTCAGCCCATGGAGTACTTCCGGTTGCTTAGGCCTCATCTTGGGGAGCATCGGGATTCCCAGTGCAGGTGGTTGACACATGGCGATGGTTTGTCAGGCGGCCTACTTCATGGGGCTTGGCGCTCGAGCAGGGTGTACGCTTCGCCAA
>DGEY01000028.1:0-13978 GCA_002391385.1 Firmicutes bacterium UBA3914 | reverse complement strand
AAACAGCCCGTTGTTGTGATGTCGGGCGTTTCGGATGACCCAGATATCTGCTGTGTGCTGGTGGACTCTTTCAAGGGTCTGCGCTAAGGCATGGATCATCTGTTGGCCCACGGCTATTCCAGGGTTGCCTGTGTGAACGGTCCGACTGTGCAGCGGTACAGGAAACCTATGGTTTGTGGACAGCTGTCTGGGGATCAAGATTTCCATCCTCAAGCACTACCCCTCGGACCATCCCTGGAGCAGCGATCTCTACGGCTCCCAGCAGAGTGTGCCGCTGCTGGAGGTGGAAATCGAGCCGGAGTCCTAGGTGGATCGGGCAGCAAGCCCCCCACAGTTAAGTTCACCTTAACTTCGGGGGGTTTTTGCTTCTCCGCTTAAAATTTCACATGGCAGGAGTTTTGAAAAAAGAGCGGTATTAGACCAATTACCTATAAAGTTAATTATTGACTCCTGAAGTCAGAGGGTTGGTGGGAACTGCCATGTTAAACTTGCGGATTTCTCAGAAGCTCTACGGTGTGATTGCCCTGCTCATTATCTGTATCGGCGTTTTGGGTGGTGTCTCCAGCAGCATGCTCAAGCAGGTGGCTGGCATCAACGATCAAGCTGCGGCGGCCCTGGCCCACGTGGCCATGCTGGATGAACTGGAGATCGCCCACTTAGACTGGGCCCTGGAGCTGGCCAATTCGCTCAACTTGGAACAGCCCTTTACCGGGCAGCTGGATCACACCAGGTGCGCCCTGGGCAGCTGGTACTACGCCTTCATCGAGTCAGCGGAGTTTGCCAGTCTCTCCCCAGAGCTGCAGGCGGCCTATGCTGCTTTAGTCGAGCCCCATGAGGCGCTGCACCGCTCCGCGGGGGAGATCAGCGGCTTGCTGGCAGCTGGCGGCTCCGCCTGGGAGGAAGCAAGGAGATCCTACGCGGAAACCACCCTGGTTCATCTCCAAGCCGTGCGTAGCGCTTTGGACCGGATCATTGTGCTGGTGCAGGCGGAGGCGGCGGCCCTGGAGCAAGAGGCGCAGGAGGTGGCCCGAACCTCCCAACTCATCACCTTGGTGATGATCGGCGTGGCGCTGGGTATCGCCCTGTTCCTGGGGGTTTTGACTGTACGTTCGGTCTGCCGTTCCCTGCGGCGCACGGTGGCCTTGGTCCAGGAGCTGAGCCAAGGCGGAGGAGATCTCACCCAGCGGCTGCCGGTTAGGGGCCGGGATGAACTGGCCAAGCTGGCCCAGGGCATGAACGATTTCATTGCCAAACTGCAGGAGATGATGATCAAGGTGGCCGCGGGATCTCTGGAGACAGCCACCGGCTCAGCCGAGGTGGCCGCGGCTGTGCAGGAGACCTCCGGCTCGGTGGCCATGGTGGCCGGCACCACCAACGAGTTCGCTTCTTCCATCCAGATCCTCAACCAGCAGACCCAGGAAATCGCGGAAAAGGCGCAGGAAGCTTTAGAGAAAACCACAGAAGGCAGCAGGCAGATCCAGCGGACCCTAGGCGTCATGGGGGAGATCGATACCTCCGTCTCCCAGCTGAGGGAGGAAATCAGAGAGCTGGACGAGCAGTCCGATCGCATCCGCTCCATTGTGGGCATCATCACCGACATAGCTGAGCAGACCAACCTTCTGGCTTTGAATGCGGCCATCGAGGCAGCCCGCGCCGGGGAACACGGGCGTGGTTTTTCAGTTGTTTCGGAGGAAGTGAGGAAGCTGGCGGAAGAGTCCGCGGAGGCAGCCAGTGAAATCACTGAATTGATCGGGCGCATGCAGAGCATCGTCCGGGAAACGGTGGAAAAGAGCGAACGCAGCTCCCGGAAGGTGTCGGAGGGGAAGGAGACCACCACCGAGAGCGGCAGGATGTTCACGGAAGTGCAGAGCGTGATCCAGGAACTGTCAGGCGCCATCGATAAAGCGGCTCTCGCCATCAGCGAACTTTCCGCGGCTGGTGAAGAAATCGCGGCCGGCAGTGAACAGCAATCCGCTTCCCTGGAAGAAGTGGCCGCCTCCATGGACAAGATCGCTTCCGCCGCGGCCGAGCTGCAGAGGCTGGTGGAGTATTTCCGGGTCTAGCGACCTGCCCCGCAAGGCTCAGGAGGATCGGCCGAGGGGAGCTGGAATGATCCATAGAGGGAGAGGCTCAAGACCGAAGTAGGAGGATCCGGTAGATGGAAAGGGTAGGAATCGGCATTTTAGGTTCAGGTTTCATGGCCCAGACCCACGCCAAAGCGCTGGCTGAGAGGCCCGATGCGGAAATCCGCTGGATTTGCGGGCGTAATCCACAGAAGGTGAACGACTTGGCCGCCCAGGTTGGGGCCCGGGGCACCACTGATCTGGGGCAGCTCCTGGCTGATCCCCTGGTGGACGCCGTTGTGGTGTGTTATCCCACGGGGCTGCACAAAGAGATGACCATCCAGGCCCTGGAGGCGGGCAAGAAGGTGCTCTGCGAAAAGCCCATCGCGCTCACCCTGGAAGATGCCGAGGCGATGCTCCAGGCCGCCGCTGCAGCGGCCCGCCACGCCGGGGTTAGCGAGCCTGATCCCCAGCGCTTGGCCGCCCATTTTCTCATGATCGGGCATGTGCTCCGCTTCTGGCCGGAATATGAAAGGGTGCTGGAGCTCAAGGAAGAGGGAAAGCTCGGGGAGATCCGCGCCGTGGAGCTGGAGCGGCTCAGCACATCTCCCCAGTGGGCCAGCTGGTTTGCGGACCTGTCCCTCAGCGGCGGGATGGTGGTGGACCTCATGGTCCACGACTTTGACATGGCCTGTGCGCTTCTGGGCGTTCCCGAGAGCGTCAGCGCCTGGGGAGTGCCGGTGCCCGGCGGCGATTGGAAACACGTGCATGTGGTAATTACCTTCACCGGTGGTCAGCGGGCCCATGTGGTGGGCAGCCACTTGATGCCCCCCAGCTATCCGTTCACTTCCTTCCTCAGGGTTTTAGGCCAAAAGGCCGCGGCGGAATACCGCTTTGTGGCCGGGGGAGGAAGTGTGACCGATGAGGGAGGCGCACCCAACCGGCTGGTACTATACGGGGAAGAGGAACTGCAGCCAGAGGTTGCTGGCTTCGGAGAGGACCCCTACGCCCGGCAGCTGGCTTACTTCCTCGAATGGGTTCGCCGGGGCGGAGCTGTGGAACGGGGTACACCTTCCCAGGCGAAAACGGCGGTGGCCATCGCCCTGGCGGCGCGGGAAGCGCTGGCTTCCGGCTGCAGTGTCGAACTGGGGGGCCTTTTGTGAGGCTCGCCAAATAGTGTTTTTTGGCTGTAATCTAGAGGAGGATTCGCAAGGATTCCTCAAGAATTTTTAAGTATGGTTTTACTTGTGTTTAGCTTAGGGGGTGGTAGCAGAAAGCCAAGCCATGCTCTAGCTTTCTGGGTTGTACCTAGCTCAACAAGAGGAAAGGAGCTGCACAATGAAACGAATTGCTTTAGTGCTGGTACTTGCTGTTCTGTTCTCGTCGCTGGCCTTTGCCCAGCCGGCAGCGGCGAAGTTTAAGATCGGTGTTCTGGCTCCTGCTGTTACACATGGTTGGGTAGCGGCCGTGGCCTATCACGCGGAAAACCGCCTCAAGGAACTTGGCGATGAGGTGGAGTACAACATCCAAACCAGCAACAACGCTGAAGAGATGACGGCCCAGCTCGACGACCTGCTCACCTGGGGTGCCGATGCCATCGTGGCCTTCCCGCAGTGGACAGGTATGGAAGTGCCCATCCAAAGGGCCGTAGACTCTGGCGTGATTGTGGTCAACTTTGACATCGTCATCGATGTGGAAGGCATCTACAGGGTCACCGGCGACAACTACGACATGGGCGTGCAGGGTGCCCACTACATCGTGGAGAAAGTCGGTCCCGAGGCCATTGTGGTCATGCTGGAAGTACCCACTTCCGGTTCCGTATCTGAGCTGCGCAAAGCTGGCTTTTTGGACACCATCAAGGAAATCGCCCCTAACATGACCATCTATACCTATGCCACCAAGTTCACCGTGGAAGATGGCCTGAAGGACATGGCTGATATCCTGATGCGGCATCCCCGGATCGACGCAGTCTATTCCATGGACGATGAAACATCCATGGGCGCCATCCAGGCCATCAGGGAAGCTGGCCGCACCGACATTAAGGTGATCACCGGTGGCGGCGGCATGCAGGATTACTTCCTGATGATGCCTGAGAACGAGGACATCTGGATCCAGTCCGCGCTGTACAGCCCGGCCATGGTCAAGGATGCTGTTGACGTAGCTTTGGCTGTGCTCAAGGGCGAAGAGGTTGAGGCGGTTAAGGTTATCCCCACCACCATCGTGGACCGGACGAACTACAAAGACTTCATCGATCCCAGTTCGCCCTATTAATGCCTAAGGAATCCACTGCAAGGGGCGGCTTCGGCCTCCCCTTGCAGCTTGCTCAGTGCGCCATTTTGCCTTTGGATGTGATGCCATGATCGTGGAGATGAAAAACATCTACAAGTCATTCGGGAAAAACCAGGTCCTGAAGGACGTTTCCATCACCATCAACGGTGGTGAGATTTGTGCTTTAATCGGTGAGAACGGTGCCGGCAAATCCACCCTCATGAATATCCTGGGAGGGGTTTTGCCCGCAGATTCCGGCACCATTTATCTTGATGGCAAGCCCGTGCGGTTTGCCAATCCCGCGGAATCTCTCCGGGCGGGGATCGCCTTTATCCACCAGGAGCTCAATTTGATTAATGATCTGCCCGTGTATGAGAACATGTTCCTAGGGCGGGAGATCCGGAGCAGGTGGGGAAGGCTCGATCTGGAGACCATGGAGGAAAAGACGGCGGACATTTTCCGGCGCATGAACATCGAGCTGGATCCCCGGGCCATGGTGCGCGACTTAGATGCGTCCTACAAACAGATCGTGGAGATCTGCCGGGCCATCATGATGGATGCTTCCGTGATCATCATGGACGAGCCCACCACATCCTTGACGGAGCCGGAGATCAGGCGTGTATTCCAGATGATGGAAACGCTCCGGGATCAAGGAGTCGGCATCATCTTTATTTCCCACAAGCTGAATGAAGTTATGGATATCTGCGAGCGGTATATGGTTCTGCGGGACGGGGAGCTGGTGGCGGAAGGCGATGTGGCCGCAGTCACCACAGATGACCTGGCCCGCTTTATGGTGGGCCATGATGTCCGCACCGAACAGCTCACCCGTGAGGTGCGCATCGGCGAAGAAGTTTTGCGGGTGGAAAATCTCAACCACAGAACAGCTTTTCGCGGCATCAACTTCAGTGTGCGCCGCGGGGAGATCCTGGGCTTTACCGGGCTTTTAGGCGATGGCCGCAGTGAACTGTTCCAGGCCATTTTCGGTGCCGATGAAGTGCTCTCTGGAAGGGTTTGGCTGGACGGTCAAGAGGTGAAAATCCACAGCACCGAGCACGCCCTGGAACTGGGCATCGGCTACCTGCCCCGCAACCGCAAGGAGAATGCCATCATCAAAGATATGAACATCCTGGAAAACGCTTCGATAGTCACCTGGCCCCTGTTTGCCAAGCGGGGCGTGATTGATATAAATAGGCAGGAAGGTCTGTTTACCGAGCAGATCGACCGTCTGGGCATCAGGCTGCAGCGCATCACCGACAGCATCAACACCCTTTCCGGGGGCAATCAGCAGAAGGTGGTTTTGGCCAAGTGGCTGGCAGCCCGGCCCAAGGTGCTGATTTTGGATAACCCCACCCAGGGGGTTGATGTGGGGGCCAAGGAGGAGATCTACGATATTATCCTGGACCTGGCGGAACAGGGTCTGGCCATCATCGTCCTCTCCAGTGAGGCCCAGGAGATCATCCGGCTCTGCGACAGGGCTTTGGTCATGTACCAGGGACATATCCAAGGAGAAGTCTCGGGCGGCACCATGAACGAGCACGATATCATGAGACTTGCCACAGGCGGTGTCCTCAGTGCAAGTTAAAAGGCGGGTTGGAGCATGAAAGTGATGGAAACAGGCGAGAAAACAGGATTTGTAGGGCGTTTACGCCTGCGCTGGGCCAACGATTCCCATTTCGGCACCGTGCTGGTTCTGCTGGGTTTGATCATCCTGCAGACCCTGGTGCTGGGGTTTGACTACGATTCAGTGGGCCAGTGGTTCAGCGCCTGGGGGCGCAACTGGATCAACATCCTGCGCAACAATGCCGGGGTGGGGATCATTGCCCTGGGCATGACCTTTGTGATCATCACCGGCGGCATCGATCTTTCTGTGGGGTCCACGCTGGTGGCCATCGGGGCCGCCAGTATGATGATGCTGGATATAGGTCCCAAAGGCTTCCTAGGTAACCTGGGCATTACCGGCCTGCCCGCCTATGTCTTAACGGTGATCTTCGCCATGCTCATGGGCCTGGTGCTGGGGGCCTTGACGGGGCTTTTGATTACCAAGGGACGGATTGCCCCCTTCGTGGCCACCTTAGGCACCATGAAGATTCTGCGCAGCGTGACGCAGCACTTTATGCAAGGCTACAACCCCCGGGTGCCCCGGGAGTTCCTGCAGCTCGCCAATCTCCAGGTGGGCGGCTTGATGTTCATGCCCATCATCTACTGGCTGGCCATCGCGCTGATCCTGATCTACGTCTCCCAGCGCACCGTCTGGGGGCGCCAGGTGATTGCTGTGGGGTCCAATGAAAGGGCGGCCCAGCTTTCCGGTGTGAATGTGAACCGGGTGAAGGTGGGGGCCTACACCTTGACTGGGGTTCTGGTGGGCATTGCCTCCATCATCCAAGTGGCCCGCATCGGCACCATGGACTTCGCCAATGCGGGAAGCGGCTACGAGATGGATGCCATCGCCGCGGCAGTGGTGGGCGGCACCAGCATGCGCGGCGGTCGGGGCACCATCTTTGGCACCGTCTTGGGCATGCTCATTATTGCAGTTATGAACAACCTCTTGAATCTGTTTGGGGTTCCGCCCTTCCTGCGGGAAGCGGCCAAGGGCGTGATTGTCATTGCCTCCGTGCTCTTCCAGCGGAAAGAGAGTGCGTAGCGCAGCAAAGTCCAAAGCGCGGCCAAGAAGAGCCCCCGCCGGCTCGCCCAGGGAGCGAGCGGCGGGGGTCTTTAGCGAGGAGATGCACCATGGTACGGGATAAAGAGTTCTACCGGACGATGTTCAAAATCGCGCTGCCCATTGCCCTGCAGTCGCTGCTCAGCCTGCTGGTGGTGGTGGCGGACAACATTATGGTTTCCTTTACCCCAGATGGGGTTTTAGCCCAGGCCGCTGCTTCCCAGGTGAACAGCATCACCGCCTTGGTCACGGCGGCCCTCACGGGCCTTGTGGGCGGCTCTTCCGTTTTGATCGCCCAGTACTGGGGCAAAAAAGACATGGAGCGGATTAAGCAGGTCTTCGCGGTGGTGCTCTGGATCTGCCTCGGGGTGGCCTTGGTGATCGTGGCCGTCTTGAAGCTTTTCCCCGAAGCCATCATTGGCATCATCATCGCCAAGGAGGATGCCCAGATCACCGCGTTGGCCCTGACCTATTTGGGCATCATCTGCCTTTCCTACATCCCCTTCGCCCTTTCCAGCGCGCTGGTGGGAATGCTGCGCACCGTCGAAGTCGTGCGCATCACCATGTACATCGCCCTGTTCGCGCTGGTGGGGAATGTCAGTCTGAACTACATCTTCATTTTCGGCAAGCTGGGGCTGCCCCCGCTGGGCATTCGAGGCGCCGCCCTGGCCACGCTGCTCACCCGCCTGGGGGAGCTGGTCCTGGTCTTGGTTTACACCTTCAAGGTGCAGCGGCAGATCGCTCTAAAGCCCCGGGACTTTTTAGCGGTGGATCGCCAGATGCTCAAAGACTATGCCTTCTACGGACTGCCGGTGGGCCTCACCGATGCCCAGTGGGCCCTCATCGGCATGCTCAAGGCCGCCATTATCGGGCATTTGGGCGGCACCTTCATGGCTGCCAACAGTATCGCCACCTCCATGGGAGATCTGGGTACCTTGTTTGCCTTTGGCCTTGCTGGAGGCGCGGCGGTGGTGGTGGGAAAGGCGGTGGGCAGAGGTGATTACGCCGCGGCCAAGGAGTATTCCAAAACCATCGAGATCATGTTTTTCCTGATCGGCGTGATCATGGCCGGCGCGGTGTACCTGCTGCGGGTCCCGTTTGTGTCTTTGTACGGATCTAGTTCCGATCCGGAAGTGTTCACCCTCAGCGTGGAGATCATCGGTATTCTGGCCGTCACTTTGCTGGGCACCACTTACCATGCCAGCTGTTTTGTGGGGATCAACCGGGGCGCGGGCGACAGCCGCTTTGTGGCCCTGGTGGACATGATCTGCGGCTGGCTGATCGTGCTGCCCATGACCTTTTTGGCGGCCTTTGTCTGGCGCTGGCCCCTGCCCTTGGTGTTTTTGGCCACCCGCATCGACCAGTGCTTTAAGTGGATCATCGCCTTTTGGCGCCTGCGGGGCGATAAGTGGATTAAGAATGTAACAAGGGAATCTGCGGCCCTGTAAAGAAGTATTCCCAGGGCCTTTTGGGGCCCTTGGAACTTTGCGCAAAGAGACTATCACCAACAGAAAGGGGTTGCTTGATGAAGCTCGGTTTTCTTTCAGCGATTGTAGGCTTCATGAGTTTTGAGCAGGTGATTGACACCGCCAGCAGCCTGGGTTATAGGTGCGTGGAGCTGGCCTGCTGGCCGCGGGAGGAAGCGAGTCGCCGCTATGCGGGGGTGTCGCATCTGAACGTGGCGGAGCTGGATGACGCCCAAATCGCACAAATCCAGGACTACTGCCGGGCCAAAGGGGTGGAGATTTCTTCCCTGGGTTACTACCCCAACAACTTGGACGAAGATTTGGAGCGCCGCCGCTATTTCCACAATCATCTGTATACGGTCATCGAAGCTTCGGCTAGACTGGGCATCAACATGGTCACTACCTTTGTGGGGAGAATGCAGACCAAGACCATCGAGGAGAACTTCGAGGAGTTCGCCAAGGTCTGGCCAGCTATCATCAAGTTCGCCGAGGAGCGGGGGGTTAAGATCGCCATTGAGAACTGCCCCATGCTCTTTTCCCGGGATCAGTGGCCCGGCGGGCACAACATCGCCTCCACGCCGGCCAACTGGCGCAAGATGTTCGAGATCATCGACAGTCCCAACTTCGGTTTGAACTACGATCCTTCCCACTTCGTCTGGCAGCAGATGGATTACATCAAGCCCATTTACGAGTTTAAGGATAAGATCTTCCACATCCACCTCAAGGATACCCGCATCGAACGGGATCGGCTGAATGATGTGGGCATCATGGCCTATCCTTTGCAGTACATGACCGCGAAGATCCCCGGCCTGGGCGAGATCAACTGGGGCCGGTTCGTCTCCGCCCTGACGGATATCGGCTTTGACGGCCCAGCCTGCGTGGAGGTGGAAGACCGGGCGTTTGAGGACAGCGAAGAAAGCGTCCTCAAGAGCCTCAAGCTGAGCAAGAGATATCTGGAGCAGTTTATCATCTAAAGCGAAGTTCGCTAAGGAAATCTGTTTCGTAAGGAGGAGTGGGCTATGAAGAAGCTGAAAGTGGGGATTATCGGCTGTGGAGGTATCGCCAACCAGAAGCACATGCCAGCCCTGAAGGCGCTTTCTGAAGACTGCGAGATGGTGGCCTTCTGCGACATCATTGAAAGCCGCGCAGTAAAAGCCGCTGAACAGTTCGGGGTGCCGGGGGCCAGGGTGTACACCGATTACCGGGACCTGCTGCAGGAGGCGGAAATCGATGTGGTACATGTGCTCACACCCAACGTGAGCCACTGCCCCATAACGGTAGCTGCCTTCGAGGCGGGGAAGCATGTGATGTGTGAAAAGCCCATGGCGCACAATACGGAGGCGGCCCGGCAGATGCTGGATGCCTGGCGCAAATCGGGCAAGAAGTTCACCATTGCCTACCAGAACAGATTCCGGCCGGAGGTGCAGACCCTCTACCGTTCCTGCCGCAATGGGGAGCTGGGTGAAATCTACTTCGCCAAAGCCCATGCCGTCCGGCGGCGGGCCGTGCCCACCTGGGGGGTCTTCCAGAACAAAGCGGAACAGGGGGGCGGACCCCTCATCGATATCGGCACCCACGCGCTGGATATGACCCTCTGGATGATGGACAATTACGAAGTGGATTCGGTCACCGGTTCCGTCTTTTACAAGATGGCGGACCAGGTGGAGGGCAATATCTTCGGTCCTTGGGATCCGGCGACCTTTGAGGTGGAAGACTCGGCCTTCGGTTTCATCAAGATGAAAAACGGGGCCACCATCTTCCTGGAGGCCTCCTGGGTGCTGAACGTGGTGGAGTCCCGGGAAGCATCCACCACCCTGTGCGGTACGAAAGCGGGGGCGGAAATCCGCTCCGGCATGAGCTATCCCAAGCCTGAGCTGATCTACAACCGGGTGCTCCACGGCACACCCACAGATGAGCGCAATTCCTACATGGGCGATGTGGCCTACTTCGGCGGGGCGCAAGCTGGCGAGGGCGTGGCCGAGGCCCGGCAGTGGCTGGAGGCCATCAAGTACGATAGGGAACCCCTGGTCCAGCCGGAGCAGGCCTTTGTGGTCACCCAGATCTTGGATGCCATCTACCAGTCCCACGCGCTGGGTAAAGAGATCAAGTTCTAGCGGAGGATTTCACGCCGCCGACCCCAGGTCGGCGGCTTCCCCGCGGAGAATTACTTCTGAGGAAAGGGTGAGCTGCATGAGCAAACTGCCCGTGGGAATCCAGGTCTACAGCCTGCGGGACCTTTTAGAAGGCACCCCGGAGAATTTCAAACCGGTTATGGAGAAGCTCAAGGCCATGGGCTATGCGGGCGTGGAGCTCGCGGGCCTCTACGGCTTGGAGCCGGCCTACGTCCGGGATGTGCTGGGCCAGGTGGGTCTAGTTCCCGTGAGCGCCCATGTGCCTTTCGCGGATTTGCTGGGGGATCTGGACAGGGTGATCAGCGACTACAAGACCGTCGGGGTGGAATACATCGCGGTTCCCTATCTGGATCAGGAGCTTCGGCCCCTGGGGCCCAGGTATGGGGAGGCGCTTGCGGAAATCAAGCGTATCGGCCAGGCCTTGAGGCAAAATGGACTGAAGCTCATGTACCACAACCATGACTTCGAGTTTGTCCAGCTGCCGGACGGCACCTACGGCTTGGACGACATGTATGCCCAGATTGGCGCCGAAGATCTTTTGGTGCAGCTGGATACCTGCTGGGCGCATGTGGCGGGCATCGACCCCGCCGCCTACATCCGCCGATACGGTGAGCGCTGCGCCGTGGTGCACGTTAAGGATTACATCAAAACAGGCGACCCCAAAAACCTCTACGAGCTCATCGGCACAGAAGTTGAGAAAGAAGCAGGCGGCGAAGGGTTCTTCCAGTTCCGGCCGGTGGGTTTCGGCCAGATCTTCTGGGAACCCATCTTAGAGGCTATTCTGGCAGCAGGCAGCAAATGGATCATTGTGGAGCAGGACGAACACCACGGTTTGGGGAGCCTGGAGGCAGCCCGCCGCAGCAGGGAGTACCTGAAAATCCTGGGGTGGTAGCCGCAGGTTGACATAGGGAATTGCAGAGAGAAGGAGCAGGCATATGAGCAAGAAAGTGACAATCGCGGTTATTGGCGCAGGCAACCGGGGGAAGGCCTATGCGGCTTTTGCCAGCCAGCATCCTGCAGAGGTGCAGGTGGTGGCGGTGGCCGAGCCCCATGCCCTCCGCCGTCAGAGATTCGCCGAGGAGCACCAGATTCCTGGGGAAAACCAGTTTGCCAGCTGGGAAGAGCTGCTGGCCCGGCCGCGGCTGGCTGAGGGGATCATTATCGCTACGTTAGATGATCTGCATGTGGAACCGGCCCTGCAGGCCATGGAGGAAGGTTACACCATCCTTTTGGAAAAGCCCATCGCCCACACTTGGGAGGGTACCAGGCGCATTGCGGAAAAGGCCCGGGAAACAGGCGCCCGGGTGCTGGTCTGCCATGTGCTGCGCTACACCAACTTCTACCGCCAGCTGAAGAGCCTTTTGGACAGCGGGGTGGTGGGCGAACCCCGCCTGGTGGATCACCTGGAGAACATCGGCTACTGGCACTTTGCCCACAGCTATGTGCGGGGCAATTGGCGAAATACCCAGGTGGCCGCGCCCATTATCCTGGCCAAGACCTGCCACGACTTCGACCTTTTGTACTGGCTGTTTGGTGCCAAGTGCCAAACTATTTATTCCCAGGCCTCCCTGGTGCACTTCACCCAGGAGGCGAGACCCGCAGGCGCGGGTGAGCGCTGTTTGGACTGCAGCATTGAGCCCCAGTGCCCCTATTCCGCCAGGAAGATCTATATCAACGACAACGAGGGCTGGCCGGTATCGGTGATCACCGAAGATCTTTCCTTCGCGGGGCGGTACCGGGCCCTGGAGGAAGGGCCCTACGGCCGCTGCGTGTACAGCTGCGACAACAACGTACCCGATGTGCAGACGGTTTCCATGAGGTTAGATGGGAGCCTGGAGATCAACATGGCCCTGACCGCCTTTTCCAGCGAGATCAACCGCAGCACCCGCATCTACGGCACCCACGGGGAGCTGCACGCCGATTTCAGCACAGGGACCATCGAGATCCACCGCTTTGGCCAGGCTACGCAGGTGATCCAGGTGGAGCACAGCGCCAGCGGACACGGGGGAGGGGACTTCGGCCTCATGCAGGACTTTGCGCGCCTCCTGCGGGGAGAGGAGCTCTCCGATGGCCTCACCTACCTGGAGGATTCCCTGGAAAGCCACATGATGGCCTTTGCCGCTGAAAAGTCCAGACAGGAAAAGAGAGTCGTGGATCTTGGTGAGTGGCGAGCCTGGAGCTAAACCAGGAAGAGCCCCTGAACTGCGCAACGAAAAACGAGAGGCACTGCCCGATTTTGGCTCTGGGCAGTGCCTTTCCTCTATCCGATAGAGCGGCCCGCATAAATCCTTCCATTCAACGGGAGGAAATATGAAGGGCTTGTTGTATAATATCATTTGAAAACGTTTTCGTAGAGGTTTTCACAAAACGTGGTTCGTTCTGCCCCCGTGGAGGTGCACAGATTGGCAGCCAATCAAGTTACAGTAAGAGATGTGGCTCAAAAAGCTGGAGTTTCCATCAGCACCGTCTCCCGCGTGCTCACCGGCAGTGCCCGGGTCTCCCCTGAACTGCGCCAGCGGGTAATCGACGCGGTGGAAGAGCTGGGTTACCGTCCCAACGCTTTAGCCCGGGGACTGCGTATGCGGCGTACGGCGGTGATCGGCCTGCTCATACCGGACATCTCCAACCCCTTCTTTGGGCAGCTGGCCCGGGTGGTGGAAGATGCGGCCAACAACCGGGGGTATTCCATACTGCTCTGCAACAGTCAAAACAGCCGTGCCAGGGAAGTCCAGTATTTGGATCTCCTCCGCCAGCAGCAGGTGGACGGGGTCCTGGTGGTCACTTCTGGAGCCATGGGCGAGGAGCTGGAGGAGTTCTTCAAGCTCACGGGAGCCGCGGTGCTGGCTCTGGACCGGCGCATCCCCCAGTTCAAAGGCCCCTGGATCGGCGGAGACCCCTACCCAGGGGCGCGCCAGGCTGTTCAGCATCTTTTGGACTTGGGACACCGCAACATCGGCCTGGTGAGGGGTGTTGAGGGCAACATCAGCAGCGATGAACGCTACAAAGCCCTGAACAGGGCGTTGGTGGAGGCTGGCCTTCCCGAGGAGCGCTGGACCTGGGTGGGGGAATACACCTTGGAAACGGGGATTGCCGCCGGGCTGGCCCTGGCGGAGCTGCCTGCGCAAAAGCGCCCCACCGCGGTGATTGCCACCAGCGAATTCAGCGCCTACGGTCTCATTGAGGGAGTATCCCGCCACGGGATTTCCGTACCGGATCAGCTGTCTGTGGTGGGCTATGATAACACAGCCTTTGCCGAGGTCTTCCGGCCAGCCCTGACGGTGATCGCCCAGCCCATTGAGGAGATGGGCGAGCTGGCTGTGGACTTCATTCTGCGCATGATCAACCACGCCGAGCAGGACGAGCAGCTGCCCCCCGTGGCGCCAGTTCCGG
>DGEY01000008.1:2748-23327 GCA_002391385.1 Firmicutes bacterium UBA3914 | reverse complement strand
CTGAAAGGTCCCTCCCTAAGGGGGGACCTTTTTTCACCCTCAAAAGGCGGTGGGGAAAGGCGAAAGCTGTGGGTGCAGGGTGGTGGTGAGTTTGGCGGTCTTAGGAATCGATCCCGGAAGGGATAAACTGGGTTTGGCCGTGGTTGAGGCTTCGAAAGTTTTGGTTAGGCGGGTTGCTCCCCGGGCAGAGTACCTGCATCTGGTTCAGGACTGGGTGCAGCGGTTTGCGGTGGAGCATATAGTGATCGGTGACGGAACAGGTTCGGGGCAGGTGGCTAAGGAGATCAGGGCCGCCTTACCGCAGCTGCCCCTGGCCACAGTAGATGAACGCTTTACCTCCGAGGAGGCCCGCAGGCTCTACTGGGTTGAGAACCCGCCCCGGGGCTGGCGGAGGCTTTTGCCCGTGAGCATGCAGATGCCTCCGGAGCCCTATGATGACTATGTGGCCGTGATTTTGGCCCAGCGCTTTCTGCGGGGAGATGGTAAGGGGAGCTAGCACTGTCATCTCTTGGAAAGTCATGTTCCAGGAAGGTTTTTACTTGCCTTTGGAGAAATATTGTGTGATATTGAAAACGTCGGAAGGGGGGAGAGTTATGCGCTGCAGGTCAGCACTTGTGGGTTTCATCGTGCTTCTTGTCCTCGGCTTCAGCGCGGGCGCTTGGGCCGGCTCTCCCTTCGCGGACATCGCCTCGGGGGGAGGCTGGGCCAGCGATGCCATTCGGGAGCTGGGCCTCAGCCGGGATATCCCCGGATTCACCGTCCCCGAGCAACCCAACCGCAGTCAGGAGGCTTTGCTGGTGGCCCGCCTGCTGCAGCATATCAGCGGTGAAGATCGCCTCGACTCCCGCCGCTTTGGCGTGAGCCGCAGCGTGTATCTGGACGATATGATCTTCACCTACAACCAGCGGGTTGAGCCGGAAAAGGCGTTTACCGCCAGTGAAGTGGAAACCCTCTACCGGTTGGTTTTGGAATTCCGGGAGGAGCTGGAGGTCCTCGGCTTTGCCGTCCAGGACTTTGACCTACTGTACGCCCAGAACTGGGCTGAAGAACGGGGCTTTGCGCTGACGAGCCGCCCCCTGCTCTATTCAGAGCAGGCGCTGGCCGCGGCGCGTAAGGCTGAAACAGCCCGTCTGGTCCCTGCCTCAGAGCTCGAATCGGTGCTGGACACAGTGGGCCCGCAGGAGCCCCGCAGCCTGTGGACGGGGCAGTTCTCTTCCGCATTCCGCCTGCTGCCTCCGGCCTTCAGCTTGGTGGCCCAGGAACCCGAAGCCGAGCAGGCAACACCTTTGCAGATCGGCAACCTGGAGGTGGTGGGTGCCCTGCGGGCCACCCCACCCGGGGAAGGCAGCGGTTCGGAAGGTGGAGCCGGATACAACCTTTCGGTGAAGGTGGGGGACGTATCCCTACAGACCGCGGTAGATCTGGCTGTTGACCCGCAGCTGGTACCCAAAGCCGCCAGCACTTCGGTGGATTTGAGCTGGGATTGGGCCAACATGTTCACCCTAAGCGCCGGCTACAAGCTCCGGGAGACGCTGCAAAACGATGCGTCCGCTGAGGATGGTGCACCCCTGGTCACGTCCCTGGGTGTAACTGTGCCCATGAGCAGGGGCCAGGTGCGCTTGGGTATGACCCAGGAGTGGAACTTATCTGAGCTGGGAGGACTCGGCCCCGGCGCCAGTGAATCCTTTACAAGAAACGTCGCTGAGCTTGGCCTCAGCTATGAGCTGTTCAACGATAGTTCCCTGCACCTCAATTATCGGCTCATTGATTTCAGCAGTGTGGAGCGGGACTTGGGAGCCGAAGCTGAAGCCGCGTTTTCCATTAAGTTTTAAGGGCTATGGAGGGATGGATTTGAAGAAAAGCATCGCTTTGACGTTGTGTCTTTTGCTTATGTCAGCGCTGATCCCTTCTACAATTTGGGCCAATGTGACTCCCCTGCGCTCATTAGAGACTGTGGAAGAACTGCTGTATGGACAAGCCCAAACGGGGTCTTTGCTGGACCGCATTGAGAAGGTGGAATTGGACATCTACGGCAAGACCCAGGAAGGCGCGGTGCTCATGCGTATTGACCGGGTGCTCACCTTCCTACAGGATGCCGATGGTGATGGCGGACTGTGGCTGCAGCTGAACCTGGCGGAATGGGGGTTTTCCGCAACTCTGTCCGGGGAAAAACCCATGATTGAGAGGCTGCAGGGTCTGGAGCTGGTGCTCTACGGCGCGGAGCAGTCGGGTAACATTTCCCAGCGGGCGGAGAAGCTGATGATGGACATCTGGGGCACCACCAAGCTGGATGTGAAGCGGGTCAACCTGCCCGCGCAGACCCTGGTGAAGGTGGCGCTCAGCAAGACTTTGGACTCGGCCACAGCCGAGGTGGGCGATGAGGTTATCTACCGGGTCACCGAGGACGTCATGGTGGACGGACGGGTGGTTATCCCGGCGGGGACCACGAGCGTGGCCAGGGTCAGCGAAGTGACCGCCGCCGGGCGGCTGGGCAAGGACGGACGCATTCTTATCGACTTCGGCTCGGTGCTCGCCCTGGACGGCACACCCATCCGCCTTAAGGTGGATGAGCGGGCCACGGAGAAGAACCGGTCTTTGGAACTGGCCGCCGGGGCCAGCATGGCTGGAATTATCCTGCTAGGCCCAGTCGGTCTTGTGGGCGGGTATTTTGTGAGAGGTAAAGACGTACAGATCGAAGCCAACACCCAGTTTTATGTGGAGACAGAGCGGGCGGTGCCCGTCTTAGGCTTCTACTTTAGACCGGCCCTCGGCCAATAACTGTCGTTAGCTGTTATGGCCTCGGAGAACCGCGATCCGCAGGGCCCTCGGTTCTCCTCCTTTTGTCTGGGCCCCACAATTATCACATGTGCATCTGAGGTGGCGGTGAGATGAAGAAGCTGTCTTTGGTTTTGGCCGTAATGCTGTTGGCGTCGGCCGTTTGGTCCCTGGCCGCTGGAGCCGCAGAGTATACCCTCGGTGTGGGTGATGTCCTGCGCATCACCGTTTGGGGCCATGCCGATCTAGCCACAGAGGTCGCCATCCGGCCCGACGGCTACCTGACATTCCCCTTGGTGGGAGACCTCTGGGCGGTGGACAAGACGCCGCGGCAGATCAGCAGTGAGCTGCAGAATATGCTCGCGGAGTTCATCGTCAACCCGCAGGTTACGGTCATTGTCAGCCAGTTCCGCACGCTGCACGTTCAGGTGCTGGGCGAAGTCAAAGAGTCAGGCTACTACCAGCTCAAGGCAGGTGCACGCCTGGCAGATGTCCTGGCACTGGCCGGCGGCCCCACCGCCACTGCCGATCTCAGCAGTGTAACCGTGACCCGGTATGTGCTGGATGAAGGGGGCCAGGAGCACAGCCGTGTTCTGCAGGTGGATGTGAACCAGTTCCTGCAGGGGGGCGATCTGGCCGCCAACCCGCTCCTGGAAAGCGGGGATATGATCTACGTGCCGCCAGCTGGCCGCGCCGCCATTTTTGGCGAGGTGCGCCAGCCCGCGAGCTACTCCCTGGGGCAGGGCTTGGATATCCTGGAGCTGCTGGCCGCTGCCGGCGGTGCCCTGGATACGGCTGACCTGGAACGGGTGGTGGTGACCAGCCAGGGAGAGGAAGGACCTCTGGAGAGGATCGTCAACGTCCAGGAGCTCCTTTCTGGCCGGGGTAGGCCCACTGCCCTCAGGCCCAACGATGTGGTGTTTGTGCCCAAGAAACAGCAGGTTATGGTTTTGGGCGCGGTGCAAAACCCGGGGGTCTACCCTTTACATAGCGAGGCTACGCTTTTGGAGATTATCGCCCGGGCTGGAGGGGTGCTGCCCACAGGGGATCCTTCCGCGATCGCCATCACCCGGAGGGGTGCGGGGCAGGAGCTGATCGTGGCGGATCTGCAGCCGGCCCTCAGCGGCAGGACAGGTGGGGATAACCCCACGGTGGATCCCGACGATGTGATCTTCGTGCCGGAAGGCTACCAAAACGCCTTGGTCCTGGGGGCAGTGCGCAGCCCAGGCTCCTTCGCTGTACGGGAGCAGTGGAGGATTCTCGATCTTCTGGCGGAGGCCGGCGGAACCACGGAACGGGCCGGGGATGAGCTGACGCTGCTCCGGTCCGGCGTAACCAGGACCATCGACCTGGGCGCCCTGGAGCGCCTGGGGCTGCAGAACGAGCGGGTGCTGCCCGGTGATGTGCTCTACGTTGCAGAGGGCAGCAGGCAGGTCTTGGTCTTGGGTGAAGTGGCCCGGCCGGGGGCCTATGAGTTCCGGCGGGGCGATCGCCTCCTAGACGCCCTGGCCCTGGCGGGGGGCCTCACCCCGGAGGCCTGGGAAGAGCAGGTATCTTTAACCAGGCAGACTGCCCAAGGTACACAGGTGTTCACCGTTGATTTCAGCGAGCTGATGACAAACCGCTTCCTAGCAGATAATCTGCCCCTGGAGAGCGGCGATGTGATCATCGTTCCCCGGGCCGCCAGGGGAGTCATCGTCATGGGTGAAGTACAGAATCCCGGCTACTACCAGTTTAAGGCGGGCGACAGCGTTTTGGATGCCGTCATGCTGGCGGGCGGCCTTCTAGAGAGCGCAGATGCCCAGCGGGTTTCCCTCACCAGGCAGACTGCCCAAGGTGCCCAGGTGTTCACCGTTGATTTCGCCCAGTTGATGGAAAACCGCGTCCTGACCGACAACTTGTCGCTGGAGAGCGGCGATGTGATCATCGTCCCCCGGGCCACCAGGGGAGTGGTGGTCATGGGTGAAGTACAGCGCCCTGGCTACTACCAGTTCAAGGCGGGCGACAGCGTCTTGGATGCCATCATGCTGGCGGGGGGACTCTTGGAGAGCGCAGACGCCCAGTGGATCTCCCTGACCAGGCAGACCGCGGAAGGGGCATACGTTGAGTACATCGACTTTCTGGAGCTGCAGGAGGAGCGCTTCGCCGCAGAGCAGCGCATCCTGGAGGATGGCGATGTGATCGTGGTGCCCCGCAGCAGCAGGAACGCCCTGGTGCTGGGGGAAGTCCGCAATCCTGGGTACTATGCCTTCGGGCCCGGCGAGACCTACCTGGATCTGATCGGCCGTGCCGGCGGGTTCACCGCCGAAGCGGACCCGGCGAAGGTGGTTGTGGCCCTGGAGGGCCCGGAAGGCGCAGTTACTGAAGTAGTCAACCTGGATGTGCTCAGTGGAGCCGACTACAAGCGGCAGCTGAGGGGCGGCGAGGTCATCTCGGTGCCCAAGGCCAACAACAAGGTGCTGGTTTTCGGTGATGTGGTGCGGGCGGGAGCCTATACCCTACCGTCCCAGGGACGTCTGCTGGACGTTTTGGCCGAAGCGGGAGGCCTGAAGTCGAACATAGGCACGGAACAGGTGGTGGTCACCAGACAGGCCCCCCACGGGGAACAGGTCTGGCAGGTGACCTACGGGCAGCTCATGGGGGCGCAGAACCAGTACAATCTGGAGCTGAGCGGTGGGGATGTGATCTATGTTCCCGCAGCGCGCCGGCAGATCTTGGTGCTGGGCATGGTGAAGAACCCCGGTGCTTACGATCTTCCCGCAGGTGCCAGACTGCTGGATGCCATCGCCCTGGCGGGCGGGCCTTTGGATCGGGCGGCCCTGGAGAATGTGGGGATCTACCGGGACGGCGTTTTGGACGAGTCGGAGCAGGTGCCCATGGGGCAGGATAAGGTGCTCTTTACCGGTGATGCCCAGGAGAATCCACTGCTTAGGCCCGGTGATATCATCTACATTCCGGAAACCAAGAAACCCGATTGGACCAAGATCTTCGGCTTTGTGGGTGCTATCAGTTCCTTCAAGAGCGCGCTGTTCAACATCTTTGACTGGTAGGTGGTGAGTGCCGTGGAAATGGAAGAAATGGATCTGCGGGAATACTGGCAGATCATCGTCAAAAGGAAGAGGCTGATCTTGGCGGTTTTCCTCCTGACCGTCCTGGCGGTTGCCATCTACAGTTTCCTGGCTACGCCCATTTACGAGGCGTTCACCACTCTTATCGTGCGGGAAGCTGGTATGGGTGTTGAAACCATTTTCTTTGACGGCGCCAGCGCCTTGGGCAAGAATGTTGCCCAGAACTACATCCAGATCATGAAGAGCAGAACCATCCTGGAAAGGGTGGCCTCTGACTTGGGACGGGAGGATCTGACCCAGAGCGCCCTGGAGAAGGCCATCACCATCCAGTCAGTGCAGGGCAGCGACGTTTTGAAGATTTCCATGCAGTCGCCGGAGCCGGCACTGGCTCAGGCAGTGGTGAACAAGTTGGTGGACGTGTTCCTTGACTGGAATCTGAACTACCGGCAGAACGACAGGCGGGCGGCTCGGGATTTCATCGAAGGGCAGCTGCAGAAGGTGGAGCTGGACCTGCGCCTCGCGGAGGAAAGGCTGCAGGCCTTCAAGGAAGAACAGGGGATTGTGGCCCCCACCCAGGAAATGGCCGCGGTGGTCACGCAGCTTGCCTCTCTGCAGTCCAGCCTCACGGAACTGAACGTCGCCAAACTGGAAACGGCGGAGCGCATCCGCCAGGTGCGGGCTAGTCTCGAAGAACAGGATGAAACCCTCATTTCCAGCACCACCATTGCCGACAACCGCCTGGTTACCGAGTACCGCAGTCGGCTGGCGGATCTGGAAGTGCGGCTGGCCAGTGCCAGGGAGAAATACACCGACCGGCATCCGGAAGTTTTGGCCCTCCAGGCGGAAATAGACAATGTCCGGCGTAAGCTTACGGAAGAGGTGGAGCGGGTGGTGGGTACCGAGACCCGAACCTTAAACACCCTCTACCGGGAGCTGTACGGAACGCTGATCAATTTGGAAGTGGAAGCCAACGCCCTGGAAGCCCGGGAAGCGGCGCTCTTGGCCATTATCGCCGAGCGGGAAAGGGAATTGAGCCACCTGCCCGCGCAGGAGCTGGAGCTGGCCAGGCTGATGCGGGAGGCACAGGTCTTAGAAGAACTCTACATCCTGCTGCGTACCCGGCTGGAGGAAGCCCGCATCTCGGAAGCCATGGAGACTGCTGATGTGCAGATCATAGACCGCGCAGTGCTTCCCCGGGTTCCCGTCAAACCCAGGATCAAGCTGAATATCGCCATCGGCGCGGTGTTAGGAGTGTTTCTGGGCGTGGGTTTGGCGTTTCTGCTGGAGTTTCTGGATAACACGGTTAAGACCAAAGAGGACGTCGAGCGGGCTCTGGGGCTGCCTGTCCTGGGACAGATACCCGATTTGGAGCTCGCAGATGTGGCATCGTCCGGGAGATCTGCACGTAGGAGGGGACGTGGATTAAGTGGCTAGACGGGGAAAGAGACGGCTCAAGGAACGACCATTAGTTGTCGAAGGGAATCCCAAAGCTGTGGCCAGTGAAGCTTTTCGAATCCTCAGGACCAACCTGCAGTTTACCAGTCCGGATCGGGAACTCAAGACTATGTTGGTGACGAGCGCCGGACCTGGAGAAGGGAAAAGCACGGTGGCGGCCAACCTGGCGGCGGCGTGGGCCCAATCGGGTGCGCGGGTTTTGCTCGTCAGCTGCGACCTGCGGCGGCCCATCATACACAGGATCTTCGGCATTTCTAACACTCCCGGCTTAACGGGCTACCTTGCGGGCCGAGCATCCATAGAGGAAGTCATCCAACCCACTTCGGTGCCAGGGCTTGATCTCATTGCTTCCGGGCCCGTTCCGCCCAATCCCGCAGAATTGCTGCAGTCCAAGGCCATGGGCCAGTTTCTGCGGGCAGTGCGGGAAGACTACGATGTGGTAATCTGCGATGGTGCTCCAGTTATGGCCGTGACCGATGCCGCGGTGGTCGCCAGCCAGACAGATGGTACCATTTTGGTGGTGGAGGCCGGTCAAACGCCCAGGGAAGCGGCGATCCATGCTAAGGAGCTCCTGGAACAGGCTAAGGCCAATATCCTCGGTGTGGTTCTGAACAAGATTAACGTCAGGGACCAGAAGAACAGGTATTATTATTACTACTACCGTTATTCAGAGGCGGAATAAAGCCATGATCGATCTGCATGTGCATATTCTCCCTGGGGTGGACGATGGTCCACCCACTTTGGAAGAGGCTTTAGCCATGGGGCGTGTGGGGGAAGAGCGGGGCCTTAAGGTCGCTGCTGCCACTCCCCATTTTTTTGGACAGCTCTCCTGGGCGGCGGTGCAGCAGAAGGTGGCGGAACTGCGGGAGGAGTTCGCCCGGGCGCAGGTTAGCTTGGAGCTTGTGGCCGGGGCGGAGCTGATGCTGGATCTATCCCTCTTGGACTTGGCTCCGGAAGAGATCCCCACTTACGGCGGGCAGGGCCGCTTCTGCCTCATCGAGTTTCCCTTTCAGGAGCTGCCGGTGTACACAGACGATGTGCTCTTTGATCTACAGACCAAGGGGATTACCCCCATCATCGCCCATCCTGAGCGCTACCGCGGTGTCCTGCAGGATCCCAACACCGCCCTGGGCTGGCTGGAGCGGGGCTGCCTGCTGCAGGTGAATACTGGGAGCATTCTGGGGCGTTTCGGTTCTACCGTGCAGGAAGCCGCGGAGATTCTGCTCACGCACGACATGGCTCAGTTTGTGGCCAGTGATGCCCACAGCGTTCAGCGCCGCACCCTGGATCTTCCCCAGGCCCACGGGGTCTTGGTGGAGCTGCTGGGGGCGGAGCGGGCGGAGGAGCTTGTGGCGGCCAATCCCCGGGCGGTGCTCGCCGGCGATTTCGCCCCCAGGCGTCCGCCGCAGCAATACCGCAGGAAGCGGCGTTTCTTCTCCTTTCGGCGGTTTTCCTAGCATAGGATCGTCCCACCTTCCGTATATTAGCACCGGGAGGTGTTGCCCGTGGTCTTCTGCAGGCATATGGATACCAAGCAGGACCGGGAGGGGAAACTGGAGTTTTTCTGCCGACGTTTTGAGCGGCGGATCGATCTGGAACTGCTGGATAGGTGCCAGCACTGTCCGGAATATGTGAGCAGCTAGGAGCATCCTAGCGGAAGGGGAATTGCTTTGCTGGATTGGGCTGTTGTGGGGATTTACATCCTGGCCGTGTTCTTGTTCAACCGTCATGACGTTTCAGGCGCAGGCTATACAGCGCAGCTGCTGGCCAGGTGGTTTCCGCAGCTCAGTGCCGCGGAGCTCAGACAGTATGTCTGGTTTCTGCGGAAAGTGGGGCATGTACTGGCCTACGGCGTTTTAACCTATCTAGTTCACCGTGCCGCCCTGAAAACCAAGGGGCTGCGGGGGCGCGCGCTGCTCTCTGCCGTGCTCCTTGCGCTGCTGGTGGCGGGGGCGGATGAGAGCTATCAAAGGCGCCTGCAGCACCGCAGCGGGGCTTGGGGCGATGTGGCCGTGGATGCCCTGGGCATAGCCGCCGCAGGTTCTCTTTTGTGGCTGCGGGCGCGGGTACGAAGCAAACACAAGGAGGTCGTGGAAGAGAATGCTGAAAACGAATGCATCTAAGCTTGTCATGCTGTCGGTTCAGGGACAGATTACACCGCCCCTCCGGCGCACCGCGTACGGGGTGGACAGGGAGGGCGTGCCCTTTGTCCTGCCGGGTACGGGGGGCATTACCTACAACGTAAAGGTTGGCGACCCGGCCTTTGGCTGGGTGGGGGACCATGTGGAGCCCGGCGTGTCCACCGCGGCCAGCATCGAGGAGCGGAGCGGGTCTCGGAACCAGGCCTACAACACCTTGGCCTGTGTGGGCAACGAGGCCGTGGTCATCTCCGGCGACGCCAAGGGAGCCAGGGGCGTGGTCACCGGCAAGCACGGCGGAATTGAGCATGTGCTCATCGATTTTGCCCAGGAAGACCTGGAGAAGATGGCCATCGAAGACAAGGTGCTCATCAAGGCCTATGGGCTGGGGCTGCAGCTTGTGGACTACCCCGGCATTTCCGTGCGCAATCTGGACCCCCATGTCCTGTTGAAGCTGGATCTTACCGAGGAAGATGGCCGGCTGATCGTGCCTGTGGCGGCGGTCATCCCGGCACGGCTCATGGGTTCAGGCATCGGTGCATCTTCCACCGCTTCGGGGGACTACGATATCACCACCACTGATCAGGAGGAAATCAAGGCCCTGGGCATCAATGAGCTCCGCCTGGGGGACCTGGTGGCCCTGGAGGATACGGACAACCGCTTCGGGCGCAGCTATCGTAAGGGGGCCCTTTCCGTGGGTGTGGTGGTTCACTCCGACTGCCTGGCGGCTGGGCACGGGCCCGGGGTCACCACCCTCTTCACCAGCATTGACGGCAGTCTAGGTTTCCGCCTTGATCCCGAGGCTAACATCGGCCGCATTTTAGGCATCGGCATCTACCGTTAGGGAAACCCATCACAAACGCAAAAAGGCCCCATCCGGGGCCTTTAAAGATCGGTTAGACAGTTTTGCGCAGCAGAGCATTCCGCTCCTGGGGCGTTACTTCAACGGGCTTGGGCGTTTCCTGGTCGGTGATGTGGATCCCTGCTGCCTCCCGCAGCAGCGCATTCTCCCTCCGCAGCCGGTCAATTTCTTCCAACAGCTGCTGTAATTCCTTCCGGGAAATGTTCATGGGAGCAGCTCCTCATCTTTTGGTTTATATTTTTTTCGTCAGCGAATGCGGTTTTCCTGCCGAGGCCGGCAAACTCAGAGCATTTTGTCCTGGCCCAGCTCCAAGAGCTCCGTCTTGGCCAAGGCTTCCGCGATCAGCCCTTCCACGTCCAGTTCCGCTTCGGCCCTTTCCACCTGGGTGATGGTGGGCCTGGTGGCCGGGTTTTTAGGTACAAAGACGGTGCAGCAGTCCTCATAGGGCAGGATGGAAGTCTCATAGGTACCGATCTTAACGGACAGTTCCACGATTTCCTGTTTATCCAGGCCGATGAGGGGCCGGAAGATGGGCATGGAGGTCACCGCGTTGATGGTGTGGATGCTCTCCATGGTCTGGCTGGCTACCTGGCCCAAGCTGTCCCCGGTGATCAGGGCCAAAGCCCCTTCCCGGCGGGCCAGCCGCTCGGCGATGCGCAGCATGAAGCGGCGCATGAGGGTGACGCTCAAAGAGGGGTAAGAGCCCTTGTGCAGGGCCTTCTGGATTTCGGTGAAATAGGCGATCCACAGCCGGAAGCGGCCCCCGGCGTTATAGGGTGCCAAGAGCCTGGCCAGCTGGATGACCTTTTCCTTGGACTGCTGGGAGGTGAAGGGATAGGAGTGGAAGTGCACCCCTTCCACATCCACCCCCCGCTTCATGGACAGAAAGCCCGCCACGGGGCTGTCAATACCTCCCGACAGCAGGAGCAGTCCCTTGCCGGAGGAACCGGCGGGCAGTCCGCCCAGGCAGGGAATGACCTGGGAGTAGATGAAGGCGCCTTCACTGCGCACTTCCACATGGACTGTGAAATCCGGGCTGTGCACGTCCACCTTAAGGTGGGGAAAGCTGCGCAGGAGATACCCCCCCAGCGTCCTGGAAAGCTCCGGAGAATTCAGGGGGAACTGTTTATGGGTCCGCCGGGTTTCCACTTTGAAGGTCCGGCCGGGCGTATCCTGGGCAACCAGCCTGGCCCCTTCCTTGATCTCCTCCAGATCGAGGCGGCAGCGCAGCACGGGGGAGAGGGAGACAATCCCGAACACCCGCTGCAGCTTGGCGGCGAGTTCTTCCCAGTTGCCTTTGGTTTCTAAGTAAATGCGCCCGAAGGTCCTTTTGATCTCGCCGTGGGGCACTTCCCGGATGGCCCGGCGCATATTGGCGAGCAGGCGATCTTCAAAAGCTCTACGGTTGCGGCCCTTCAGGCCCAGTTCACCGTAGCGCACTAAGAGCAGAGGGTACATAGTCATCTCCTCAAACATAGATGTTGCGGATTTCTTCCACCGTCTCTTTTAGACTATAAACCACGTACTCGATTTGGGCAAGGGTGATCTGGGGAGCCAAGCTGAGCCTGATGGTGGAAAGGATCTGCTCATGTTCCAGCCCCACCGCCTGGAGCACATGGGAGACGCCCCGCTTTTTGGAGGAGCAGGCCGCGCCCATGGAGACGAAAATACGCTTTTGCTCCAGGAAGTGCACCAGCACCTCTCCCCGCACCCCCGGGAAGCTGGCGCTGATGATGTGGGGTGCGCCGTCTTCCGGGCTGTTGACCTGGGCCGCGGGGATGGTCTTGATGCCCTCGATGAGGGCATGGCGCAGCTCCCGGATTTTTCTCAGGTTTTCTTCTAGGTTGTCCGTGACCAGTTGGGCGGCTTTGGCCAGGCCCACGATGGCGGGCACGTTTTCCGTGCCGGAGCGCAGGCCGCCCTCCTGTTCGCCGCCGAAGATGATCGGACGGAGCTGGGCCTGCTTGTGGGCGTAGAGCAGACCGATGCCCTTGGGACCGAAGATTTTGTGGCCGCTGAAGGTGCAGAGGTGGGCTTTGAGCTCGGGAACCTTCAGGGGCATGTGGCCCAGGGCCTGGACGGCATCCACATGAAAGATGATCCTATGCTGACGCCCTTGGTTTTCCCTTTGGATGATCTCGCCGATCTGGCGCACCGGGGCAATGGTGCCCAGTTCGTTGTTGACCAGCATGATGCTGACGATCTTGGTGTTGGGCTGCAGGTAGCGGGGGAACTCTTCCGGATCGATGCGGCCAAAGCGGTCCACCGGCAGGTATGTTACCTCCCAGCCCAGTTTTTCCAGGTGCTTCACCACGTTGAGCACAGAGGGGTGTTCAATGGGCGTGGTGATGATGTGCCCGGGGTTGCGCAGGAAGTAGGGGGCGTTGGCCACACCCTGCAGGGCTAGATTGTTGGCCTCGGTGCCGCTGCCGGTGAAATAGAGCTCGTTGGGGTTGACCTGCAAAATGGAGGCCAGCTGGGCCCGGCAGGCATTCATGATCTTCTGGGCGGCCACCCCCCGCAGATGGGGAGAGGAGGGGTTGCCGTACTGCACAGACCAATAGGGTTCCATGGCCTGCACCACTTCCTCGGCCACGGGAGTTGTTGCACTGTTGTCCAGGTAGATCTCGTTTTGCATGGGAGCACCTCCTTGCGCTGAGCAGCAACGGGCACTGCCTACTTCTAGTATCTACTTGAGTTTTCCTCTTTTTTCAGCAAACCCCCCGCCTGCAGGTAGGGAAAGCTAGGCGCGCTGGCGAATTAGCAGAACAGGAAGTTCCTGTAATTTGAACGGAGCCTCTGTTTGGAGTACGCAGCGGAAAATTCAACCACATGGGGTGAAGAGGATGAAACGCAAACTGCTTTTGTTGGTTGTCCTTGCAGCGCTGCTGTCAGGCTGCGCAGGTTATCAGCGTGTTCAGCATCCGCCGCGGGTGAATCTGGGCAGCACCGTCGCCGTGTTGTTTTTTGACAACTTCACAGATGATTATGCCATCAGCCACGAAGTGGAGCAAGAGCTGGTGAAAACCCTCTCCGGCTATTACCGGGTACTGCCGCCCGCGGAGGTGGAGTGGGCCCTGGTGCGCCTGGGCCTCTTGCGGGGTCAATCACCCGATCCCAACCAGGCCATCAGGCTGGGGCAGATGCTCGGGGTAGATGCCCTGGTGATGGGTGAAGTATCCGGCTACTTCCAGCCGGTGACCCAGACTCCTCCCTATCCAACGGGGCGCGAGATGATAGATGAGAGGGGCAACAAGCTCTACCAGTATGAATATGTGGAAAACACCCAGGTGATGGTGAGCTTCACTGGACGGGTCATGGACACCCGGTCGGGCAACGTGATCCACCGCCTGCGGGTGCAGGGCCAGTCCTCCAGCGAGCGCAAGGAGATCCTCCGCTACCCACGGGAGTGGTGGCCCGCGAACCGCAGGCCCACTACCTGGGATCTGCCTGCCCCCAGTTATTCTCAGGTACCCTGGGTGAGGCAGAACGCGATCCGGGAGGCTATCAGCCAGTTTACGGAGGATATCATGCCCACCTACACCTGGGAAAAGGTGCAGTAGGCGACCTGTCCAGGTTTGACAGATTAGGGCAGGCCTGTTAAACTGAAACTGCGTTCTCATCAAGAGTGGCGGAGGGACTGGCCCGATGAAGCCCGGCAACCTCTGCAGGTTGTGCCTGCACAAGGTGCCAAATCCTGCAAAACCTCGCCGCTGAGGTTTTGGAAGATGGGAGAAGCAATACAGCAGAGTATGTCCTCTCCCATCAGGGGGAGGACTTATTTTGTGGAAAGGATGGTTGGCAGCAGTGACTGCAAGAAGGTACATATTTACATCAGAGTCCGTGACTGAAGGACATCCGGACAAGATCTGCGATCAGATTTCCGACGCTGTGCTCGATGCGATCCTCAGCCAAGATCCCCAGGCCCGGGTGGCCTGCGAGGCGGCGGTCTCCACAGGTTTGGTTTTGGTCTTCGGGGAGATCAGCACCGAGTGCTATGTGGACATCCCCAGCATCGCGCGGGAAGTGATCAAGGAGATCGGCTACGATCGGGCTAAATACGGGTTTGATGGGGAAACGTGCGCCGTGTTAACCTCCATCGAAGAGCAGTCCCCCGATATTGCCCTGGGAGTGAACCAGGCCTGGGAAAGGCGCCTGGGGCAGGACGATGAACTCTCGCAGGTGGGGGCAGGCGATCAAGGCATCATGTTCGGCTACGCCACCGACGAGACGCCGGCTATGATGCCCATGCCCATCGAACTGGCCCACCGGCTGGCTAAGCGCCTGGCGGACGTGCGCAAACAGGGGATCGTGCCCTACCTGAGGCCCGATGGTAAAACTCAGATCTCCATTATTTACGATGAAGAGCACCGCCCCATCGCCGTGGATAATGTGGTAGTTTCCGCGCAGCACCATCCCGACGTGGATCAGGCCACCATTGCCCGGGACTTGTACAAGCACGTCATTGAACCGGTCATCCCCAGGCAGCTGTGGACAGAGGAAACCAAGGTGTTTGTCAATCCCACGGGGCGCTTTGTGGTGGGGGGCCCCAAGGGGGATGCGGGCCTCACCGGCCGGAAGATCATCGTGGACACCTACGGCGGCTGTGCCCGCCACGGCGGAGGAGCGTTTTCCGGCAAGGACCCCACGAAAGTGGACCGCTCCGCCTCCTACGCCGCCCGCTATGTGGCCAAGAACGTCGTCGCTGCCGGGCTGGCCAAAAGGGTGGAGCTGCAGCTGGCCTATGCCATCGGAGTGGCCAACCCTGTTTCCCTCCACGTGGATACCTTCGGGACAGGGGTCATCCCCGACCGGGAGATCGAACAGCTCATCCGCAAGCACTTTGATCTGCGCCCCGCGGCCATCATCCGCGACCTCAACCTGCAGCGGCCCATCTACCGACAGGTGGCGGCCTATGGCCATTTCGGCCGCCTGGATCTGGATCTGCCTTGGGAGCGCCTGGACAAGGTGGATGTACTCAAGGGTTAACCCAGTGGAGCTGCGGCTCCACTTTTTTCGAAGGTATAGTTCAGAAAACGGTTAATTGACAGAAATGTAAGTATATTGTATAATCAACCCAGGGTCTATCGCCAGAAGGAGGCAAGCGATGGCGAAGAAAAGCGTCATTTTCCTAGCTTTGATCCTGACTGCCCTCCTCAGCGCGGCGGTCCAGGCTCAAGGCGTAATCACCGTGCAGGTGGAGATTCTCCCCGGCTTCAGCATTTCCGCGCAGCAGACGGTGGTGCTGGAAGCGGTGATGCCCGGGGAGAGGGTCGAGGAGACCCTGGAGATTCAGGTGTGGTCCAATGTGGCCTGGGATTTGCGGGTGGGCTACCACGGGGGAACGGCTGCGCCGGGAAAGCTGGAGGTGCAGGACAGCGAAGGTCTTTGGCACCAGTTGGGGTCAGGTGATAGGGTCCTGATGCGGAAACAGCCCGAAACTGGCGCCGCGGGCGTCCTGGTCCAGGTGCCGCTGCGCTTTACCGGCGGCTTCAGCGACGCTCCCGATACATACACCTTCCAGATTGAGTTCACCCTGGTGCCCGTACTATGAGAAGGCTCTTTTGGGGTTTAGCTGCTGTGCTGTTGGTGAGCTGGGTACCCCTGCAGGCTAAGCTCTCGGTCTCGCCAGTGATCATCGAAGCCGAGCAGGTCAAGGCCGGCCAGAGCTTCGCCGTGCTCCTGCGCCAGGAAGGGCAAAAGCCCCTGGAGCTGGAACTGTCTTGGGCCCTCTTTGACCAGGACCCTGCAGGCAGTGTGGTACTCCTGGAGGATCCCGACAGCGTCAAGCGGGCCGAGGGGCTGCTGGCGGTGGAACCCAGCCGGTTGGTGGTTCAGCCCGGGGAAAGCGTGGAGGTAGCGGTGCGTGTCCTCCAGGCTGACGTCCAGCAGCTCTATGCCGCTCTCCTGGTCAGGCCTGTCCGGTCTGGCCCACCCACCCGCCTGGCGGTGCTCTTCCTGCTTTCCACCGGGCAGCAGCGCCCCCGGGTTGGTGTTGCCGCCTGGGAGCGCAGCGGAAAGGCCCTCACCCTCACGCTGGAAAACAGTGGACTTAGCCATGGACTCTGGGAGGGGGAACTCCTCCTCTTCGATGCCGCAGGCCAGCTGGGGGAAACCCGCCGGGTCCAGAGCGGCCTGGTGCTTCCCGGGCGCTGCCGGGGTTTGGAGGTGAGCCTGCCGGGCTGGGTTGAGAACGTGGAGATCCGGCCGCTGCAGCTGGGTGAAGGGCCATGAGATGCCTCTCCGTGCTCTTAGGGGTGTTTTTGCTTGCAGCTCCCCTGCAGGCGGAAACGCCCCGTTTGCATCAAAAGGCCGGGCCCAGGCAGGAGGAGGCCGTTTTCCAGCAGACGCTGGACCTGTGGCTGGATGCCCCGGGACCCTGGCGCCTTCTGGCGAGCGCTTCCCCGGGATTGACCTTCAGCGCCGGTGAAAGCGGGATGCTGCGGGAGGGGACCCTCCTGGAAGGCAGCGGACCCTACCGGGGCCGGCTGGAGCTGGAGCTCCGCTGCCAGCTCCCCTTTCCCGCGGGAACCCACACCTGGGAGTTGGCAGTGTCCCTGGAGGGTGCCCAGGGCCTTGTGGGACTAGAGCTCGCGGAGGCCTTCTGGGTTCTACCCCTTTGGACCTGGGAAGCGGAAGTGGAACGGAAAGGCGAGTTCATCCCCCTTCCAGCCCAGGAGTGGTTTCGGGTGGCGGCGGACGATCGGCTTTTCTACCGGGGGCAGCAGCTGCTCCCTAAGGTGCCCGATGAGTCTACCCAAGCCCTGGGCCGGCCCTTGGGAGAGTCAGAAGCCCAACTGGCCTGGCTGCCTCCGTTTTTGAGTCTAGAAGCGGGCGAGCGGGTGGAGGTGAGCCTCCTTCTCCAGGGGCCGGCACCGCCGGGCACCTTGGTCCTTGCGGGCAGCCCGGAGCTTTGGCTCAGTTCCCGCTGGTCTTTGGCCGGTGAAGAGCTGGAGGCCAGCGGCAGCGGCTCTAACCTCAGCTTGAACCTGCCGCCCTTGCCCCCCGGCAGCCACGAGCTACAAGGGACCGTGCAGGCCCTGCTGCCCTGGGAGGAAGGGACAGCCAGCGTGGAGGCCAGCTGGCAGGGACTCCAGGCCGTTTTGGACCTGGAGGTGCGGCGCGGCTGGTTCGACTACGGAGGTGTGGAAAGGATCGCCGTACAGGGGGAAGGAGGGGCGCTGCTTCTGCCCCAAGGGCGCCTGGCCCAGGCAGGGCAGCCGGTGACGGTCCCCAGCGGGAGGCTCAATGCCATCCTGCCCCTGGCAGACCCTGCCCAGCCCATCTGGACCGGCCTGCCCCTCGGGGAAAGCCTGGTACACACGGTTGAGGTGGAGGGAGCGGAGCTTTCCAGCTTTTTCGTGCCCATCCTGCTTTGGGATGAGGGGTTTTCCTGGCGGGTGGCCGCGGGATCTGCCAAGTGGCTGTTGGACGCAGGGGATCGGGGGTTCACTTTCCGCTGGGGAGCTCTCTCGGTGGAGGGCTCGCCAGGAAAGGCCCGTGCTTCCCTGACCCTCCTGGATCAGGCGGCGGAGGGCAGCTGGCGGTGGCGCCGCACCACTTCCGCCTACCACGGAAGCTTTACCGCGGGCAGCTGGCGGTTTTCCGTGGAACTGCCCCAGGCCGAAGGACAGAGCCCTGCCCTTGCCGCAGCCTACGTCAAGGACCGGTGGCGGCTGCATGTGGAGCTGGGGGATGTACGCCTGCGCTTCAGCGGTCAAAACTGGACCTGGGGCGGCGCCCTGCGGGCGCGGACGGTGTGGCTGGCCAGCCGGGATGGCGCTCTGCAGCTGGAACTTCGGCCCCAGCGGTTCACGGCCAGCTTCAAACCGGGCGGAAACACCAGACTCCAGCTGGCCCTGGAACCCGGCCAGCTGCGCGTGGAGCTGAAGCACCTGCCCTGGGAAGGCTATTTCCACTCCCGATCCTCCGGCAGTGAACTGGGGCTGCGCTTTAAGCAGGCCTGGGCCCGGGACAAGTGGCTGTTCCTCTCCCGGGGCGCCCTGCAGCGGAAGGGAGGGCTCACCCTTTTAGAACTGGGCCAGGCCGCCGGTTACCAGCTCACTCCTTGGTGCACAATTTACGCTGAAGGGGTGTTCGGCCTTCTACCCAGTGCCTCCTGGCGCGCCGATGTGGGTGTGATCCTCACGCCCCTACCCCAGGTGGTTTTGGCCACAGGGCTGGACAGCCAGCGGGGGTGGCACTGGCGGGCCGGGATTGTCCTGCCTTTTGGTGGCAGGGAAACTCCCGAAGAATGCGAATAGACAAAGTGTGCTAACGTTTGCGGAAAAGAGGAGTGAGAGTATGCTGAGGGAAGCGGTGTATCATGTGGCCCATGGAAGTTACGCCTACCCTGTGGGCCCGGACAGGCTGCGCTTGACACTGCGGGCGGCCAGGGGAGATCTTAAGCGGGTTGCCGTTTTGTACTGGGACCGCTACGGCAGTTCGCCTACACTTACAGAAGAGATGAGCATTGCCGCTGAGGATGAGCTGTTTTCCTACTACCAAGCTGATGTACAGCTGGCGACCAAGCGCTTTGGCTATGTTTTCGTGCTGGATGACGGCCGGCAGACTCTGTTTTACACGGAAAAGAGCTTTTTCGAGGATCTGCAGCCCAACACCCAGTTCCACTACCCCTACATCGCCCCAGGGGATCTCTGGGAGCCGCCCCAGTGGGCCCAGGGGGCGGTGGTCTACCAGATCTTCCCCGAGCGGTTTGCCAACGGCGATCCCGAAAACGACCCGCCGGATGTGGAGCCGTGGGAACTGCCGCCTACCCGCACCAGTTTCAAAGGGGGCGATCTCAGGGGCATTATCCACCGCTTCCCCCACCTGGTGGAGCTGGGAGTGGAGGTGATCTACTTAACACCCATCTTTGCCTCCCCCAGCAACCACAAGTACGACACGGCGGACTACTACACCATCGATCCCCACTTCGGCGATGCGGAGGATCTGCGGGAACTGGTGGCCCTCTGCCACAGCCACGGGATCAAGATCGTCCTGGATGCCGTGTTCAACCACTGCGGCAGCGAGTTTTTTGCCTTCCAGGATGTGCTCGAGAAAGGCAGGCAGTCCCCCTACGCCCACTGGTTCAACATTGAGGGCTTCCCGGTGCAGACCGACCCTCCTAATTACGAGACCTTCGCCCACCAAATTGCCACCATGCCCAAGCTCATGACCCAGCACGCCGATGTGCGGCAGTACCTGCTGGATGTGGCGGTCTACTGGATCAGAGAATTCGACATCGATGGTTGGCGGCTGGATGTGGCGAATGAAATAGACCACGAGTTTTGGCGGGAGTTCCGCAGGGCGGTGAAGGGCGTCAAGCCCGATGCCCTCATCGTGGGGGAAGTCTGGCACGAGGCCAGCGACTGGCTGCGGGGCGATCAGTTCGATGCGGTGATGAACTACCCTCTGCAGCACGCCTGCTTCGACTTCTTTGCCAAGGGCACCATCAGGGCCCGCTCCTTCGCCAGCCGTTTGGCCAAGGTGCAGGTGAACCATACCCATGCCGTGAACCTGGCCATGTTCAACCTCCTGGACAGCCACGATACGGAGCGCTTCCTCACCAGCTGCGGCGGGGATGTGCGCAAATTGGCCCTGGCCGCGGCTTTCCAGCTGACCTATGAGGGCTCACCCATGATCTACTACGGCGACGAGGTGGGCATGGTCGGCCTGACCGACCCCGACTGCCGGCGGGGCATGCTCTGGGATGAAGCGGAGCAGGATCGGGAACTTTTCCGCTGGTACCAGCGGCTCATCGCCCTGCGCAGGGAGCAGCCTGTGCTGCGCACCGGACGGACCCGCACCGTCTGGGCGGACAGCATCACCAACGTGTACGGGTTTGTGCGCTTCCAGGGCCGGGAGCAGGTCTTGGTCCTTTTGAACAACTCCCCCGAGGAGCAGCGGGTTGACCTCAGGCAGATCAGCTGGCCCGGGCGAAAACCCAGGCAGCTGCGGGATCTGCTCGCTGACGCCAAGCGTAAGCCGGCGGAAGTGGTGCTGGAGCCCTATGGCGTGAGGATTCTGGCCTAAAACAAGGGGCCCGCTGCGGGACCCTCAAACTGTAGAAAAAGGGTGCCTTCCAGCTGCAGGAAAGCACCCTTTTGCCTTAAAAGACCGGTACCACCGCACCCTCGTATTTCTCCATAATGAAGGCGCGGATCTCGTCACTGAGCAGGGCCTCCACCAGCTGCTGGAGCTCCGGCCGCTGCTCATCGCCGGCCCGGACCGCGATCACATTGACATAGGGGGATTCAGCGCCCTCCAGGAAGATGGCGT
>DGEY01000008.1:0-2573 GCA_002391385.1 Firmicutes bacterium UBA3914 | reverse complement strand
CTGCGCCGCTTCCAGTTCCACAAAGCGCAGCTGCAGCTTGTTCTCGGTGATGTCGAAAATGGTGGGTGTGATGCCCGCTGCAGGATCCACGGCAATCAGGCCCGCTTCCTGCAGGAGCAGGAGTGCCCGGCCCCCATTGGTGGCATCGTTGGGGATGGCGATGGAGGCCCTGGCGGGCAGCTCGCCTAGGGAGGCCACCTTCTCGGAAAAGACGCCTAACGGTTCAATGTGAATGCCCGCGAGGGCCACCAAGCTGGTTCCGGCATCCTGGTTGAAGGATTCCAGATAGGGGACGTGCTGGAAGAAGTTGGCGTCCAGGTCCCCATCCTGTAGGGCCAGGTTGGGACGGACGTAGTCGGTGAACTCCACAACCTCCAGGGTGATGCCCCGTTCCTCCAGAAGGGCTGTGACCCTTTCCAGAATCTCCCCATGGGGAACCGGTGTAGCACCAACCTTCAGCGTCGCGGCCAGGCCCGCCTGGGAACCGGCCAGTAGGAACAGGGAAACAACTGCGGCGATAAGTCTTCTTTTCACCCTAGAACAACCTCCTTACTCGCGGTGGTAGAGTTTTTGGGCGATCCTATCGCCCAGCATCTGCATGCCCTGCACCAGCAGGACTAAGATGGCGATGGTCTGCAGCATGATGTCGCCGCGGAAGCGCTGGTAGCCATAGCGAATGGCCAGATCCCCCAAACCGCCTCCGCCAATGGCCCCGGCCATGGCCGAGTAGCCCACCAGGTTCACCGCGGTGACGGTGATGGCCAGAACCAACGCGGGCAAAGCTTCCGGGAGGAGCACCTTGTAGATGATCTGCAGGAGAGCTGTCCCCATGCTTTCCGCGGCCTCGATCACCCCCGGGTCCACTTCCTTCAAAGCCCCTTCCACCAAGCGGGCCAGAAAGGGGATGGCTGCCACCGTGAGGGGCACAATGGCTGCCGTGGTCCCTATGGAGGTGCCCACAATCCGGCGGGTGAAGGGAATAATGGCCACCATGAGGATGATGAAAGGTACGGAACGGCCCAGGTTGACCACGGCGCCCAGGGTGCGGTTCAGCCAGCCCTTTTCCAAAATGCCGCCGGGTCCGGTTACCGCCAGAAGGATACCCAGGGGCAAACCCCCCAACACCGCCAAAACGGTGGCAGCGCCCACCATGAGCAGCGTCTCCTGGGTGGCCTGCCACAGCAGGCTCAAGGCAGCTTGGTTCATGAGCTCAACACCTCCACTTCCACGCCGTTTACCTGTAGGTAGTTCAGGGCGGCAGCCTTTTCCTCGGGACTGCCCCGCAGCTCCACCAAGAGCATCCCGAAGGGCGAGCCCTGCATCTGGTCTATGCGTCCGAAGAGGATGTTCACTTCCACCCCGTGTTGGCGGACCATCCGGGAGATGATGGGCTGGTTGGCCTTTTCCTGGAGGAAAGTGAGCCGGATCAGGCTGCCCTCTGGGCTGAGCTGGGGCGGGGAAAAGCTGACAGTCAGGAAGCCCTGCAGCAGGCGCTGGGCCGCTTCCGACTGGGGATGGGTGAACACTTCCACCACGGGCCCTGCTTCCTGCACGGTGCCCCCGTCGAGCACCGCCACCGCATGGCAGATGGCCTGGATGACCGGGAGCTCATGGGTGACCAGGACGATGGTCAGTCCCAGCCGTTCGTTGATGGCCTGGAGCAGACGCAGGACCGAGCCGGTTGTCTCCGGGTCCAGGGCGGAAGTGGGCTCATCACAGAGCAGCACCTGCGGTTGGGTGGCCAGGGCCCGGGCGATGCCCACCCGCTGTTTCTGTCCGCCGCTGAGCTGGTGGGGATAGGCCTGCAGTTTATCGGTGAGGCCCACCAGCTCCGCCAGCTCATGGACCCTTTCCCGCACCTTTTTCTTGGGCGTTCCGTTCAGTTCCAGGGGGAAGGCGATGTTGCCGAACACAGTGCGGGAGCTGAGCAGGTTGAAATGCTGGAAAACCATGCCCATTTTGCGCCGGGCTCCCCGCAGCTCCTGGGGGCCAAGGCTGGTCATGGGGATGCCCCCCACCCAGACCTCTCCGCTATCTGGCCTTTCCAGAAGGTTGATGCAGTGCAGCAGGGTGGATTTGCCCGCACCGCTTTGGCCGATGATTCCGTAGATCTGCCCCGGGGGAATGGTCAGGTTGATGCCCGTTAGGGCCTGCACTTCGTTTTTCCCCCGAAAGGTTTTGGCCACGTTCTTAAGCTGGATCAAGCCGTCCCCTCCTTTTCCCTACAAAAAAGACCCCTTCTCGAAAGAAGAGGTCCGATCCATCTAGCTTGCCAAATCGCTGTCCTCTCCTCTCATCTTCCTGAACCACTGGTTCAGCAGGAATTGGCACCGGCTGCGCGGGCTGCGCAGTGGTTGCCGGGCTTCATTGGGCCAGTCCCTCCGCCTCTCTGGATAAGAGTAGTGGTTGTATATATAAATTGAACACAGTATAACTTAACCGCGGTGCCCTTGTCAATAGTGGAAGGCATTTCAGATAGCGTCAAGCTACTGTAGGATCGAAGACCCAATGCCACCCTGTTGCGACGAGTTGAATGTGTTCTTTTGTTCGGATTAGAAAGTGAAAGTAGCGTT